>NZ_JAIQXR010000017.1:0-125101 GCF_020166615.1 Sphingobium sp. 3R8 | reverse complement strand
GGCAAGCCCTCAGCTATGAGCGCATGGAAAAACCAGACCGACAATGGTCCAGTCTCAAATACCACCCGCCTTGCGTTCGGCGCGCGCTTGCGGATCACTTCTGCAAGAAGCTTGGGGTCGGATGCGCACTTGCCACGTCAAATGCGCTTGCCGTCCTGACGAATTGAAATCGAAGTGTCTTTCAGGGAGACGTCGAGTCCTATATGCTGATCCACGGTTGTCCCCCATTGATGCTGGGCCCGGTCCAAAATCGTGAGCCCGTTCTTCATCTTACCGGGGGGCAACCAACCTTCCAGCAATCCCGTGCATCTGGCCAATGGCCGGCGCTCCCGCGATTACTTCATGTTCGTTCGTGCTTTGGCCGAAAGCTACCGCGCTGTCGGCCTGGGCACGGAAGTATCGGACAATATCGTGGAAACGGCGGTTCACTATACCGCATGGTGGTGTGCGGTGATCGGCGATGATATCGGGTCATAGAGGGAAATCGGCGGGGTTGGCGGGCCGCGCCCGATGAAGATGAGCACTACGACATTGTCATAACCCTTTGATGATTATTAAGATACTTCGTGTTGGGCGGGTTTCTGCGGCATTTGGGTGGCTAACGGTACCCATTTCGGGCGTTTGACGGGGTATTTCCGTTTCTTTCGGGGCAATTGCGCGGCGACTGGCTGATATCCATGTGTTTGTGGGCAGGCAGGAATGGTTCGCCCATCCAGACTCGAAAGACTAACGCATCCTGCGGCAAAGAGACGTGCATGGCTTGCATGCCGGAGGGGCGGGGTTTTCTCCGTTCGATCAAAAGCGTCTTCCTCCGAGGACAGATACTTTCTGGCCCTAGCCGCTAAGGGCTCTGATCAACAAAAAATCAGCACGGGGTGGATAGCTCGAATGAAGCAAGATCATCAGGCCACTAAGCACTCGCGTCTTCGGTATACTTCCTCGGTTAGCGTCTTGGTTCTGGCACTCGGGATGTCATTCTCTCTAGCGAGCGCGCAGGTAGTACCGGTGGCACCGGCGGGGCAAATGTCTCCAGATGCGGAGTCGATGTCGAATTCCCCATCAACGGTCGGTGCCGACGCAGCAGGCGACCAGAACGACATTGTCGTCACGGCACGACGCCGCGACGAAACCGCCTCGCAAGCACCGGTTACACTCACCGCGGTCGGGGCATTGCAATTGGAGCGACAGGCCATTGTGGGCCTCGCGGATATAGCGCGCTTCGTTCCACAGCTTGTTATCGGCGATTCACAGAGCGTACAGGGCGGCAGCATCACGTTACGCGGCATCGGCAGCAGCGAGTCCAATCCGTTCGCCGACCAGGCCGTGTCCTTTTCGATCGACGGCGTGCAGATCGCCCGCGCCACCGTCCAGCGTATGGCGCAGATGGATCTCGCTCAGGTGGCCGTCTACAAAGGACCGCAGGCGCTCTTTTTCGGTAAGAACAGCCCGGCCGGGGTCGTCGACATTCGCACAGCCGATCCCACCGCTAATTTCGACAGCAAGGTTTCGGGCAGTTACGATGTCAAGCAGACCGAGTGGCGGACCGACGGCTTTGTTTCCGGTCCTGTCACCGACACATTGGGCGCGCGTCTTTCCTTCTATTCTTCGGGGCTGGACGGCAACGTGCGGAACATCGCGCCTGCCGATCCTGTCCTCGGCTCCGTTCGGGCTGACGCAATCCGCGATCGCGAATATGCTAGCCGACTGACACTCAAATTCGAACCGAGTGCTGCCTTCGATGCGCGCCTGAAAGTGAGCTATAATAATCTCAAAACGGGCGGGCCGACCGAGAACCAGCAGCTCATTAGCTGTCCCGCCGGTGTCGGCGCATTATCCCCTTCCGACAATTGTAGGATCGATTCCACCGTCGTTCACCCCAACTTCGGCCCCAGCTTCTCAAGGATCGATCCCCGCTACGGGAATGGCACACCCTCCCTGACCCAGACGCAGTGGCTGGCGTCGTTCGAAGCAAATTATCATCTGTCGGACACGCTCAAACTGACATCGACGACGGGCTTTTATTCAGCCAAGACAAAGTACCGAGATACGCTGAATTCGTCGACGACACGCGCAAATCTTCTGGCGAATTATCAAGAATTTCGGGACAAGGAATTTTCCGAGGAAGTGCGGCTGACCAGCAGCTTTGACTTTCCGGTCAATTTCATTGTCGGTGGCTATTATCAGCACGCCAAACTTTATGACGTATTTATTGCCGCGCGGAATGCCGACGCGCCCGTGGTCGTCGCGAATTTCAATAATGCCGCAACACAGCGGTCGGACGCCTATTCCGCTTTCGCGCAGGCGTCGTGGAACATCCTGCCAACGCTCGAACTATCGGGAGGCGGTCGGTATTCATATGAAAAGAAGCGACTGACAGGCGAAATATTCTATCTGCCAGTGACCACTGCGGTTCCGGAACGCAGCTTCAACGATTTCTCGCCGGAAGCCACCCTGACGTGGAGGCCGATGCAGACTGTGACGCTGTACGGCTCCTACAAACGGGGGTTCCTGTCTGGCGGCTTCAACGTGAGCGCTGTCGATCTGGCAGGGGATCGCTCGTACGATCAGCAGACCATCAAAGGTCCGGAAATCGGCTTGAAAACGCAATTGTTCGACAGAAAACTGCGGTTGAATGTCGCTCTTTACGATTATGACCTGCGCGGCCTGCAGGTCCAGTCGCAGGTCGGCATCACGCAAATCGTCACTAACGCCGGCAAGGCCAGCGTTCGCGGCGGGGAAATTGATATCAACTGGACCACGCCAGTTGCGGGGCTCACACTGACGGGGGCGTTCTCGTACAATCATGCCCGTTATGACGTTTACACGGCCAGTTGCTACACCGGGCAGACCATCGCGCTCGGATGCAGCGCCAATCCGAGTGCGACGGGTGTGTTTCGCGCCCAGAACCTGGCGGGCCGTCAGTTGGCACGCGCGCCATCGGTGATCGCCAACGCCGGGGCCGATTACCGCACGCCCATTTCGGACAGCTTCAGCCTGGGGTTCAATGTAAACGGCAGCCACAGTTCCAGCTACTACGCCAATCCTTCGCTCCAGTCGTCCAGCCTTCAGAAAAGCTATTGGCTTTTGGATGCGGGCGCGACGCTGGCGGCGCGCTCCACAGCATGGGAGTTGGCGGTGATCGGGCGCAACCTCACTAACAAGCTTTATGTCACCCGAGCGAACGACGTGACGTTCACCGGCAGCGGAACAGGCACGGCTGCCGGGCTGCTTTCGGACGTGTCCGCGGTGCCGTCACGTGGTCGTCAGATCATGCTGCGGCTGACCGTGCGACCGGGTGAATGGGGGCGATGAGTAACAGCACGGGCTGCATGATCGCACCGGGGCGATGGGTAGAACAGGTCTGTCGAAGGATGATCGCGCCATGACGGGAACTTCGCCCTCGCGCAAATCCGCGTATGTTGCCCTGTTCGTTCTTATGCTGAGCTATCTGCTGAGCTACGTCGATCGTACCGCGCTCGGCGTGCTTCAGGAACCGATCAAGCAGGAACTCGGCCTGAGCGACTGGCAGCTTGGCTTGTTGAGCGGGCCGGCCTTTGCGCTGCTCTATTCGATCGTCGGCCTGCCGCTTGCGCGACTGAGCGAACACCGCAATCGATCCGTGATCCTTGCTGCCTGTCTCGTGCTCTGGTCCGTCATGACGATGGTCTGCGGTCTTGCCCGGACGTACGCGCAGATGCTGTTGGCCCGGGTCGGCGTCAGCATCGGCGAGGCGGGTGGGACCCCCGCCGCCCATTCGCTGATTGCCGATCTGTTTCCCAGCAAGGAGCGTGGACGCGCACTTGCCTTCTATTCGTTCGGCGCGCCGGCGGGTGCCTTCCTCGGTGCCGTGACGGCTGGCTGGCTGGCACATCATTATGGCTGGCGAACCGCTTTCATCATGCTCGGGCCGCCCGGATTTGTTCTGGCGATCGCGGTCATATGGCTGGTCCCGCAGCTTCAGCGAGGCCGTCTCGATGTAAACGCGGGACAAGCGCAGGACGATGCTCCACCACCGCCGTTTTCCGCCGTTCTGAAGGTGTTTTTCAGCAATCCCGTATTGCGCCACTCGGCGGCGGGAGCGGCATTGATCGTTCTCGTAGGATATGGGATCGCGTCGTTCCTTCCGTCGTTCCTCATTCGCAGATACGGCCTCGACATCGGCGCGGTCGGCCTTATCTCGGGCTTGGTCAACGGCGTGGGTGCCGGTGTCGGGACACTGGCGAGCGGTTTCGCCGCAGACCGCTTCGGCGCGCGGAATGTACGCTTTTACTCGTGGCTCCCCGCTATCATGGTAACCGCCGCCGCACCGTGCTTCATCCTCGGCTTTCTTAGCAGCACCCTCGCCGTAGCCGTACCATTGCTGATGATCGCCACGCTCGCGATCTTCACCTATCTCGCGCCGACGTTCGCGCAGATGCACAACATGATCGACGCTCGCATGCGCGCGACCGCGTCCTCGATCATGTACCTGATCATGAACCTGATCGGACTAGGCATCGGGCCGCCGTTGATTGGCCTGATCAGCGATTACATGACGCGGGTCGCGCTGACCCAGGCAGCCGGATCGGGTCTGGTACCGCGCTGCGTCGGGGCCGTTGCATCGCTTCCCGTTTGCCAACATGCGGCTGGTATCGGCATTACCTATGCGCTGGTCGTCATCAGCCTGATCTTGTTCTGGGCGGCGGCGCATTTCTGGATTGCCGGCTACCATGTCGGGCGTCGCAGACACGCAGTCGAATAGCCGGTATGATGGTCGTGAGCGACAGGATCGATCAAGCCGTAGCGCTATTGGTGGAAGCCCATGCGAGTGGCGTCCGGACGCTCCTGCCGACCGACCTTACGGAAGCGGAAGCGCGCGAAGTTCAGATTGAAGTGATCCGCCGACGCGGGTCGATCGGTGCGTGGAAAATCGGTCTCGTCTCTGGGGTGATGCGTGCTGCGCCTATTGCCATCGCAGCTGTCGCCTCCACTGGACACCATTATCCTGCTATCACGTTCGGCATGCGCGGCCTCGAAACCGAAGTCGCGCTGCGCCTCGGACGCGCATTTCTTGCCGGGGGTGATCCGCCCACGGACCGTGACATCGTCGATGCCATCATCGAGGTGCGATACGCGATCGAAATTCTAGACTCGCGGCTCTCGAATTGGCGCAACGCTTCGACCGAGCATACTTTGGCGGATGGACTGAATAATGCTGGACTGGTTTTGGGTGCTGCTATTTCCGACTGGCGGCGCCAGAACCTTGCTCAGCCAGGGGCAACGCTGTTCGTCGACGGCAATTTGCGAGGCCGGGCAGAGGGCAACGGTTCGGGCGATCCGGTCGTGCTTACGGTGACACTCGTCCGACACTGCCATACACACGGCCTGGATATCTTAGCCGGGACCTGGATAACGACCGGCTCGTCGACCGGGTGCACCTTTGTCAATGAAGGTGCGAACGCGATCGTGCGTGTTAATGACGAGGACGTGGTCGGTGTGGCGTTTGGCGGTATTGGCGGCACCCGATAAAGCTTGAGCAATTCCCGTATCACCTCCGACAGAGAGTGAATAATTGGCAACCCCGTGTAATTGGAACGGCAGCTTTGCCGGACGTGTTACCTGAGACCCAGTGGGTCTCTTTACCAGCAAACTCTACGGTTCCTTGCTTGACCACAAACTGGCTTTTGCCGACATGCCGCCCGCCGTGTGATTGCCGACGGGCGTCCATTCCAGTTTACGGTTGTTTAGGCAGTCTAGGAGATGATCCTCCATGATGGATCGGACTCTGCTACCGGGAATAGGATTTTTGGCGGGCGCGCTGGTCGCATGCGCTTGAGTGGCGACCGAACCCGTTCGTCACTGTCCTGCGCCAAACGATTGGATCAGAGGGCAGGCTGAGTATGGTTTGAGCGCCGCCTCTATTATCGAACTATCAGCAGCCCGCACAATCAAATGGAATGGCAAAAAGATAACTTGGTCGCAGCTTGCCGAAAACATACAGGGCATAAGACGGCTTCCGTTAGGAGTATTGGTGATTTTCCGGCCAGACAGCAATGCGCCATGCGATGACAAGGCTCGTGTCAGGGCAATGATGCGCCGGTGGCTGGAATGTCAGTCCACTCTTTGTGGCGAGGGGCCGAAATGGGACGATTTAAAAGGACTAGGCAGACCCAATGTCTGAGGAGATGCCATGAATCAGCTAAGCATTTCTGGCTCTGTAGGGGTCGCCTTCCTGTCGGCGCTGCTTGGTTCGTTCGTCGCCACCATAATTCTCTGCGTTGGACTGCTCTTTTTTGGATCGGGCTTATTCAGTCTCGAAGGCATAATCGGACTGTTCATGCTCGCGGCAATCGCTGGTACGATTGGGGTGATATTTTCGGCTCCGCTCTCCATGTTCATTGGCGCGCCAATCGTCCGACTATGGGGCTATCGTATGGCAGCATCGCCTTTGCCGTTTTCCTTGTTGCTATCCATGGTAGGCGCAGTCGGAGGATGGGCAGTGTTCGCCGCTGCGTTCGACGGCGGAATTGGGTCAGCCGATCGGACCTACATAATCGCTTGTCTAATTTATGGGGGCGACAGTCGCTGGCACATTGCCGATCATGACGTCATGGCTCTTTCGTGCATGGACCACCACTCCGAGTGAGCCCATTTATCTGAGGTCGTCTTGATGAGAAAACTGACCGTCTTTGCTGGCGTTACTGCGGTAACAATTTCCTATTGGTTTACTGTGATCGTCGCCGGGCATTTCATCATAAACAGCCTGTATTTTTGTCACTCTGAATTGAGGGAGCCGCTATGGACACAGTGCCGTGACGGCAAGTACAATGCTGGTTTCATTATATTTTTCATTGCCCAAGCTGCTTTCACAGCTGCCATCTGGCGCACAGCCCCACATTTCAAAATCGACAAAAAACATCCGAATGCGCATCGTTAAATATTTGGCTCAACGATGCCTTCGAGCGCGTTGTAGGTGCCAACCTGCACGAGATACAGGCGATAGTCGCCGCCCGACATGTGATTTCCACCACTCGAATGGAAGTGAGACGGCGCCGAGCAGCGCTGCCTTGCTTTGCGAAGCCTGCATTGACAGGTGGCGCTCGCTCACCGATGATCGCCCCAGAGCGCATCTGGAGCGCCTCCTGTCCGCGGCAAGGGAGCCCCTCCCATCCAGCCAGTATTGAGCGATCTTACGAGCCCTTCTTCCGGCCTTTCGTAAGCGGACGTCAGGCGATGGGAAGGAAGGTAGAAGATGACCCGTGTCCTCACGCCCCGAACCTCTATCGAAGCGCTACGCAAAGACGCCAAGCGTTGGCTCAAGGCGCTGCGCGCCGCCGAGCCGAACGCCAAACGCCGCCTGACCGCGGCGTGGTACACTGCGCCCACCGAACCCGGACTGCGTGACGTCCAGCACGCGCTCGCCCGCGAATATGGCTGCGAAAGCTGGACGGCCCTCAAGGTGGCGATCGAGGAACTGGCGCTTACCGGCAGCAATCGGGCCGATCGCCTCGACCGTCTGCTGCGCCACGGTTGGGACGGCGACACCAGGATCGCCCGCCGCATTCTCGATCTCTATCCCGACATCGTCCGGCATAGCCTGTTCACGGCCGTCACCTGCGGCGACCTGGCGGAGGTCGAGCGGCGGCTCACCCGAGATTCGAAAGCCGCGACCCGGACCGGCGGCCGGCTCAATTGGACCGCGCTCGCCTATGTCGCCTATGGCCGCCTCGACACCGAAAATGCCGTTGCCATCGCACGCCTGCTGCTCGATGCCGGGGCAGACCCCAATTTTCAGTTCGATGATGGCTGGGGTAGCCCCTTCAAGATCCTGACCGGCGCGATCTGGCTTGGCGAGAATCACAGGCCAAGCCATCCCGAGGCTGAAGCCCTCGTCAACCTGCTCGTCGCGGCCGGCGCCGACCCTTTCGACCTTCAGGCCTTGTACAATATCGCCTGCGTCCCCGGCGACGCCGGTTGGTACGAGCTGCTCTGGCGTCATAGCGAGGCGCAAGGTGCCGCACATAAATGGAGTGACCCGGCCGCCGGCCGGCCGGGCGGGAATCTGGAAATCAGCACGCTCGATTTCCTGCTCGGCAGCGCCGCGGGCCAGAACCATCTCGCGCGCGCCGAATGGCTGCTCGCCCATGGCGCCAATCCCGACACGACCCAGCCCTTTCGCCACCAATCAATCCACGCGCTCGCCCAGATGTCGGGCTTTCTGGAGATGCTCGCCCTGCTCGAACGACACGGCGCACGGCCTGCCGCGCTCGAGGGCGTCCAGGCATTCCAGGCGGCCTGTCTCGCGGGTGACCAAGGCCGCGTCCGCGCGATGCTCGCCGCCGATCCGACCCTGATCGATGATCCGGCGCCGCTGATCGCCGCCGGCGAATTCGGCAATGCTCACGCCATCGCACTCCTGCTGTCGCTCGGCGCGTCGGTCCACAATCTCGGCGAGGATGGGATCAGCGCGCTTCACCGGGCGGCGCAATCAGGTTCTATCGAGGCGGTCGACCTGCTCGTCGCGGCGGGTGGAGATGTCGATCTGCAAGAGCAGCGCTGGGGCGGAACGCCGCTGAGTTGGGCGGTCATGATGGGCCAGCCGCATATCGCTGAGCGGCTCGCCCCGCTCAGCCGCGATCCTCGGACGCTGGGCTATATGGGACAGACCGAAAGGCTCGAAATGATCCTCCGCGAAGACCCCGCGAGGGCCAATCTAGCACTTCCTGACCCCGAGGGACCGACGCCGCTGTTTATCCTTCCGCCCGATCCCGATCGCGCAGCCTCCGTCACCCGCATCCTTCTCGCGCACGGAGCCGACGCCCGCTGGCGTAACGCCAGCGGCCGGACACCGATCGATTTCGCGCGCGATCAGGATTTCCACGAGGCGGCGGCGCTGATGGAAGCGGGCATTGCTCGCGGTTGAGCCGCATAGGAGATGCACGGCAATCAGGCGATAGTCGCCGCCCGACGTGCGATTCACGCCGTCCAAGGTTTTCCCGTCGAGATGCGGCCATTCCGGGAAACCTAAATTGGGAACAGATTACGGGAAAGGCTCGACTCTTGATCGACAAAAATCGCTCGCGGGGCGGGCATTCTCGTTCGTCCTTCCTATGCGGGAACATAGCATTAGCTCGACAAGCAAAGTGGTAAACGGGCATTGGCGCGAAAGCTGTACGAGCCTTGAATCCGCACTCAGGCCTACTGAACCGGATCAACGGTACGTAAATTCCAAGCGAATATCAATCGGTTACAAACCATATCGCGCGTTGCTAAACAAACAAAGCTTGTGTCCATATTGCCGTAATAATGCACGGCGACGTCCATGCCGTATGAATTTCCTCCGTGCCCCCAGCTTTGCTGTTCGGAGTTGATAACAAATCCCATGCCATACCAGGTGGTGGCACCGGCAGTCGTAGCGAGTTTGAACATGGCGGGAGACAGGAGCTTGCCGTCCTTCATAGTGCCGAGAAAACGCAGCATGTCGTTGGCCGTGGAAACCCCGCCTCCTGCGGACGCTCCCCGCCAGGGCAGGACATCCATGTTGGCAACCAGCTTCGGCTCAGCCCCGTAAAAATGCGTGTAGCCGACTGCTACCCCTTGCAGGTGGTCATGGTCGGGAAAGCCGCTGTTCGTCATGCGGGCGGGCTGGAAAACGTGCTCGGCGATATAGTCGTAATAGCTCCCGTTGGTCACCCTCTCGATGATCGCGCCGAGCAGGATGAAGCCGTAATTGGAATAATCGGCTTTACTGCCGGGCGGGAAGTCGGGCGCCCGGTTGCCATTCAACCGCACGATATCGTCGATAGTCCGAGTTAGCGCCCGATTGGCACCATCGTCGCGCCCGAGAATACCGATGTCGCCTGTGCCGCCCCGATGGGTGAGAAGCTGGCGGACCGTGACTTTAGCCATGTCCTTGTTGGGATAATCGGTCAGATACCGTCCCACCGGCGCATCGAGATCGATCTTACCGGCATCCACTAATTGTAAGGTGGCGACGGCCGTGAACATCTTGCCAGCAGACGCCAGGAACATAGGGGTATCGAGCGTCATTGGCGTTCGCTTGGTCGAGTCGGCGAACCCCCAATTGCGGGCGAGGATTCTATTACCGTGTCGCGCGATGATGATCGACCCGGCGAAGTCGTTTCGGGCTGCCAACCTGTCCGCGATCGCGGCCATCGCCTTGATTGAGCCGTCTCCCGAAAGTGGCAAGGGGCTGAAGTCTAGGGACTTCAGCTTGACCCCATCTGCTGCGAGTTCGAGTTTCGCACGCTGCAAACCGGGTAGGCAGCGCTGACGCAACAGCGCGGTCATGGTTGTAGCGGAGCGGGCCTCGGTCCGCTCAAGGTCGAAACCGCAAGTGTCCTGCGCGTTTTCCAGCGCAAACATCGGATTATCATCGCCGAGGTACTTACCGTAAAAGGCTTTGATGGTCGCCGGATCGCCCGAGTTGAATGCGGTCAGCCATTCTTCGAAAATGCGTTTGACAGGATCGCTCTGCTGGGCTGCCTGTCGCTCGACAGGTGGTTGAGCTGTAGCCGCGTTACCGAGCAGGCCAAGCGATAGCGCCAAACTCATTGTAGACCTCAACAGCATCATTGTTTCCAATCCCATTTATGACGACAAAAGACAGTTTTCGATATATGTAGACTTATTGAATGATCGATTTGTAAGGGTTGCAGCAGCGAAGCTTCAGGTCATTTGCTAAGGGTAGATTATGCAGTGCCGGGCAAAGCGTTCGAAATTAGCCGAGCATGCCATCGCGCCGCAGCGGCGAGAGCTATAAACTCGATCGCCAACATCACGACGTGCGAGATCAGCACAGTGGTGTCGAGGAGTAGCACCGCCATAAGCAGGAGAAGCGTCACCGTCGCGGCACCGACAGCCGCTCCGACCTTGAAGATGCGTAGCCAATCACGGTTTAGCAGCAGCCAGGCAAGACAAAGGTGCCCAACGCCGAGCGAACTCCAAAGCAGGATCAGGGCTGGGATTGATCTAGCCTGCGTCCACCCGAGAACAGGATTTGCCGAAGCACCGGCCAACAGCGCTCCGCCGGGCACACCAGTCCCGACAAACAGAAAATCGATTACGCATGCAAGATGCACGGCCGCCATCGGCACGAACAGTCCAAGCCCAAGAGCATAACTTGCCAATGTCAAGCGCCCGTCGCCATGTCTGTGCATGTCCCGCCACGCGGTAACAAGGCAACCTGCTGCAAAAGCCATTTGCCGCTCGTCTTCCACCGCAATTTCGAACTCGGCCTGCATGGCAAGTGCCCACTCCCGGCGGCGGTCGCCTAGGGACGCGATCGCTATCGTCATCACGGCCTGAGGAAGAGCGAGCGTCATACGCGGACCGCCGCCGACAGATAAACACCGGCGGGAGTAGTGACCTCTTGCGAGAATGCGAACCCCTTGGCGGTCAATCTATAAACATGTCGCGCGGGTCGGCCGAGCTGCACCGGCTCACGCCATTCAGCCTCGATAAGCCCTTGGTCTGCCATACGGATGAGCAGCGGATAGAGTGTGCCCGAGAGAAGACCCGTCTCTTTCATCAGATCGTAACCGTGACGCCATTGCTGCGCTCGCGCGGACAACGCCTCCAGCAGGACGAGCATCTGTTTCGAAGGGCGGCGATCACGGGTCATCGCGCAACTCAACATAGGTAGAGTTTGATGTCAATTGCGGAGATGACGCACGGCCGTCGTCGGTCACTGACGTGGAATGCTTGTCACCAAAGCGCCGATACCGAATGGTTGTTTCCATTTTTCGGGAACCCATGCCCTTTCCCGCTTCACCATCCCTATCGGGAAAACTAAGAAGGTGACGGCAATCAGGCGATAGCGCCGCCCGGCATGTGATTGCCGTTATGATCAAGCTGTTGGCAGGCGGACGGGAGGCTACGTCTTTTGGGGTTCCCCAACTTCGTAGACCCGCAGGTCACGATTACCAATACCGAGACTGGGCCAAGCCGCACGCCACTCAGCAATGTGCGTAGAAGCGAAGTGTCGATCTAAAACGCCCTGATCCGTCCACATCTCTTTCACGTGGATGAGGCCGGGGTCGAATACATCTTCTGCATAACCGTACTCGACGCAGCCTTCCTCTGCGCGACTGGAATCAGCCATACGCTTCATGATTGGGCAGGCGGCGTCCAAATTCTGGGCCGGTAAGCGGACAGTTCCTACGATCAGCAGCATGCGACAAGCCTATCGGCGTAAACGAACGATGGGAAGGGGTGGTCAGTGCGATGAGCACGATCGGATTCCCGTCACACGTTCCCAATCGGGAAGCGACGCAGCTTCCCCTTGAACTCACCATCCAATATCTGCATATGTAGCATAGGCAAGCATATGCAGGAGCAGCTATGATCGTCAGCATACCCGAGGCCGCACAGCGGCTAAACGTCTCGGTGGACACCATACGTCGGCAGGTTCGGAGCGGGGTGCTACCAGCCAATCGCGATGAGAAGGGACAATGGTGGCTCGACCTTTCCGGCGACGAACAGGCGACGGCCAAGGCAGCGGACGGGGATCGCATGGGCCTTGGTGTCGGCACCCCTCTGCAACGGAACGAGCGGGAGAGCTTAATCAACGCGCTGGAGGATCAGGTGGACGACCTCAAGGCACGCCTTGATCGTTCCGAAAATGAACGGCGCGAAGATGCTGAGAAATTTCGTGCTGAACGTGATCGCTTGCTAGAAATGATCGAACGTTTGGCAACGGGCAAGGGCCAATGAGCCTGATCCCGATGGTAATTGAGCAATCCTCACGCGGGGAACGCTCATTTGACATATACTCCCGCTTGCTGCGCGAGCGGATCGTGTTCGTCAAGGGCCCGATCGAGGACAACCTTGCGGCTACGGTCTGCGCACAGATGCTTTTCCTCGAATCCGAAAACCCCAAGAAGCCGCTAACGCTCTACATCAATTCGCCGGGTGGAGCCGTCACCAGCGGCTTGGCGATCTACGACACTATGCAATATGTCCGGTGTCCCATCGCCACGCTCTGTCTTGGGCTAGGCGCATCAATGGGGTCGTTCCTGCTAATGGCAGGGGCACCGGGGATGCGTGCCATCCTGCCGAATGCATCCGTGATGCTCCATCAGCCGTCCGGGAGCTTCAAGGGGCAGGCATCGGATATCGAGCGGCACGCAGCGGACATATTACGGATGCGGGAGCGCTTGGTCCGCCTCTACTCGCACCATTGCCGTCAGCCGGTCGATGTGGTGGCGCAGACGCTCGACCGCGATCACTTCATGAACGCAGAAGAGGCGTTAGCATGGCAGCTTGTCGATCAGGTGTATGAGCCGCGAAACGTAGAGCCGCCGTTGTAGGTGGACCTCCGCATTCCTGATATTCGATCCTTTCGCGCGTCAGCGCCCGTTCGTATTGAGCGAGCGCTCCAAAGAGCGAGAACAGAAGCTCGCCATGCGGTGTGCCCGTATCCATCTGCTCGGTGAGCGACCGAAATGAGATCCCGCGCTCCCTGAGATCGGTAAGGATCGCTAGCAGATGCGGCAAAGAGCGCCCGAGGCGGTCCAGCTTCCAGACCACCAGTGTATCGCCAGCCTGCAGGTATTCGAGACAGGCCTTAAGGCTGGTGCGATCCTCACGGGCGCCGGACGCTTTATCGGAAAAGAGATGCCGGGAATCGACACCGGCTGCGATCAACGCATCGCGCTGAAGATCGACCGATTGCCGGTCGTCGGTGGAAGAAACACGCATGTAGCCAATGAGCATGTCGGAAAACCCCTGATATCACGTTGTCGGACAGGGCTACTTTCCGACAGGGGTTTCCGGACACCATAGGATTAGCGATACGCACGAGATCGCTGGGATTCACGCAGTTCCGTGCGTGAGCAGCCCGAACCCGCCGGATTTCATGTGTTTTACGTCGGTAGGACGCCTACAGCCCTTCGGGCAGTTGAACCCCGCTGGGAATGCGCATTGTCGTGGTAAACATTCGCAGCTTTGAATCGGGCGCGAGACTTGTGATCGTCATAAGGTTCATCAGGTAGGGGGGGCGCTTCCTGGCTTGCTTGCCTGTGGGCCTACTGTGCCGCCAATAGTTGTGAGGCGGCAAGCAGCCTTGTTGCTCACAGGAGTGCCATCACCAGCCATAGCTGACAGCGGCAGGTTGTATTCACTCCGGCCCAGCGAATCGACCAAAAAAAGCGACGCAATAAGCAACGCCATTGTTCCGATCAACGGTTCGATCTGGGAGATCCGTCCCTAATGATTCGCTTAAGCGCCAACGTGAAAAGATTTCCAATCTCGAACCTAGCTGGTGGACGACCCGGCTAGACCGCGCATCCTTTCGACGTCGCCGAGGTGGCGGAGAGCAACCTCAAGTTCTATGTTGCGAACGTCGCAACAGTATTCTGTGTTTGAGCCCGACCGGGACGTACCGACCGAAGACGCCGATCTCCGACCTCTAAACGAGGAATACGCGCGGCTGCGGCTGGCACCGATGGCAATGTAAGGACTAACGGATTGAACGTGAAAAACGGCATGCGGTGGATAGAAGGCGGGACGTTCCGGATGGGATCGCACGCCTTCTATCCCGAGGAAGCGCCTGTGCGGGCCGTCCGGGTGGACAGCTTCTGGATCGACGAGACGCCCGTCACCAACGCGGATTTCGCTGCTTTTGTCGCGGCGACCGGCTATCGCAGCTTAGCCGAAATCGCACCTGATCCAAAGAACTATCCTGGCATGGACCCGGCGTTGGCGGGCGCTGGATCGCTGTTGTTCCAGCGCACTAGCGGGCCGGTCGACCTGGGTGACTATAGCCAGTGGTGGTCATTCAGCGCGGGTACGGACTGGCGACACCCGCTGGGACCCGATAGCAGCATCCTGGGGCTGGAGGATCATCCGGTCGTCCATGTCGTCTATCAGGACGCGGAAGCCTATGCCAGATGGGCTGGCAAGACCTTGCCCACAGAGGCGGAATGGGAATATGCGGCGCGCGGCGGACTTGATGGCGCGGACTATGCCTGGGGCGATACACTAGCGCCGGGGGGTGCCATGCTCGCCAACTATTGGCAGGGCGCGTTCCCATTTGGCAACACGCTGGAGGACGGTTACGAACGCACTTCGCCGGTGCGCAGCTACCCTGCCAACGGCTATGGTCTTTTCGACATGATCGGGAATGTCTGGGAATGGACCGCCGACTGGTTTGGCCAACCCAGGATTGAACGAAAGAGCAAGGGCAGCTGTTGCGTACCGGCAAATCCCCGTGGGGCAAAAAAGCGGGAGAGCCTCGACCCTTCGGCGCCCGAGATCGCAATCCCGCGCAAGGTTGTGAAGGGCGGCTCGCATCTGTGCGCCCCCAACTATTGCCAGCGCTATCGGCCGGCCGCCCGCCACCCGCAGGCGATCGACAGTTCCACCAGCCACATTGGATTTCGGTGCATTTCAAGGTCGAAGTGATTTCCGGGCGGACGCCTCCTTCCACCCCGGCCACCGCCCCACCTCACCTCACCACACCGCGTGAAAATCGTGCGATCGCGGGCGCAACGCTAACAATTCAGTTAGCGCCTGGGCGCTGCTCCATGGCTGTTCCTCCAATGATGCTTGAGGCCGTTCGCTCGGGCCTCGTTCCAACACCATCATTCTGAGGGACAGCCTCCCACCTGGCCATCCTGGAGACGCCGGCCCGTTACGGCCCTAGTCTTTCCATTTCCTGGCGGCTAGTCGGACGGTGACCGGGGCCGCCAATGTTTCGGCATCTGTGCCCAGGGCGAAGGCATATTCCCCCGCAGGCATGACCCACCCGCCGTCCTGCCAGTCGGCAAGGATGCGCGGTTCGATGCTTAACGTCACCTTCTGCGATGCGCCCGCGGCAAGGTCGACGCGAGCGAATCCGGCAAGGCGCTGCTTCGCCTCACCGTTACGGCTGACGAGGTATAGCTGCGCCACTTCCGCGCCCGCACGTCGACCCGTATTGCTCAGGGTGAAGCTGGCGGTCAGACCCTTGAGCTTCAGGTCCGTGCTCTCGAACGAGGTGTAGGACAGGCCGTAGCCGAACGGGAACAGCGCCTTCTGGCGCTGCCGGGCGAACCAGCGATAGCCTACGTCGGAGCCTTCGATGTCGTAATCGGAGATCAACTTGTCGCTGCCCGAGCTGGGACCGCCGGAGAAATCCGGCTCGACCCAGTCGCTGCCGTCGAGCTTCGGGCGCGGAAGCTGGCTTTCGTCCCTTGGAAAGGTCAACGGCAAGCGGCCCGAGGGATTGGTGTCGCCGAACAGTATAGATGCGATCGCAGGGCCGCCGCGGGCGCCGGGATACCATGCCTCGACCACGGCTGACACTTTGTCGAGCCACGGCATCTTAACCGGGCCGCCGGTTTCGAGCACGACGATCGTGTTGGGATTAGCGGCGGCGACGGCGGCGATCAGGTCGTCCTGACCGTCGGGCAGCGAAAGGTCGGGTACGTCCAGCCCCTCTGTCTGCCACTGGGTGGCGAAGACGATGGCGACTTCCGCCTGCCGGGCCTTTTCTACCGCGTCGGCGATGTAGCGGCCGTCGCGGAAGCTGATCTTGGCGTCCTTGGCCAGCGCCTGGATGGCGTCCAGCGGGCTGGAGCGATGATATTGCTGCGCGATGAAGCCCGCCCACACGCCCTTGCCGGCTGAGGGCCGGGTCACTACCGGGCCGCCTTCGCCATGGACCTGGCTGGAACCGGCGCCCGACAGCACACCGCCATCGGCGTAGCCGCCGATGATGGCAATGGACTTCGCCGTTTTGGCAAGCGGCAGCGCGCCCTTGTTCTTAAGCAGCACAATGCCTTGCTTCGCCGCTTCCTCGGCCACTTTGGCGTTCGCGTCGAAATCGATCCTGCCGCCGGGTCGCACCGGGTTGCTGTCCAGTTTCGCGGCGTAGATGGCGGTCAGGATGCGACGGTTCATGTCATCGAGGCGCAACCTGTAGGCAGGATCGGCAGCAGCCTTTTCCTTGAGCTTGTCACCAAAGAAAACGCCCGGATCGAGCTGTTCGCCGGACTGCTGGTCCAGCCCCTTGATCGCCGCGTCGAGATTGGGGACAGCGCCCCAGTCCGACATGACGAAGCCCTTATAGCCCCAGGACTGCTTGAGCACTGTGTTGAGGAGCCAGTCGCTGGCGCAGGCCTGCTCGCCATGGACGCGGTTATAGGCGCACATCACGGAACCTGGCTGGCCCTGTTCGATGCCGATCTGGAAGGCGAGCAGGTCGCTTTCACGCGCCGCGCCCTCGCTGATCTTCGCGTCGACATATTTGCGACCGGTTTCCTGCCCGTTCAGGGCGAAATGCTTTATCGTGGAGATGATGTTGTTCGACTGCACGCCACGGATCGCCGCGCCCACAAGCATGCCGGACAGCAGCGGATCTTCCGCCAGATATTCGAACGTGCGTCCGTTGCGCGGATCGCGCATCAGGTTGACGCCGCCCGCAAGCAATACGTTGAAGCCTTTCGCCCGTGCTTCCGAACCGATCATGGCCCCACCGCGATAGATGAGGTCGGGGTTCCAAGAGGCCGCCTGCGCCACGCCCGACGGCAGCGCAGTCGCCCCGTCCTTGCGCAAGCCCATGACATAGGACACGCCCAGGCTGGCGTCGGTTTCCTTGAGCGCCGGGATGCCGAGCCGTTCGATCCCGGGAATATAACCCGCGCCCGGGATCGCGTCGGCCGGGATCGGCGGCGTTTTCTCACCCAGCGGCAACGGCATGATGCCGTGGGTCAGCACGGTCTTTTCGTCCGTCGTCATTCGCTTGACCGTCGCGCCCGCCCGGACGTCAGCGGATCGCATATCGACGGCGGGGGCCTGTTGCGCATGGGCAACGGGCGGTGTGGCAACGGCAGATGCCGCTACGGCTGCGAACAGGACCGATTTCAATGTCATTACGCTATCTCCCGATCACTGCTGCTTGGATTTGGGCAGGCTCTTCATGCCATGCTCGACGCTGTTGGTGCCTTGGCCGACGATGGGTGCAGGGATGAACTTCTCGCCCCGATCATGCGCGGCCTGCTTGGCAAGGCTGTCGTTGACGATCGGGTCCAGCCGGTCCTCGCGGTTGGGTTCGACGAGCCAGCTGTCCGGGAACGGCGCCGCACCGGTGCCATTGCGGCCGCGCCGCACCGCGCCGATCGATTGACGCTGGGTATAGGGGATAACGTGCCGACCATTGCGGTCGGCGAGCTGGTCGAACAAGGCTTGGCGCAGCTCGATCTTGGTCGAAAGATATTTCAGGTCTTCGGCCAGATTGTTCATTTCGCCCGGATCGGCGGCGACATCGTACAGTTCGTCAGCATCATATACGCCATAATATTGAATATATTTGAGGTTACCGCGCTGGATGGCGAAGGTGCCCGGCGTTTGCGGGAAGGTCCATTCCCAATAATATTCATAGGTGAAATCGGGCGCTTTCCAGTCCTTTGCGGCCACTGCGCCGGTGATCAGCGGCCAGGCGCTTTTGCCTTCGAACTGCGACGGACGCTGCGCGCCCCCCAGGTCGAGGAAGGTCGGCGCGAAATCCAAGTTGCGGATCGCGCCGCTGTTGACGACCCCCGCCGGAACGGTGCCCGGTTCGTACATGACAAGCGGCACCTTGACCGAGGGCTCATAGGCATTGCGCTTGTCGATCAGGCCATGCTCTCCCACCTGGAAACCATTGTCCGAAGTGAAGATTACCAGCGTGTCCTTCTCCAGCCCCGCTTTCTTCAGCCACGCCATGATCCGCCCGACGCTGTCGTCGACGGCGGACAGGGTGCCGTAATAATATTTCAGATAATCCGTCATCTTCATGTCGGAATTGTAGAAGAAGTCGATGCCGTGCCAGCTGTTGCGCTGGTCATAGACCCAGCGCGGCTTGCCCTTGTAATTCTCGGGCGTGTCGACGGCGCTGGCCGGCAGCCGGAACTCGGCCTTGTCATATTGATGGGCGTAGCGCGGCGGCGGCAGCGGGTCGGAATGGACCGCCTTGTGGCTGAGATAGAGAAAGAACGGCTTTTTGGGATCGCGTTCCTTGGCCAGCCAGTTCATTGCATAGTCGGTCAGTTCGTCGGTGATATAGTCCTTTTGCGGCACTTCCTTGCCGTCCACGTTCAGCATGTTGACCACACCTTTGGCAAAGCGTTCGTCCGATATGCCGCTATTGGGATAATAGTTGCCCTGCCCCTTGAAGCTCAACCATTTGTCGAAGCCCGGCCGCGGATCGGCGGTGTCGTTGCCCATGTGCCATTTGCCGAAAAAGGCCGTCTGATAGCCCGCGCCCTGAAGATATTTGGGGAAGAAGGTCAGGCCTTCCTCCGACGAATGATTATTGTCGACCACGCCATGGTTCCGCGCGGTCATGCCGGTTAGGATGGTCGCACGGCTGGGGCTGCATAGCGAGGATGTGACGCGGGTGTTGGGGAAATAGGTCCCGCCCGCCGCCAGCCGGTCGATATTCGGCGTCTTGACCCCCGGTTGCAGGAAGCCCAGACCATCGAACCGCAAATCATCCACCAGGATGAAGATCACGTTGCGCTGACGCTGCTGCTGTCCGGTTGGGGTTGCGGGGGAAGCGGCGGAGGGTGCGGCGACACCGTTCGTCCGGGCTGCCAGGGGCGACACGATGACCGCCAGGGCTGCGGCCGTGCCGAGGGCAAGCCTGCGAAGGGAACTGCTTGCGGTCATCATAATCTCCTGAAATCTGCTCTCTCTTACGATGTCACTGCGGCCAGTCTCGCCAGGGCTGGGGCAGAACCCAGGCCGGATGATGGCGCTCCTGATCGGCCAGGGGATCGGTCGGGTTGGTGCGCAGCGGACGAAATCGTTCGCGTTCGGCCAGAAACAGTTCGCGCATCCCGCGCGCCACCGCGGGGTGGACGGACGCCACGCTATAGTCTTCCGGGCCGGCGAGCATGTCGTACAGCCCCGGATAGCCCCGCATATCGGTCAGGGCGAGCGTACCGGCGTAATAGTCGGCCGCGACATATTTCCATCTTTGTGTCCGGATGCCGATCACATCGTCCTGGTTGAACAATATAAGATGATCGTGCGGCGTTGGCGCGCCGGCTTTCAGCACGGCGCCAATATCCTTTCCGTCCATCGCCAGTCCGGGCGGGGGCGATAAACCTGCCATCGCCAGGAATGTCGGCATCAGGTCGATGCCCATCGCGATCGCGTCGCGGCGCCCTCGGCCAACTGTGCCCGGCATATGGGCAACGAAGGGCACGCGATAGGCGCCGTCGAAACCGCTGCCGCCCTTGCGCCCGCGCAGGCCGCCCGGGGAACCTTCAAACCAGGGGCCGTTGTCCGACGTGAACAGGACCAGCGACTGCCGTTCGATCCCGTTGCGGGACAGGCAGTCGAGCACCCTCCCCACGATCGCATCGATTTCCATGACACTGTCGCCATAGGCACCGGCTTTATGCGATTTTCCGGCCCAGGAGGAAGCGGGGAAATTGGGCAGATGCGGACTGCTGAGCGACAGATTGAGGAAGAAGGGGCGTTCGCGATTATCGGTGATAAACCGTTCGGCGCGGTCGCAAAATTGCTGTTGCAGGGTGGCATGCACGAACGGCACGGTCCGCATCCCCTGCCCTGCATCTTCACACAGTGACAGGGGCGTGATGTCGTGACTGTAGGGCAGGCCGTAGAAGAGATCGAAGCCATAATTGAGGGGGGACCAGTCCGGCCCGGAATGACCCAGGTGCCACTTGCCGATCATCGCGCTGGCATATTGAGGGCGCAGCGCCTTGGCGATGCTTGTCTCGCTGCGGGGAAGAACCGCCGTATCGCGGGCAAGCAACGGCCGGTTGAGGCCCGTGCGTATGGCGTATCGCCCGGTCAGCATACCCGCGCGCGACGGCGTGCAAGTATTGGCGGGAGCGTAATAATCGGTAAGGACGCGACCGGACCGGGCCATTTTGTCGAGATAGGGCGTGGCGATGGTCTTGCCCCCCATCGGTCCGATGTCGCCATAGCCCATATCGTCGGTCAGGATGACGATGAAGTTGGGCTGCGCCATTCGCGCGGTAGCGGCATGGGTTCGACCGCCCGCCATCGCCGCTACGCCGCCCGCCAGACCGGTAAGGACATGTCTGCGACTGGTCAGCATCTGCATCTCATGGCTCCGCGACTACCCTCCGAAACGTCGGACATCAAATGGCGGGGCGCTCCACGAAGGACGCCCCGCCCCGCGTGGATCAGAATTTCATGCCGAAATTCACGCCGAAATAGCGGTTGGACTCTTTCGATATGAACGCCGCCAGGTCGAACGGCAGCGCCGCGGTCGAGATCGGCGAGGAGTGCGCCATCGACGTGACGAACTGTTTGTCAAAGAGGTTACGGACATAGCCGGTCACGTACCAGCGGCCTTCCGGCCCCTTGAGCCCGATCGAGGTATCGACGAGCGCATAGCCCTTCTGCGCCAGCAACGGGTCTTGTTCCAGCGCGAACCGCTGCTTGGACTGATAGTTGAGGCCTATCTGGAACACGGCCGACAAGCCGCTGTCATTCAGTTGCATTTCATAGCGGGGCGAAACGTTCAACCGCAGCTTGGGTGAGAAGGGCAGTTCGCCGCCACGCACATCCTGTAGTGGGCCCGAAGTGCTCAGCACGGTGCCGGAAGCATCAACAATCCGCCTGCGATAGCAGCTGTTCACCGGGAAATTGCCGGTAAGAATGTTGGTCGCGGCCGCCGCCTGCACCTGCAGCGGACAGCTGAGGCCATCGGCGTCCAGCCTGGTCTTGGCATAGGTCATGCCGAAATTGACCGACAGCCCCTCGGCCGGATTAAGCGCGGCCTCGATCTCCACCCCCTTCGTCTGCGAACTGCCCGCATTGGTCTGGACGAAGGCGATCTGGCCGGTCGACGGATCGGAACGGTTCGCCAACACCTGGAGGTCGGTATAGTCGGCGATAAAGCCCGCGACCGCGACGCTCAACAGGCCATCGGCGGTGCGGCCCTTGAAGCCTAGTTCATATCCGTTCACATGTTCAGGCTGGACCGCTTCCTGCGTGGCGAAGTTGGTCGCCAGCTCGGTGTTAAATCCCAGTCCCTTGTAGCCGCGGGTGAAGCTGGCGTAGACCTGAGCGTTCCGGCTGAATTCATATTGGACGCCGGCCTTGCCGGTCACCGCCGTATCGCTGGCACTGCGCTTGCCGCTGATGGACGCATTGCCCGGGAATGCGGTGCTGCCGGCAATCGCTGGCGCGGTGCGGGTGCCGTCGACCGACGTGCTTTCATGCTGCACGCGCAGGCCGCCGATCAGCTTCAGGCCGCCGACCACGCGCCAGTCGATCTGTCCGAACCCCGCGATGCTTTCGGTCTGGTTATGCGCGGCCAGCGACGATGAGAATGTGACCGGATTGGCGCAGACCGTGCCGATGGCACCGCCGCCGGTCGGACATGCAATCGCCGCGCGCAGGAATGTGCGGTCGACCGACACATCCGAATAGAACAGGCCAAAGACATAGCCCAGGTCGCGCTGGCCATTGGAGGCGACGCGCAATTCCTGGGAGAATTGATCGAGGTCGATGGTGCCGCCATTCTGATCGAACTTGCCGATGGTCAGGCCGGGGGCCAACACGCCGTTGCCTGGGATGTAGATCGGGTTGGGATTGTTAAGCTTGTCGGTCGGGTTATTGGCGACGTTCTTATACTTCTGGTAAGCCGTGATCGACGTGACGGTCGCAGCGCCAAGATCCCAGCTCGCCTCCAGCGATGTCTGGAACTGGCGATCATAGTTCCTGTTCACTTCGTCTTCGTTGATCCTGCGATTGTAAATCGACGGGGTGACAGGCGCTATCAATGTCAACGTGTCGGGATTGCGCACATTGACCAGCACGGGATTACAGCAATCGGACTTGTTCTTGCGATAATCGGCCGCCAGCAGGAAGTTGAGGTCGGGCGTGGCCTGCCAGTCAAGCTTGCCACGCAGGCCCCAGCCTTCCGACTTGTTGACATCCTTGCCGTTGGCCTGATTCCTGATGTAGCCGCCGACATTATTGTAATAGCCGCTGACACGGGCATTCAGCGTCTCGGCGATCGGGCCGGTGATTGTGCCCTTGATACGATATTCGTCCATCTCGGCCACGGTGGCGTCGAATGACCCGCCAAAGCTGTCCTTCGGCCGCGCGGTAATGATGTTGATTACGCCACCGGTCGCATTTTTGCCGAACAGCGTGCCTTGCGGACCGCGCAGCACTTCTATGCGTTCGATGTCGGCGAAATCGGCAAAGCTCTGCGCCTGCCGCGCGGCAACGACGCCATCTACCACGACCGACACCGAAGCTTCCACGCCGAGGCTGAACAGCTGCGATCCGATGCCGCGAATGCGGAAGCCCGAACCGTTGGAGGTGGCGCCTGGCTGGAACTGCAACGAGGGCACGGCCCTGACCAGCGAACTGGTGTCGTTGATATTCTGCTGCGCCAGCGCGTCCGATGTCACGGCCGTCACCGCGAGGGGAACGTCCTGAAGACGTTCGGCGCGTTTTTGCGCGGTGACTACAATCTCGTCGGCCGCAGGCGCAGCATCGCGAGCTTGGCTGACCTGCGCAGCGGCGCCCTGCGCACCGGCCAGCATGGTCGCGACTGTAGCGCTTGCAACAAGCGCAATGTGCGATGCGGACGCGAAACGACGAACGACATTCATGGCAAACTCCCCTTGCGTTTTTTTCTACATTACAAATCATGACTGCGCTGTCAATTTTGAAATGCGACGCTGATATGTGAAGCAAATCTTGCCGTCGGGACCGGGACTGGCGACTGACAGGCGGCTTGTCCCTATGCGCCGGAGCAGCGGGCTGGCGGTATCCTGCGACCCGAGATAGATAAATTGGTGATTGAGGAAAGATCGCTGCTGATGCAATCGGCATTCTGCGCCGCTTCAAACAATGGACGTACGGGAGCGATCAATCAGTCAAATGACAGAACCGGATCGGAGGCCTCCCCGCGTTTTCCGAAGGCCATAACGGTAAATGCCTCGCTGTCGCGCCATGTTTGCTGATAGCGCTGTCATTTTTTTGGCTTGTAGTAGTGGGGCAAAAGCATGGAAGATTCATCGCGTGAGACTTCAAGAGCTGAGAGACGTTCAATCCGGCAATCGTGTAGATGATCGAGGCTGTAAGGGCATTTGGCGAGATGAGTAAGGTGACCATTACCGACGTTGCGCGTCACGCGGGCGTATCCATGAAAAGCGTGTCCCGTGTAATCAACCGTGAATCCAACGTGCGCGCCGCACTCAGGACCAAGGTTGAGGCGGCTATCGACAGCCTCGGCTACAAGCCGAATTTGGCTGCCCGCTCGCTCGCCGGAGGACGCTCTTTCACGATAGGCGTGCTGTTCGACAATCCCAGCCCCAGTTACACCATGAAGATTCAGGACGGGGCCTACAATGCGTGTCACAAGGCAGCCTATCAGCTGGTTCTCGAAAATGTCCGCACCAGCAGCGGCAACATCACCGAGACCATGAATGTCATGCTTGAGCACCGGCGGATCGACGGGATGGTCGTGACACCGCCGGCTACCGACTGCGGAGAGGTGCTGGACGCGCTCGAACGGCATCAGATCCCTTACGTCCGCATCGCGCCGGACAAGTTTCCCGACCGCTCGATGTTCGTCTCGACCAACGACAGCGAAGCGACAGCTGAGGCTGTCAGGCATCTTTGGAGCCTCGGACACCGGCGGTTCGGATTCATCAGCGGACCGCCTACGCATGGCGCCAGTGGATGGCGGCGCGCGGGCTTCTACTCGGCGCTACGGCAACGGGATATAGCGCCCGAGCATGTCGCCATTGCCGAGGGCGATTTCACGTTTGAGTCCGGCATCGGCGGCGGTATGCAACTGCTGCGGGCCGCTTCCCGTCCCACGGCCATCTTCGCGGCGAACGACGACATGGCGGCAGGCGTTTTCGCGGCAGCGGGCCAGTTGAACATCAAAATTCCTGACATGTTGTCTGTCGTAGGGTTCGATGACAGTTGGATTGCCAAATCCGTATGGCCGAGCCTGACCACGCTTCATCAGCCGATTGAAGAAATGGCTTACGAGGCGGTCGAAATGCTCATCGCCGCAAAGCAGGGCCGATCGTTCCTGGCGCCACGTCACAATGTCAGCTTCATCGTCCGCGGCTCGACGGGGCCCTTCTCTGAAATGTAGCCGGTTGTGTCATGCAGGGTGGTGTAGGAACCGTCGATCTACGGCAGGATTGGGTTGAGGCCAGCCGGAGAATGCTGGCAAGCTGACGATAGGGTTATGGCTCACCAAACCGGGGGTTTCTCAATGTTCCCAATCGCACGCAGGCCATCCATAATTTGCGCGGAGTCGAACAATAGGCGCATTCTGGACCTGACCCTTGTTGATGATAATATCTCAGCGCTAAATTTGTTATTTCATCGGCATCCAATCCTACGATGACATCGTAATGGTCATTGGCAGAAAAATATCAACGAAGGCTGCGGGTCGCACTTGTACGGCTTTCCGCGATCTTTTTCGGGGATGATTGGGATCCGTCTCGATCATGTGGCACCCATGTAGCGGTTCGATGTGATCGGACCGCTACCCTCATTCATCACATGTTCGCGCATCTGTGACGTTATAAGCAAGGCATTCCGAATGACCTCAGCTCGACTTTGTACGTTTTTGGTCAGGTCCAGGTCCAGAAGATGCTGTTTTCAGCGATGTGGTCGAGGGCTTGATCGAGGGGCAGGACGCATCCGCCCATATCGTCGATATCTTCCCATTTTCGCCGGTGTGACCAGTAGCCGAGCCTGACTTCGTCGCGCGTGCCGACAGGCTTGAGGCGGGCGATCGGTGCCTCGGTTTCCAGCAGATAGAGATGGTAAGCGCCCTTGTCCTCATACCATCCGACGCCGCCGCCGTTGGCCGCGTCGAACGTCTCGATGCGCAGAATGATTTCCTCGTCTTTCATGGTACATCCATAGCTGCCGTCGGGTCACAGCTATTCGAGTCACCTCGCCGCATGGCAACAGCCTAAGCGTTGCAACGTGCTTCAGTCAGGATTCGAAGCATGGAATGCTGGACCAGAACAAGGCCGTTATCGGCGATCCCGTCCCCCAGATCCTGCGCCAATGGCTGCAGGCATGGCGCCCTTGCTTTACGGCTCCCAGTTGGGAGCATGTACTTGTTCTTGTGATGGGCGGCCTGCTGGCCACGGGCAAACGGACCGTTACGTCTTGCCTGCGTATGACCGGCCGAGCCGATGCTGCCAACTTTGCAACCTATCACCAGATCCTCAACCGCGCCCCCTGGAGTTCGCGTGCCGTTGCCAGGCGTTTACTGGGCATTGTGGTCGAACGGCTCGTGCCCGATGGTCCTGTGGTCATCGGTATGGACGACACCATTGAGCGGCGATGGGGGCGCCGGATCACCGCACGGGGTATCTACCGCGACCCGGCCCGCTCCAGTCACCGAACGCTGATCAGCAGCAGCGGCAGCTTCAAGTGCTTCCGCTATGCGCGTTTCTACCCGGAAATGAAGAGTCTTATCCCGAGGCGTGGCTTGCTGCCGAATAGCTACTCGTGGCTTCTTCCCGGAGGCTCCTCTGGGAGCATCGGCCATATTCGTCTCCGATTGTATCCGCATGACGGTAGAGGAGATGAATTCGATCGTCATCAAGAAATCGGATCATAGGGTAACACTGGCGTCATGCTTCGCGTTATCGTTCTTCCAGCGATGCACCGCGAACGATACAGAGGCTGTGTACAAGTTCTTGCAAAACGACGACGCGCTCGCTCAGCCAATAAAGCGCGCACCGCATGTGGTGGGGAGTGGCATGGCAACTATCAGCGCCTACCTGCTGAGTAACCGGACAGTCTCAGTTCGACCATGCCCGATGAACAAGTTTTCCCGGCATATCTGCTGATGAAGCGCCACCTCTTCTCCACATATCCCATTTAAATCCACGCAATCCCAATAGGCAGTTGGCACTTGTGATGGTATCAATCTTTTGTCGAAAGCAAGAACCGACGTTAAATCAATACCTTGCCATGACTGCCGGGTGCCCGTAGGGTCACCAATCAAGCGATTTGTCGCTTTGATATTCTTTGATTTTCAGAAATCGCTGCCACGGCCATTCCACATGCTGATCGGGACGTTCCGGTAGGACCGCGCGATATGAACCTGCCTATCTTACGTCCAGGATGCACAATAAAACATCCCGTATATCGCACGAACTTCATTCCACTTATCGTTGACCGAACGACCTTTTTTCGGCTCGAATAAGCGCATAGCGTCGCCGTCTAGCCAGCGCACCCCATCAGCAACGGCGAGCGCTGGCTTGGAATGAAGGCCAGGGCATAACACTCCAATCATGTCCGCGACGGCGGCAAGTCGCCTTTCCGCCTTCGGCCGACATCCGAAGCGCGGCGGCGCTTGCCACTGCCCCTCCCCCGCCAGCCCCGGCGCGACGCCAAAATCCAGCTCCCGATCTTCCGCCATCATCGCCGCTGAAAGGTTGGTGACAGCTTGCGTCCCTAACTGCACCGACAAAGCCGGTGCTCATCTGGCGCAGGACAATGGCCCGTCTGGACAGGCAAGAGACAGCATGAACGACATCTGGCAGCATATCGTCGCCGACTTTTCCAATATCGGATCGCCGTCCGCGCTCGCCGCCTTCGGTCAGGTGGTGCTGATCGACATCATGCTCGCGGCCGACAACGCCATCGTCGTCGGCGCGCTGGCAGCCGGCCTTCCGCCCGCATCGCGGCGCAAAGTGATCGCGATTGGCGTCATCGCCGCATTGGTGCTGCGCATCGCCTTCGCCCTGCTGGTCACCCAGTTGATGCAACTGGTCGGCCTCGTCTTCGCAGGTGGCCTGCTGCTCGTCTGGGTCGCGTGGAAGATGTGGCGCGAACTACGCTCGGGCGGCGCGGCAGAAGAAGGCGATGACGTCGCCGGCAAGGCCGCGCCCAAAGGCTTCGCGCAGGCCGCCTGGGCTGTCGCCATCGCCGACGTCTCCATGAGCCTGGACAATGTGCTGGCCGTCGCCGGCGCCGCCCGCGAGCATCCCGGCATTCTGGTGATCGGGCTGGTCCTGTCGGTCGCACTGATGGGCATCGCCGCCAACCTCCTGGCCCGCGTCATCGAACGCTATCGCGCCATCGCCTATATCGGTCTTCTCGTCATCCTCTATGTAGCCGGCAAGATGATCCATGAAGGCTTCATCGATCCCGCTACGGGATTGATGACGCTCTTGTAGGGCCGCGTCACTGCGCCGGCTGCTCCAGCGCCGCCGGACGGCCGCGATCGGCGATGTTCACGATCCGGGGCCGCAGAGCCGGTGCATCGGTCTGCGTGCGGATGCCATCGCAATCGCCCACGGCCTCCAATGTCGGCGCGGCGATAGCGCCCGGCAGGTCATCTGTCGCCAGAATCGGAAGGCTTTCAGTCCCCGCCGCGCGACGCTGCATTCTGCCCTTGAGTGGCGGTCATAGCCATTATGCGGCCATTGCCAATGCCGGTCCCTCGCCGCCGCCCCAGAGTGAGTGGACCAGAACGATATGTCGTGAGGTAATGGGACGCAGCCGGGTGCGTAATGAGCTAAAATGAAAATCGTGATTATGAAATTTGGTGGGCCCGGCAGGACTCGAACCCGCAACCTAGCCGTTATGAGCGGCCAGCTCTAACCATTGAGCTACAGGCCCCACCTCCGCTGCCGATTAGGCAGCATCACGCCGATTGGCAAGCCTGTCCGCGCACGGAACGGCGGCAATGAGTTCATCCAGGCTGGCGGCGGCAACGCCGCGGCGGGCCAGATGCGCCAGTACGCCGTCCCACCAGCCGTAAAACACCGTCCGATCGCCTTCATCGCGCACATAAGGCGTATGCCCCGGCTCCAGCGTCGGCGAATGGAAGCTGAAATTCAGCACGCGAACGCCCTCTTCGATCAGCGCGTCGATCGCCGCAATCGCCTCATGCAAAGGAACGCCTTCGGGCGTCAGCGGAATGCGACTCAGCATCCTGGCGCGCGACAAGGCCCCTGCGAGCGGCCCCATGGCCTGCGCGGCGCGGTACAGACGCTCGCCGCCCCCGCGCAACAATCCGGCAAAGGCGGTGGACAACGGCAGTTCGATCAGCGACCGGCCCGGCCCGGCCCAATAGGGAATTTGCGGCATGCCGTGAAAGTCCGGACCATGTTGATGACTATAGTCGAACCGACTGCGCACCGAACTGTCGAGCCGGAAACCCGCCTCCTCCAGCAGGCGCGCGCTGTTGGGGCCGACACCGTAGCGCCCGGCGCGATAGGCGATGGGGCGTCGACCGAACCGCTCCTCGATACGCTGGCACAGCGCCTCCAGCTTGGCGCGCTCGACCGCTTCGGGAAGAAAACCGACATAGCTGTTGGCCGCGTTCACATCCTCGACATGCGGCGGGTTCACCCAGGGATGGAGATGCGCGCCGATATCGGCCGCGCCATCATTCACCCATTGCCCCATCATCGCGGCGGCGGCATCGCTGTCGATCACCGGATAATCGGTGACATAGATGGGCTTGACCCCGGCAGCAGCAAAATAGGCCTGACCACGCGCCATGCCAGCCAGCGCCGTGACGCGATTGCTGGCGCGGCTGAACGGCGCCTCCCAGTCAAACTCCTCCTCGGTGTCGACGAACAGGATGAAGCGCGTGCCGAAGGCGGGGTCGAGCGCAATCAGGTCCTGCGCCAGTGGCGGCCGGAGCAGATTGCCATCATGAAGTTGAGCCATCATGCCACATCCCTATCGGCCAATGGTTGCGATAGGGTTTCCCTGTCCCTCCGGGCTTGGCCCGTCAGGCGTGGTCTGCCAGATCGCTGGCAAGCGCGACGGCGGGGATCGTCAGCAGCAGCCGCGCCGGCTCGATCGCCAGCCCGCCACCGCATGTGCCGGCCAGCCCGCGGATCAGCCGCAACGAAAAGCCCAACCCCAGCAACGGTCCATCGACCCAGTCGCCACTGGCGTCGTAGCCCGGGTCGAGCAGTTGCGCTTCGTCCATGCCGATCAGGGTGGATGGGCGGTCGACTGCGAATACCACCCGTCCAGCCGCGCCATCCGGCTGAAACCAGCACGCGCCGGTGACGGCCTCACCCGCCGGCGCAACCGAAATAGCGGTACGCAGCAGATGCTGCACCATCCGCTCGCCCTGCACCGGATCGATCCGCACCTGCGGCAGTCCGGGCGCGACAGCGATGTCGATGCCGACGGCGCCCTGATCCGCAAAGCGCGTTGCGACCTGCGTCACCAGCAGCGCGGGGTCGATCAGCTGGGGCATGGTCGCACCATCGCCACGCGAGACCCTCGCCGCCAGATCCAGATCGTCGAACGCGGCGAGCAGGTGGCGCGCGTCGACCGCGATCTTGCCCGCCATGTCGCGATACTGGACGCCGGCAGCGCCGAACAGTTCCTGTTCGATGATCTCGGCAAAGCCCAATATGGCGTTCAGCGGCGTGCGCAATTCGTGGACCAGTTGCCGCAGCGAGTCCGCCGAAAGCCCGGCGATGGCCATGGCCGCGGGCTTCGGTTCGCTGGCGACTTCATGCAGGAAAGGGCGACGCGCCTGTCCGCGATAGCCCTGGAAACGCCCGGAGCGCGGATCGAAAAACGGCGTGGCGGACAGCCGCCACTCGCCCGCCATCGCCCCGCCGACGATCGTATAGCGTCCGTTCTGGAATCCGCTGCGACGCGTGAAGGCGCCGGCGACATAGGCGTCGGGTCCGCTGCCCCCCTCCAGCGCGACATCGCCAAGCATCAGGCCGATCAGCGCCGCGCGCGGCCCCTGGTCGATCCACAGGATCACGCCTTCCGCATCGGTTTCGAACGCGAACTCGCGGGGCGCGGCCTCCCTGACGGGGAAGGCGTCGGCATTGGCGGCCTCCGGCGGCTTGCGCGTGCTGGTGAACCGCGCGATCCGGTCGACCAGATTGCGGATCTGGCTTTCGTCGCCTGGCTGCGGACGCAGCGGCGTCACCGTCGCGGAAGCCTTCGGCTCGATCGGCGACGGATCGGGTTCCGCCCGCATCTCCTGCGTCAGGATCATGTCGCTGTCGCCGACCATGTCCGGCCGTGCGGTAGACAGCACCAGATCATACGCGCCAAAGGCTTCCAGCGCCTGCCGGGTCTTCGGACCTATGTCACGCCGGCCGCGCAGCACGCCGCGCGCCGTGGGCGTCAGGTGCGGCAGCAGTTCGACCCATGCGGCCTCCGGCAGTTGGGCGCGCGCAGCGGCGGCGGCGGCGATCGAGGGCCGGTCATTGGCGAAGAAGGCGACCAGGCTGGGCGAACGCAGACGGCCGCCCAGTTCCACCACGGTCGCGATTCGCTGCGTTTCGGTCAATTGTGACTGGAGAGTAGACAGCCGTTCGAGCAGCGCCCCTCGATCCTGCGCCGCCATGGCGATCCGGTCCGGCCGATCATGCTGGGCCAGGAGATCGACACATTGGCGCCACAACGTCACCGCGCCCAGACCGCTACGGTCTTGCGCCGCCAGCACTGTCTGCATGAGATCGTTGAAACGCACCAAAATCCCCAAATCATGCGGGTTGAAAGCCTGCGCCCCGCAGCGCGCCGATACGGCCCCGATCATCGATAGGCGCTCAACGCGGAAAGGAAAAGGCCCCGATGCTGCGAACGAAAGCGATCGTCGCATAGTGGGACAATTGCATTGCCCTGAAACATTATTATGATGGCTTGCATAAACAGGACAGGAAATAAGCGAAATAATGGCCGGCCCCAATATCGACGACATCGACATGCAGATCCTGGGCGAACTGCAACAGGACGGCAGGATGACCAATGTGGAATTGGCCCGCAAAGTCGGCCTGACCGCGCCGCCGTGCCTGCGCCGCGTACGTGCGCTGGAGGAAGCGGGGGCGATCAAATCCTACCATGCCGTCGTCGATCCGGCTATGCTGGGCTATACCATTACCGTTTTCGCCATGGTCAGCCTGAAGAGCCAGGCCGAAGCCGATCTCAAGGCGTTCCAGGATCATGTCGCATCGCTGCCCGAAGTGCGCGAATGCCACATGCTGAACGGCGAAATCGACTTCATCCTGAAAGTGGTGGCGCGCGACCTGCAAAGCTTCCAGCAATTCCTGACGTCGAAGCTGACGCCTGCGCCCAATGTGGTCAGCGTCAAGACATCGCTGACCATCCGCACGTCCAAGAACCAGCCCGGCGTCCCCCTGCCCGTCTGAACCGGGCAGCGGAACAGGCCGGCGTGCGTCAGCCGGCCTTGCGATCCTGATGCTGCGCCCAGGCCGTCCAGAAGCCGGCGATCGCGGTCCATGGGCCACTGACCTGCGCCAGCGTCGCCTGGGCATTGGGCAGGTCGCCGGACCGCGCCAGCGCCACGCCCAGCCGCGCATTGGCGCGCCCGGCATCGATCCCGCCCTTGGTCAGCGCCAGCCGATATTGTTCGACGGCCTGCGGAAACTGTCCCAGCGAGAAATAACTGTCCGCGACGGCCAGCGCGTCCTTGCCATTGCTTGCCGTCGTCGCCTTCTTCGCCATGGCGGGCAAGGCAGCGATTTCCTTGGTAGCCTTGGGCGTGACGCTCTTGAGCAACTGGCTGGTCACGCTCTGGGTCGGCGTGAGCTTGCCGGCCTTGCGGCCGGATTCGATGATCGCCTTGGCTTCGGAATAATAGCCTGATTTCTCGGCCGCCTGCGCATAGGCCTGATAGTCCCGCTCGCTCGCCATCGCGCCATTGGCCGCCTGCAGGCGATAGAGGTCGAGCTGCAATTGCGGTTCCAGTTCGGCGGCCGACTGGTAGTTGACCAGCGCGGAGCGCCATTCTTCCTTGCCATCCTGCTGGTTCAGCCGGTCGCGGTAAAGTTGCCCGACTTCGGCCCAGTCGCCAGCCTGATAGGCCATGGCGATGGCGCGATCGGTCCAGGCCAGCGGCACAGGCTGTCCCGACGCCTTCTGCCGGGCAATCACTTCCTGCACGAAGGGGCGTGCTTCCTTGGGCTTGTTACGGCGCAGAGCGATGTCGGCACGCAACATGGTCGCGTCGATGCCGTCATAGCCCAGCGTCTTGGCATAATCGAGCTGGGCGGTGGCATCCGCATAATTGCCGACCATGTAGGACAGATAACCTGCGACATAGCGCAACCGCGGCGCCTCGCTGCGCGGCAAAGCCGTGGTCTTGAACATGTCGGTCAGGGCGATGCGTTCGGCCTGCACGTCGCGGCGTTGCGCCGCAAGCTGAAAGCGCATCCCGGCCGCAACATAGGATTCAAAATCATTGGTGGGACTGAGCGATGCAATGCGGGCGCCAGCCGTCGTCCCATCGCGCGCGTTCAAGGCGGCTTCGGCAGCCTGGGCTGCGGCACGGAAACCGTCGGACATGACGATCGGCGGACCAGCCACGACCGGCTGCTTCTTTGCCGCCACCGGGGTTGCCACAATCGCCACAGTCGCCGCCAGCGCCGCCATCGGCAGGCGGGAAATCTTGATATCGATGCGCATGGGCCGCCCCGGCTCCCCCAAAATAATAGTCATTGAAACCTGTGGGCGCGCGACAACCGCGCGCCCACACCGGGTAATCAGGCGCCCTTGGTGCCCAGATAGGCAAGCCACAAACCGGCGATCTGCTTGCGCGAACCGGCCTGCACCGCTTCGAACGCGACCTTGGCGCCGGCATTGTCGCCGCCCAGTGCCTTGGCGATGCCGAGGCGCGAGTTGATCTCGTCCGCTTCCACGCCGCCCTTCTGCTTGGCCAGTTCGAACATCGCCGCAGCCTTGGCATAGTCTCCATAGCCGAGATAGGCGTCGCCGGTGGCGGCGGCGATCTTGCCGTTGGCGGCCTTTTGCGCGTCGGCCTCAGCAGCGCCCAGCGTGCTCTTGTCGCCCGCGATCTTTGGCACGGCGGTCTGATAGACGTCGGCGCCCTGCGTCGCGCTCAGCACGCCCTTGGACCGGCCGGCGTCGATCGCCGACTTGACCTCGCCATAGATGCCGGTCTTCGACGCCATTTCGGCATATTCGGTATAGTCCGCCGCGATGACCAGGCCGCCGGAAATCGACAGGAGACGCAGAACGTCAAGATTTTCGCGGTTCGAAATATTGGGGTTGGCGCGCTGGAACAGGCGCACCAGCGTCCGCAGATTCTGGCCGCTGGGTTCGGCCTGATAGGCCATCTTCGCCCATTCCGTCACGTCGGGCAGCTTGGCCGCCTCCGCACGGCTGACGCCGATCTGATACCATTGGGCCGGAACCTGCTGCCCCGACGCCTTCATCGCGTCGGCCGCGGCCTTGAGCGCGGTCAGACCCTGCTGGTTGAAGCCACGCGCCGGCTCGACCGAACCATTGCCGGTGCCGGCCTTGCCGAAATAGGCCTGGGCGATGGTGGGCTGCACCGATTCCCCCTTGTAACCGGCGGCAAGCGCCGCCTGGCCGCGCTGGATCGCGACGTCGTAATTCTTCGCCTGCATCGCCTGGTCGGCAGCGATCGCGTTGAACTGCCCAGCCTGTTCGGGCGGGGTCAGGCCGCTGTCGAGCATCTGGTTCAGCGCCTCGCTCTGCAATGCCGTATCCTTGGCGGCGATCGATGTGTTCAGCTTGATCGCGCCAATCTGATATTTGTCGTCATTGGATGTGGCCTTGCTGTCGGCTTCAGCCAGCGCAGCCTTGGCTCCGGCGAAATCCTGCGCTTCAGCGGCCTTCTGCGCGGTTTGCAGCGCCTTGATGACGTCGGGCGAAACATGGAGCTTCGGGCCGGCCTTCTTTTCTTCCTTCTTCGCGGCGAAGGCAGGCGCGCTGATCGCGCCGCCGGTCATTGCCAAAGCCAGCACGAGCGCCACCGGGGTAACAAAACGCATGATCCTCATCTCCTTTGCGCGCCTGATTGGGGGACAACAGGCGACCTTTCGCGGTTGAGCGCCGATTAGGGGGCGGCGCGTGAACGGCCATTGAACAAGCCGATATCGTCGGATTTTGCAACCGTTATACAGCCGCTTCGTTCCACTTGCGAACATATCCCCTCCCCATACCGTCTTGGTTGCACATGCGGGCGCGCGTGCGCGCGCGAGGGGTGACAGATTTGTTTCGCTCGGCTAGGGGTTGAGTAACAGAATCCATCCTGAAAAAAGAGAATCGCATTGACCGACGAGACTGTCCTCGCCGACCCTTCGGACATCAGCCCCATCTCCATCGTAGACGAGATGAAGGCAAGCTATCTCGACTATGCCATGTCCGTCATCGTGGCCCGCGCCCTCCCCGATGTGCGCGACGGGTTGAAGCCGGTGCATCGCCGCATTCTCTTCTCCGCCCAGGAATCGGGCTTCGTCTACAACCGTCCCTATCGCAAGTCCGCGCGCCTCGTCGGTGAGGTAATGGGTAAATATCACCCGCACGGCGACAGCTCGATCTACGACGCTTTGGCGCGCATGACTCAGGACTGGTCGATGCGGGTTCCGCTCATCGACGGTCAGGGCAATTTCGGCTCGATGGACCCCGATCCGCCGGCGGCCATGCGCTACACCGAAGCGCGCCTGGCCAAGGTCGCGACCGCGCTGCTGGACGATCTCGACAAGGACACGGTCGACTTCACGCCCAACTATGATGCATCGGAAAGCGAGCCGCAGGTTCTGCCCGCGCGCTTCCCCAACCTGCTGGTCAATGGCGCGGGTGGCATCGCGGTCGGCATGGCGACCAACATCCCGCCGCATAATCTGGGCGAAGTGCTGCGCGCCTGCCTCGCCTATATCGACAATCCCGACATCACGACCGACGAACTGATCGCCATCGTCCCCGGTCCCGATTTCCCCACCGCGCCGCTGATCCTGGGCCAGTCGGGCGCGCGCAGCGCCTATCATACCGGCCGCGGCTCCATCATGATGCGCTCGCGCCATGTGGTCGAGGAAGGGCGCGGCGATCGCCAGTCGATCGTGCTGACCGCCATCCCCTATCAGGTCGGCAAGAACGGCCTGGTCGAAAAGATCGCCGAAGCCGCCAAGGACAAGCGGATCGAGGGCATCAGCGACATTCGCGACGAATCCAGCCGTGAAGGCGTGCGGATCGTCATGGACCTGAAGCGCGACGCAACGCCCGAAGTCGTGCTGAACCAGCTGTGGCGCAACACGCCCGCACAATCGAGCTTCCCCGCCAATATGCTGGCCATCCGTGGCGGCCGCCCCGAATTGCTGGGCCTGCGCGAGATCATCGAAGCCTTCGTCAAGTTCCGTGAAGAGGTCATTACCCGCCGCACCAAGTTCGAGCTGAACAAGGCGCGCGACCGGGCGCATATCTTGCTGGGTCTGGTCGTCGCGGTCAGCAATCTCGATGAGATGGTCAAGATCATCCGCGGGTCGTCCAGTCCCGCCGAAGCCCGCGAAAGGCTGCTGGCGCGCGAATGGCCGATCGGCGAGATCGCGCCCTATCTGCGCCTGGTCGAAGCGATCGAAACCGATGTCCATGGCGACGTCTACAAGTTGAGCGACATTCAGGTCCGCGCGATCCTGGACCTGCGCCTGCATCGTCTTACCGCTCTGGGCCGCGACGAAATCGGCAAGGAATTGGCCGAACTGGCCGAAGCCATCGCCGAATATCTCGCCATATTGGGCGATCGGGTGAAGCTCTATGCCGTCATGCGCGAAGAGCTGGAAGCGGTCGAAAAGGAATTCGCGACCCCGCGCCTGTCCGAAATCACCGCCGCCGCCGACGGCATCGAGGACGAAGATCTGATCGAGCGCGAGGAGATGGTCGTCACCGTCACGGTGCAGGGCTATATCAAGCGCACCCCGCTCGAAAGCTTCCGCGCCCAGGCGCGCGGCGGCAAGGGCCGGTCGGGCATGGCGACCAAGGATGAGGATGCCGTCACCGAATTGTTCGTGACGTCGACCCATACGCCGGTGTTGTTCTTCTCTACCGCGGGCAAGGTCTATCGCATGAAGGTGTGGCGCCTGCCCGAAGGCGGCCCGGCGACGCGCGGACGACCGATGGTCAACCTGCTGCCGCTGGGTCCGGGCGAAACCATCCGCACCGTTCTGCCGCTGCCCGAGGATGAGGATAGCTGGAAGGATCTGCACGTCATGTTCGCGACGGCGAACGGGACGGTACGCCGCAACAGCATGGACGCCTTCGCCAATGTGCCAAGCAACGGCAAGCTGGCCATGCGCTTCGACGAAGGCAGCGACGATCGGCTGATCGGCGTCGCGCTGCTGACCGAAGAGGACGACGTGCTGCTCGCCACGCGCCAGGGCAAGGCGATCCGCTTCGCCGCGACCGACGTGCGCGAATTCCAGAGCCGCACCTCGACCGGCGTGCGCGGCATGACGCTGAAGAATGACGACGAGGTGATCTCGCTCTCCATTCTCCATCGCTCCGGCGCCAATCAGGAACAGCGCGAGGAATATCTCCGTTTCGCGCCCTGGAAGCCGGAAAAGGATGGCGAAATGGGCGATCAGGCGATGTTCGCCCTGATGAAGGAGCGGGAGCAGTTCATCCTGACCGTCTGCTCCAATGGCTATGGAAAATTGTCGTCCGCCTATGATTACCGCCGCACCGGCCGCGGCGGTCAGGGCATCACAAACATCGACAATATCGGCCGCAACGGCCCGGTCGTCGCCAGCTTCGCCGCCACGCAGGCCAACCAGTTGATGCTCGTCACCGATCAGGCGAAGCTGATCCGCATGGGCCTCGACAGCCTGCGCGTCATTGGACGCAATTCGGCGGGCGTGCGGCTGTTCGATGTGGCCAAGGACGAACATGTCGTGAGCGCCGCCAAGATCGAGGAAAGCGAAGACGCCGAATCGACCGAGACGACCCCGGAGGCATGAGCGACCTGTTCGCTTACAAGGTGCTGACGGCGGAGCAATATGACCAGTTCAAGGCCGATGGCGTGTTCAAAGGCGCGCCGATCGATCTGACGGACGGTTATATCCATATGTCGACCCGCGATCAGGCGGCCGAAACGGTGGCCAGGCATTTTGCCGGGCAGGATCGGCTGGTCATGCTCATGATCGACCTCGCCCCCTTCGGCGATGCGATCAGATGGGAGGAGTCGCGCTGTGGTGCGCTCTTCCCGCATCTTTATGGCGATCTGCCGATCAGCGCGGTCGCGGGCAAGGTCGTGCTGCGCATCGGCGACGACGGGCGGCATCAGTTTCCGGCGGGATTTTAAGCAACGAAACATTCTGGCCGGATTGTTTTCGCTCGGCTGTCCTACTGCCGGCAAATATCGTAAAACCCCTGCTCATCCCACTGGTCTGCGACAGGAAATTTCCAATTGTTGTAGCGATATTTCAATATCGACGGGAAATGTGCGAAGTTAGCCGCAACGCTCCATCTTCACCACCTGGCCACGCCGGACCCGATAGTCCCAGCCCCCCCACCGGATATGGCTGGACGTCACCGCCATCCCCTGCACAGCTAGATGCGCCCATATGACAGCAAACGGAGCGATGATATCCCATACCAGCGATCGCTGCGCTTTCGCTACCTGCCCCTGTTCCAGCACCGACGTGATGATACGCCGCCGCGCCAGCGCCCGGCCCCAGGCCGCGCCATAGCCGATCGCCACTGCCGGCCAGCCGCCCCAAATCAAAGCCCAGCCCCACGCCGTCGACTGGATCGCAACAGCGCCGGTCGCGAGCGCCCACATGCCAGCGCTGTTGGTGACGACATGCCGATATTGGCGCACGCCAAAGCCCAGCAGATCGGCAGCCTTCCCATCCAGCGGACTGGCCACCAACAGATCACGCACCGGCCGCAGCCGCAGCTTGGCGCGCCATCCGGCCAGCCCGATCGTCATATCGTCCGACAGCCGCCCCGCCAGCGCCCGGCCGAGGTCGAGCCGATCCGCGACCGCCCGCGTCATCGCCATCGCCCCGCCCCAGGGCATGGTCGCGCTGGCGAAACGGGGCAGCGTCGCCAACTGCATCTCCACCGCGCCGACCAGCGCTGCCAGGCCGCTGCCCTCCGGCAACAGCATCCGATAGCCCGTCGCGATATCCGCCTTGCCCCGCACCAGAGGGAAGAGCAGCCGCCCGACCAGCCGCGCCGGCGGCTCTATGTCGGCGTCGATGAAGACCAGATAGCGATCATCCGGCCGCAACGCCCGCAGCGCCGCGCGCAGCTTATGGACCTTCTGGCCCTCATCCTGCGCCACCCCGGCCGCAACCACCTGCGCCCAATCGCCTTCCCGCGCCGCCAGCGCATTGGCGGCAGCGCAGTTACCCGATGTCGCCAGCAGCAAGCGGAACGGCGCGTTCTGCGCCTTCAGCCGGGCGATCAGGTCCGGCCCGCCATCCCAGTCATCGCGGACGCTCAGGATAAGCACGACATCCGCAGGCGCTTCCTCCTGCCGGTCCTTCGGCAGGTTCCGCCAATAATTGGCGACGCCCAGCACGGTCAGCGCCTGCAATCCGAACCAGACCCACAGCATCATCACAAGCGCCTACGCCCTCTTTACCGTCATGTCCGCTGCTGTATGACGCTTGGTCGATGCTCTCCAACCCCTTTCTCTTCTTCCTGATGCGCACCCTGCCCGCGCCGGTCGCGTCCTGGCTCGGCGGCTGGCTGTCGGCCCATGTCGCGCGGCGCACCATGAAACTGCGCGATGTGCGCGCGCGCGCCAACCTGGCCCTGCTGCGTCCCGACCTGCCCGAAGCGGACCGCGAGGCGATATTGACGCGACGCTGGACGAACATCGGCCGCACCATGGCCGAACTCGCCAATATCGACCGGCTGGTGAACGACGCCCATGTGACCGTGGTCGATCAGCCGGGCTATAAGGCGGTGCTGGACGGTCCCGGCCCGATGGTGGCCTTCACCTGTCATCTCGGCAATTGGGATCTGCTCGCCGCCTATATCAAATGGTCGACCGACCGTCCGGGCCTGGGCGTCTATGAAGACCCCGAAGATCCCAAAATCGCCGCCCAGCTCAAGAAGGCGCGCTCCAGCTACATGGGCGAGGCGATCGGCGGCGGCGGCGCGGCGCGGGGCGTGCTCAAGCATTTGACCCAGAAGGACCGGGCGACGCTCTATATCCTGGCCGACGAACGGCGCGATCGGCAGGTCTGGTTCCCCACCTTCGGCCGGCCGATCGAGCCGTCGGGCAACCTGTCGATCGCGCTGCGTCTGGCACGCAAGGTCGGCGCACGCTTCCTGCCCTTCTACCTGCTGCGCACCAGCGGCCCGCATTTCGACCTCCACTGGCATCCCCCGCTCGACCCTGCGACGATGAGCGATGCCGAGATCGTCGCCGTCCTCGATCGTTTTTTGGGGGACGCCTGCATCGCCCAAGCCGACCAGTGGCTGGGCCTGCATGACATGGACCTGACCCAGGACGCTACGCCGCTGCCGCCATCGCTCCAGCCGGACATGTGACTTGGCGGCCTATCCCCGCTAAAGCCCGCTCCATGTCCCGACTCGCGATCAAGATTTGCGGCCTGTCCACGCCCGAAACGGTGGGCGCGGCAGTCAGCGCCGGGGCGAGCCATGTCGGCTTCGTCCATTTTGCCAAAAGTCCGCGCCATGTGGAGGCCGAGCAGATTCGCGGCCTCGCCGCCCACGCCCCCGCCCATATCGAAAAGGTCGCGGTCGTCGTCGATCCGACTGACGAGATGCTGGGCGAATTGGTCGGCACCGGCGCGATCACCGCGCTGCAACTGCATGGCAAGGAAAGCCCGCAGCGCGTCGCCGCCATCCGCCAGCGGTTCGGCCTGCCGGTGTGGAAAGCGATAGCGGTCAAGACCCGCGCCGATATCGACGGTGCCAGCGCCTATGCCGGTGCCGCCGACCGACTGTTGTTCGACGCCAAGACGCCCGACGGCGCGGCCCTGCCCGGCGGCATGGGCCTGCGTTTCGACTGGACGCTGCTGCGCGGCCTGGCCGTCCCGGCGCCATGGGGGCTTTCGGGCGGGCTTGGGATCGACAATGTCCTGGAGGCGATCCGCATTACCGGCGCGCCGCTGATCGACATTTCGTCCGGCGTCGAAAGCGCGCCCGGCATCAAGAGTGTGGACAAGATCATGGCCTTCTGCAAAGCGGTTCAGCCATGTTGACGCTGAACGCCCCTGCCATGCGCATCGAAGGACGATGGCGCTGATCGCTTCTCTCAGAACCGAAGCGAACGCTCCATCTGTCCCGGAAAGACCGACATCATGACTGACACCCTATCCTTGCCCAACAGCCTGCGATCGCAGCCCGACGCCAGCGGCCATTTCGGTGCGTTCGGCGGCCGCTACGTCGCCGAAACGCTGATGCCGCTGATCCTGGAACTGGAAAAGGTCTATAAGACCGCCAAGGCCGATCCCGCCTTCGACGCCGAGTTCGCCGAACTGCTGCGCTCCTATGTCGGCCGCCCAAATCCGCTCTATTATGCCGAGCGGCTGACCGAGGCGCTGCGCGCCAAGGCGCAACCGGGCCCAAATGGAGAAAAGAGGGGCGCGAAAATCTACCTGAAGCGCGAAGAGCTGAACCATACCGGCGCGCACAAGATCAACAATTGCATCGGCCAAGCGCTGCTTGCCCGCCGCATGGGCAAGAAGAAGGTCATAGCCGAAACCGGCGCGGGCCAGCATGGCGTCGCCACCGCGACCGTCGCCGCCCTGTTCGGCATGGAATGCAAGATCTTCATGGGCGCCAAGGACGTCGAGCGGCAGAAGCCCAACGTCTTCCGCATGAAGCTGCTGGGCGCGGAAGTCATCCCGGTCCATTCGGGGTCGTCCACGCTCAAGGATTCGATGAACGACGCCCTGCGCTACTGGGTGTCGAACGTCCATGACACCTTCTACATCATCGGCACGGCCGCGGGTCCGCACCCCTATCCCGAACTGGTGCGCGACTTCCAGTCGATCATCGGCAAGGAAACGCGCGCGCAGATCATGGAGGCCGAAGGTCGCCTGCCCGACCTGCTGATCGCGCCGGTCGGCGGCGGTTCCAACGCGATCGGACTGTTCCATCCGTTCCTGGACGATCCCGACGTCGCAATGATCGGCGTGGAAGCGGCCGGCGAAGGGCTGGACAAGAAACATGCCGCCTCGCTGGCCGGGGGCGCGTCGGGCATATTGCACGGCAACCGCACCTATCTGCTCCAGGACGAGGACGGCCAAATCACCGAAGCGCACAGCATTTCCGCTGGTCTAGACTATCCCGGCATCGGGCCTGAGCATAGCTGGTTGCATGAGATCGGCCGAGTGAAATATATGCCTATCAGAGATGACGAGGCGCTGACCAGTTTCCAGACGCTCAGCAAGCTGGAAGGCATCATCCCCGCGCTCGAATCCGCCCACGCCGTTGCGGCCGCCGAGCAGGTCGCGCCGACGCTGGACGCGGACAAGATTATCGTCGTCAACCTTTCCGGCCGGGGGGACAAGGATATCTTCACCGTCGCCGATGCGCTGGGAGTGGAGATGTGACTATGGATCGCCTATCCACCCGCTTCGCCGCCTGCAAGGCGCAGGGCCGCGCTGCGCTCATCACCTTCGTGACCGCCGGTGATCCCGACGTCGGCGCGACCCCCGCCATCCTCGACGCGCTGGTCGCAGGGGGGGCTGACATCATCGAGCTGGGCATGCCCTTCACCGACCCGATGGCCGATGGCCCGGCGATCGAACTGGCGAACCTGCGCAGCCTGGGGTCGGGCACGAAGACGAAACATATCTTCGCCCTCGCCGCCGATTTCCGGGCGCGCCACCCCGATACACCCTTGGTGCTGATGGGCTATGCCAATCCGATGCTGATCCGCGGCGCCGACTGGTTCGCCGAACAGTGCAAGGCGGCCGGAGTCGATGGCGTCATTTGCGTCGATATTCCGCCGGAAGAAGATGCCGAGATCGGCCCCGCCCTGCGCGCGGCCGGCGTTCACTTGATCCGCCTCGCCACCCCCACGACCGACGCGGCGCGCCTGCCCGCAGTGCTCGATGGCGCCAGCGGCTTCCTCTACCATGTCTCGGTCGCAGGTATCACCGGCAAGCAGTCGGCGGCACAGGCCAATATCGAGATCGCCGTCAACAAGCTGAAGGCCGCCACCAAGCTGCCGATCGCCGTCGGGTTCGGCGTGCGCGGACCGGAACAGGCCGCCGCCATCGGCCGGATCGCCGACGGCGTGGTCGTCGGCTCCGCCATCGTCGATATCATCGGGTCGCATGGCGATGCCGCCGCGCCCTTCGTCCAGGACTTTGTCGCCACGCTGCGCGACGCCCTTCATATTCGGGAGACCGCCGCATGAGCTGGATCAACCGCGTTCGTAACGCCCTGCCTTTCACCAAGAAGGAAAGCACCGCCGAAACGCTGTGGCACAAATGCCCGTCTTGCCACGAGATGATCTTCATCAAGGAATGGGAAGAGAATCTGTCGGTCTGCCCGCGGTGCGACCATCATGGCCGCATCGGCCCGTCGGAACGGTTCGAACAGATATTGGACGCCGGCTTCATCCTGCTGCCCACGCCGCAGGTGCAGGAAGATCCGCTCAAATTCCGTGATAGCAAGCGCTATCCCGACCGGATCAAGGCCGCCCGCGCGGCGACCGGGGACCAGGACGCCCTCATCAACGCGCGAGGCGCGATCGATGATGTGCCGCTGGTGATGGGCGTACAAAATTTCGCCTTCATGGGCGGGTCCATGGGCATGGGCGTGGGCGCGGCCTTCATCCAGGGCGTCAACGATGCGATCGCCCATAAATGCCCCTATGTCATCTTCACCGCCGCTGGCGGCGCACGGATGCAGGAGGGTATTCTCTCCCTGATGCAGATGCCGCGCGCGACCGTGGCGATCCAGAAGCTGCATGCCGCGGGCCTGCCCTATATCGTCGTGCTGACCGATCCGACCACCGGCGGCGTGACCGCCAGCTACGCCATGCTGGGCGATATCCAGATGTCCGAACCCAATGCGCTGATCGGCTTCGCGGGCCAGCGCGTGATCGAAAGCACGATCCGCGAAAAACTGCCCGAAGGCTTCCAGCGCGCCGAATATCTGCTGGACCATGGCATGATCGACATGGTCGTCCATCGCGGCGAACTGCGCGACACGCTGGCGCGTGTGATCGGCTATCTGACGCCCCGCGCGGCGGATTGAACCAGCGCTCGCGCTAAAGGGGAACGGGCGCGCCATGGCTGACCATGCGGTTTCGGACGATGCACAAGTGCAGGCGCAACTCGACCGGCTCTGGTCGCTCTCGCCCGGCGCGGACATATTGGGGCTGGAACGCATCACCCGGCTGCTGGAGCGGCTGGGCGATCCGCACCGCGCCCTGCCCCCGGTCTTCCATGTCGCGGGCACCAACGGCAAGGGATCGACTTGCGCCTTCCTGCGCGCCGCGATGGAGGCGGACGGCAAGACCGTCCATGTTTTCACCTCCCCCCATCTGGTGCGCTTCAACGAACGCATCCGCGTGTCGGGCCAGCTCATTTCCGACGCGCTGCTCGCGCGTTATCTTGAACGGGTTCTCGATATCGCGGAAGGCGTCAACGCCAGCTTCTTCGAGGTAACGACGGCCGCCGCCTTCCTGGCTTTCGCCGAACATCCTGCGGACGCCTGCATCATCGAAGTGGGCCTGGGCGGCCGGCTCGACGCGACCAATGTCATCGTCGACCCGGCGGTATGCGGCATCGCCCAGCTCGGCATCGACCATCAGGCCTTTCTCGGCGACACGCTGGCCCAGATCGCCGCCGAAAAGGCCGGCATCGCCAAGGCCGGCGCAGCGCTGGTGACGCAGCGCTACGCCGAATCGCTCTTCCCCGTCATCATGGACGCGGCCGCGAAGGCGCCCACGCGCTGGATCGGACAGGGCGACGCCTGGGACGCCGCCGTCTATCGCGACCGGCTGCATTATCGCGACGAACAGGGGCGGCTGGAAACGCCACTGCCGCGCCTGGCCGGGGCGCATCAGGTCCAGAATGCCGCGCTCGCTTTCGCCATGCTACGCCATCAGGACGCGGTGCCCTTGTCCGAGGCCGCGCTCAAGGCCGCGCCGCTCTGGGCGCATTGGCCGGCGCGATTGCAGCGACTGGACCGGGGGCCATTGTTGGACGCCCTGCCGCAGGACGCCACCGCCTGGCTCGATGGCGGGCATAATGCCGGCGCGGGCGAGGCGATCGGCGCCTTCTTCACCACAGACCGGCTGGAGGGGCACAAGCTCCATCTCGTCATCGGCATGTTGGCGAACAAGGAAGTGGACGCCTTCCTCGCCCCCTTCGCGGGCAAGATCGCGCATATCCATGCGCTCCCGGTGCCGGGCCACGACCATCATCCGGCCGATCGCTTCACGGCCATCGCCGCCAAATGGGGCATCGGTTGCACCGCCCATGATGACGCGCGCCAGGCCATCGCTGCAATTGCCGCAGAGTGCGCGGCTTCCGGCGACGACGCGCCCAAGCTGCTGATCGGCGGTTCGCTCTATCTGGCCGGCGAAATTTTGCGACTGAACGAGCAATTGCCCGACTGAATAGACTTGCGACTGACTCGCAATAGCGTAGGATGAGCCTCTGACCTATGTAGAAGGCGCGATTCTATGGCTTATGGAGAGACTTCCCCCCTCGACCTGCCCCGGCCCATTCCGGGCGGCTATGGCAATCGCCTCTTCCTGTTCGTGATGCGCCGGATGGCCACCGCTGGGGTCAATGACGCCCACGCCGCCAATGCGATGCTAGGCGCGTTCGGCCGGAGCTATCGCCGCCCGCTGGTGCTGATGCGCGCGATGATGCTGGAACTGGCCCGCGCGTCGAGCCGCAAGATCCTGGTCGCCCCCTGTTGCTGCGCGCGCATGACCGCCGACGAGGCGCTGATGATGCAGGCGACGGGCGACGCGCTGCGCGATCCCAATGCCGCCTTTGGGCAGGTAAGCGAGTTGCTGGGCAACGATCATGCGCTGGGCGCCCTCACCTGCCTGCAAGCGGTAGCGCAGGCGCATAACGACCTGGGCCGGCCGCTGGACCTCTACGCGGCGGGCTGATCGCCGGGGTCGGCCGTCGCGGCGGTGCCCACGCTGGCGTCGATCAGGCCGGCCCGCATCATCAGCCAGAACAGCAGGATGCCCGGTACGGCAAGCACGGTCGTGAACAGGTAGAAATCGACATAGCCGAACCGCTCGATCAAACTGCCCGCAGTCGTGCCGGTCAGGAAGCGCCCGACGATGCTGGCCGCCGCCGAGATCAGCGCATATTGCGCGGCGGTGAAACGCAGGTCGCACAGGGCCGAGAAATAGGCGACGACCGCCACGCCGCCGATCCCACTGGCGAAATTCTCGAATCCGATCGCCCCGGCCATGCCCCAATTGCTCTTTCCTGCGGCAGCGAGCGCCGCAAAACTGACATTGGATACGGCCATGAGGATCAAGCTGATCAGCACCGACCGCTTCAGACCAAGCCGCGCATAAAGGATGCCGCCAACGAAGATGCCGCCGAGCAAGGCCCAGAAACCGACGCCCACGTCATAGAGAGCGATTTCGTCATTGGTGTAGCCGAGATCGTTGAACAAAAGCCGAAAGGTGAGGTTCGCTAGCGTATCGCCAATCTTGTGCACGACGATGAACAGAAGAACCAGTAGCGCGCCTTTGCGCTGGAAGAAATCAACAAACGGCCCGATCACCGCCTGCACCAATTCGCCACCATTTTTTTTGCGGGCGGAGATTTCACGATGCCGTTCCGGTTCACCGACGATCAGCGCAGCCAGCATCGCAGGCAAAGCGAACAGCGCGCAGACGAGATAAGCGATCGTCCAGTTCCAATGCGAAGCGACTACCAAACCCAGCGCCCCTGCCGCCGCTGCGCCGATCCGCCAGCCATATTGCGACATACCGGCGCCGATGCCCAATTGCTCGGGCTTCAATATCTCGATGCGATAACCGTCGATGACGATGTCGAATGTCGCGCCTGCGATCCCCAGCAGAACAGCGGCTAGCACCGTTCCGCCGATATCCGCGGAGGGATCGACGAAGGCGAGGTTGGCCACTGCCGCCATCACCAGTACGCCAGCCAATAGCATCCACGATACGCGCTGGCCCAGCCTGCCGATGACGGGAATATGGACGCCCTCCACCATCCAGGCCCAAAGCCATTTGAGATTATAAGCCAAGAGGACAAGGCTGAAAGCCGTAACACTTTTCTTATCGATGCCATCCTGCGCAAGACGCGAAGCCAGATTGGCTCCGATCATCGCGAACGGGAAACCCGACGAAATGCCCAGGCACAGTGCCGCCAGCGGCGCCTTTTCGACATAGGGTTTCACGGCGTCGAGCCAGCTGCTGCGGCCCTCTATGGCGTCGGTCATTTTGGCGTGCGTCCCCGGTGGCGTCGAATTGCGCGCCACCATATGGCCTGATCGCCGCCAGGCAAGCGTCCTGTGCGCCGATCAGCCCGCGGGCGCGAACAGGCTGAGCCCCGGCGGCAGCTTGGGTCGCCTTGCGCCGCGCAACTGCGCATCGACGACGCCGATCGCCGCGACCAGATCGCGCGGCGCATAGGGCTTGGCGAGGCAGCCCACCGCCAGAGCGCGCGCCTCCATCGGGCAGCGGGCGGTGACGAACAGGACCGGCAGGCCCAGCGCTCCAGCGTGACGGGCAACGTCGATGCCGGTCTTCTCGCCATGCAGGGCGACGTCTGCGATCACCAGGTCCACGCCGCCGCTGTCCATGACCCGCACCGCATGGTCATGATCGTCCACCGTCGCCGCTATCCGGTAGCCCGCCTGCTCCAGCGCATGTTCGTTATCGAAGGCGACCAGCGCCTCATCCTCCACCACCAGCACGGTGCGGATCGCCTTACGGCGCGACAGGTGCGCGCCTCCCTCTTTCACCAGCCCGAAAAACATTTGCCGATCCGCCCTGATTCCGCCATGCACCCGATGAAACGCCGCGCCCCCGCACCGGGTTGCCTGCTGGGAGGCATAGCCCCCTCGCCCAAGCGCCGGAGCGGCACATTTCAGCCTGTTGCTGGCTTTGCACCCATATGGGAAGTGCCAGTGCCCATGAAAAGGAACCCGCCCTTGGAACCGCCGAAAAAATCAGGACCGCCCCGCAGGGCAGGACCAGGCGGCCCGAAACGTCCCGCCGGCCCCGGCCGGAGCGGATCGGGCGGGCGTCCCGGCGCGCCCACTGGACGCGGCGCGGCACCGCGGCAGGGGGATGGGCGACAGGGGGATGGGCGACAGGATGACGGGCGGCGGAGCGAGAGCCGCCGGGGCGACGCCAAGCCGCGTTTCGAGAAGAAGGACGATAGCCGGGCGGATCGGCCGAGCGGTGGCAGGACTCGCCCCGATCGGGCCAAGACCGACGGCGCACCATCGCGCCCTGCACGCAGCGCGGGGCCACGCGACACCATCGACAAGCCGCGCTCCCCCCGCAACGAAGGCGAACGGACTGATCGTCCCCGGACGGATCGGGGCCGGCCCGATCGCGCCCGACCCGATCGCGCAGGGGGCGATGCGTCCCGTTTCGGCGCGGCCAAATCCTATCCGCCGCGCAAGCCGCGGGCCAAGGGCGCTGCGCCGGTCCATGCCGCCAATCCGCACCCGGCCCGCGCCGCGGCGGCAAGCGACGGCAAGGGCGAGCCGCAGCGCATCGCCAAGCTGCTGGCCCGCGCCGGGGTTGCTTCCCGCCGGGAGATCGAGCGAATGATCGAAGAAGGCCGTGTCTCCAGGGACGGCGTGGTGATCGATACGCCCGCGACGCTGCTGACATCGCTGCATGGCGTGACCGTCGATGAGGTGGCGATCGCGGCGCCCGCGCCGATGCGCCTGTTCCTGTTCCACAAGCCGACCGGCTTCCTGACCACCGAGCGCGATCCGGCGGGGCGGCCGACCATCTATGACCGGCTGCCGCCGGACCTGCCACGGCTGATGCCGATCGGCCGGCTGGACATGAACACCGAAGGCCTGCTGCTGATGACCACCGATGGCGGTTTCAAGCGCGAGATGGAACTGCCCGCGACCGGCGTGCCGCGCACCTATCGCGCCCGCGCCTTTGGCGAGGTGAGCCAGCAGCAGTTGGAGGATCTGTTCGACGGGCTGGAGATCGATGGCATCCGCTATGGCGCGATCGAGGCCAATCTGGAGCGGCGCACCGGGCGCAACCAGTGGATCGAGATGACCCTGACCGAAGGCAAGAACCGCGAAGTCCGCCGCGTGCTTGAACATCTGGACCTGAAGGTCAACCGGCTGATCCGCACCAGCTATGGCCCGTTCCATCTGGGCGAACTGCCGGTCGGCGCGGTCGAGGAGGTGCGGCAGCATGATCTGGTGCTGTTCCGCAAGAGCCTGAAGGCCATGGTATAAGGATTATCTGGGCATGAGGATCATTTCGGGCCAATGGCGCGGCCGGCCGCTGACCGCGCCCAAGGGCGACGCCACCCGGCCGACGGCGGACCGGACGCGCGAGGCGCTGTTTTCGATGCTCACCAGCCGGCTGGGATCGTTCGAGGGGCTGGCCGTAGGCGATTTCTTCGCCGGATCGGGCGCGCTGGGCTTTGAGGCGCTGTCGCGCGGCGCGGCGTCCTGCCTGTTCGTCGAGCAGGACAAGCCGGCGCTGGACGCCATCCGCGCCAATGGCGACCGGCTGGGCATCCGTCCCGACATCCGGCCATCCAGCGTGCTGTCGCTGGGGTCCGCGGCCAGGCCGCTCGACCTCATCTTCATGGACCCGCCCTATGGCACCGGCGCAGGCCAGGTAGCGCTCGACAAGCTGGGGCGGCTGGGATGGACCAACGCCGCAAGTTGGATCAGCATCGAAACCGACAGGCGCGAAGATGTGGTCGTCAAGGGCTTCGCCATCGACACGGTGCGCGACATCGGCAAGGCGCGGATCACGCTGTTGCGAATGGAAGACTGACGAACGGGCCTGACCCGCCTCCGCTTGATTCGAGCATGGCGAGAAACGCCGTCAGGGCGCCTGACCGCTGCCTGACTTTGCGCGAATCCAACGGACTGAAATCAAGCCGAGGCGGCGTAGGCTTCAGCCTCCTGCGCGATCAATATGTCGGCCAGAAACTGATAGGCTTCGCCCCAGGCGGCCAGCACGGCGTCGGTGGCGACATCTTCGCCCAGCACCTCGCGGATGGCGGGGAGCAGCGCAGCCGCGACCTTGGGATAATGTTCGGGCTTCACGCCGGTATCGACATGGCGCGCCACCATGCGCGACACCGCGCCGCCCAGCGCCTCCAGCCGGTCGATATTCTCCGCATAGCCAAGGATCGCCGCAGCCAGCCGCCTGGGCTGCTCGCCGCTATCCTGCGCCGCCTGATCGAACATCGCCTTCACTTCGGCATCCTGGAACAGGCGGGCATACATGGCGGTGGTGATCGCCACGCCGTGCTGGCGCAGCGCCGGGCCGGTGGATTTGACGATGGCGATGGTGCGCGGAGACAGCGAGTTGGACATCTGATTGACCTTTTTGTCGAGTCGATAAGATGTATTTAATTTACGTCTTTAAAGGAGTAAATAGAATATATGTTTGAAGCGCGACACCGCACCGGTATCGGATGACGCCATGCAATTGACCCGTCACACCGACTATGCGTTGCGCGTGCTGATCCACCTCGCCGTCGCGCCGACCGGATGGGCAACCATTCCAGAGATTGCCGACGCCTATGGGCTGTCGCGCAACCATCTGATGAAGGTGGTGCACCATCTCGCGCAGGGCGGCTTCATTACCACCCGGCGCGGGCGCGGCGGAGGCTTCGCGCTGGCGGAGGCCCCCGGAGAGATGCGCATCGGCGCGGTGGTCCGGTATAGCGAGCCGGACATGAAAATGGCGGACTGCGCAAACTGCGCGATCCGCCGGGCTTGTGGCCTGACCGCCATATTGGCGGAAGCCACTGTCGCCTTCATGGCCGTGCTCGACGGATACAGCCTGGCCGATGCGGCACGGGACCGGGCCGGGCTGGCGGCGTTGATCGCCGCCCTGCCCGTCCCGGCATCGGCGGTCAGCGACGCTTGCGCATCTTCCCGGCCTCGCCCGGATTGACGCAACTGTCCTGCACCGTGCGGGAACAGCGCGGATAGTCCTTCGCCTCTGTCGGTGGCGGGGTCATGTTGCCGCCGACCGTCACAGGGTTGGCGGAAGAGCCGACCGGAGCGGCCGGGTTTTTGGGCACGCCAGCAGGCGCAGGAACCATGCCGGGGTCCGCCGGCACGGCGCCGGTCGGCTGGCCGGCATTGGGATCGCCCTGTGGCGGCGTTGCAGGCATGGCGGGAGTTGCCGGCGCGGCAGGCGCTGGCGGGGTCGCCATACCCGCATCGCCGGGCGTGGCTGGCGTCGCCGGGGCTGCGGGTTCGGACGGCGGCGTCATGGCGTCACCGGGCGGCTGGCTGCTGGGCGCGGGCGTATCCTGCGCCACGGCCGCGGCACCCAAAGTGGTGAAGCTCAGCATCGCAACGCCGGCCAGCATGATGGATTTCATCGGGATCATCCTTTCCTATGTTCTTCGACCCGCAGGTCGCCCGCTTCTAGGACGGGCGGACGAAGAACCGGCTTCAGGACATCCCCGTTCCGCCATGACGGCCGAACGTGGCATAGGTGCGACCAGATGAACGGCGTCGGGGGTCAGGGGCCGTCGGGGTAGCGATCATATTTGGGCAGTTCGTGCGCCGTCGCCATCCATGGCACGGCGTCGGCCATCTGCACATGCCCCTCCGGCGGAAGGGTCGCGGCGTCGTCCAGCGTGGCGCTCTGAATATCGATGGCGCCGGGAAAAACCACAGGATTGGTGTAGAAAAGGCCGGTGCCGCAGGTGCCGCAGAAATGCCGGGTCGCATTGTCGGACGACTGGTAGCGGACCGGATCGCCGGTGATCGTCACGGCGTCCGCCGGGAACAGCGCCCAGCCCACCATCGGCGCGCCGGCGCTGGCGCGGCAGTCGCTGCAATGACAAATGGCGCTATAAGCCGGCTCGCCGGTCGCTTCATAGCGTATCGCCCCACATTGGCATCGTCCCGTCACCATCGGCTTGCTCCCTTGCATGATTCGCCTTTTGTTCTCATAGAAGCCCTGTCACCGCAAGAGGCGCGCCCCTTGCCCCCGATCCACCCCATGCCTAGTTGTCCAGCCATGACAGTCCCTACCCCCTCCCCCAATGACCCGCCCTATCTCGACGGGCTCAATCCGCCCCAGCGGGAGGCTGTGCTGACGACCGAGGGGCCGGTGCTGGTGCTGGCGGGTGCGGGCACCGGCAAGACGGCGGCGCTGACCGCGCGGCTGGCGCATCTGATCGGCACGCGGCGGGCCTGGCCGTCCGAGATCCTGGCCGTGACCTTCACCAACAAGGCCGCGCGCGAGATGCGGGCGCGCGTCGGGCGGATGATCGGCGACGCGGTAGAGGGGATGCCTTGGCTCGGCACTTTCCATGCGATCGCGGCGAAGATGCTGCGCCGTCATGCCGAATTGGTCGGACTGCAATCCAATTTCACCATCCTCGATACCGACGATCAGTTGCGGCTGCTCAAGCAGCTCATCCAGGCGGAGGGGGTCGACGAGAAGCGCTGGCCCGCACGGCAACTGGCCGGGCTGATCGACCAGTGGAAGAATAAGGGATGGACCCCGGAGGATGTCGGGGCGGGCGAGGCGGAAGGCTATGCCCATGGCAAGGGGCAGACGCTCTATGCCGCCTATCAGGCCCGGCTTCGTGCGGTAAATGCCTGTGATTTCGGAGACTTGCTGCTGCATGTTCTGACGATATTGAAGAAGCATCGCGACGTGCTGGAGCAATATCAGGAACGTTTCCGTTACATCATGGTGGACGAATATCAGGACACCAACTCCAGCCAATATCTCTGGCTGCGGCTGCTGGCCCAGACGCGCAAGAATATCTGCTGCGTCGGCGACGACGACCAGTCCATCTATTCATGGCGCGGCGCAGAGGTCGCCAATATCCTGCGGTTCGAAAAGGATTTTCCCGGCGCGACCATCATCCGGCTGGAGCAGAATTATCGCTCCACGCCCCACATACTGGGCGCCGCATCAGGGGTGATCGCCGAAAATGGCAACCGCCTGGGCAAGACATTGTGGACCGATATCGACGTGGGCGAAAAGGTGCAGGTCGTCGGCGTATGGGACGGGCCGGAGGAAGCGCGGCGCGTAGGCGAGGAGATAGAGGCGATCGAACGCAGCGGCGGATCGCTGGACGAGGTCGCGATCCTGGTGCGCGCCCAGCACCAGACCCGCGAGTTCGAGGACCGTTTCATCCAGATCGGCCTGCCCTATCGCATCGTCGGCGGCTTTCGCTTTTACGAGCGCGCGGAAATTCGCGATGCGCTGGCCTATCTGCGCCTCGTCAATCAACCGGCCGACGATCTGGCGTTCGAGCGGATCGTCAATGTGCCCAAGCGCGGGCTAGGCGACAAGGCGGTGGAGAAATTGCATCGACTGGCGCGGGCGGAGGGGATACCGCTGGCGCTGGCGGCGGCGCGCATCCTCGACACCGACGAATTGACGCCGCAGGCGCGGCGGTCGCTGGGCAGTTTCATCGGCGATCTGGCGCGCTGGCGCGACCGGGCGACGCAACTGCCCCATGCCGAACTGGCGCGGCAGATATTGGACGAGAGCGGCTACACCGCGATGCTACAGGCCGAACGTACGACCGAGAGCGCCGGGCGGCTGGAGAATCTGTCCGAACTGGCCCGCGCGATGGAGGAATATGAGACGCTGGGCGCGTTCCTGGAGCATGTCAGCCTCGTCATGGACAATGAGGCGCAGGCGGAGTCCGCCAAGATCACGATCATGACCATCCATGCCGCCAAGGGGCTGGAGTATGACACTACATTCCTGGTGGGGTGGGAGGAAGGCGTCTTCCCGTCGCAGCGCGCGCTGGACGAGGGCGGCCTCAACAGTCTGGAGGAGGAGCGCCGGCTCGCCTATGTCGCGATCACGCGCGCACGCAAGCGCTGCACCATCATCCATGCCGCCAATCGCCGCATCTATGGCCAGTGGACCAGCAGCATCCCGTCGCGTTTCGTCGGGGAGTTGCCGCCCGAACATGTCGAATCGGAAAGCAGCATGAGCGGTGGCGCATCGCTGTGGCGCGCCAACTGGTCGGAACGCGACGACCCCTTCGCCAATGTCGCGCGGGGCAGCGGTCGGGGTCCGGGCTGGCAGCGCGCGCAGACGAGCGGCCAGTTCAGCCGGGAGCCGGTGCGGATCGTGGAGGCGCGGTCATCGGCCGTATCTCTGGGCAACAAGGGTCGCGACGACATGCGCGTGGGCCTGCGCATATTCCACCAGAAGTTCGGCTATGGCACCGTGGCGGAAATCGAGGGCAACAAGCTGGAGATCGATTTCGAGACGGCCGGCCGCAAGCGGGTGATGGACAGCTTTGTTCAGCCCGCCTGAGGGCGCGGGGCGTCCGTCGTCGCGCCGGCAGCCATGAGGTGCGGCAGGAGGCGGGCTGACAGGAGAGCGCTCACGTCGCGCACGCAATCTTCGATAATCGCAATCGTCGCGGCCCCGCTCACCAGCCGCGGCATGGGATCGATCGCGCAGAGCGTGCCATAAAAGCTGCCGTCCGCCAGTATGACCGGGAAGGACACATAGCTTTTGAAGCCATAGAAGATCGGCACGGGATGCTTCCGCCAGGCGATGTCGGCATCGACATGGTCGATGACCACATAATTTTCGGTCTGGCGGATTTCGTTGCAGATCGTCATCTGCACCTCCAACTCGGCGCCGGGCTCAAGGCCGAAGGCGATCTTGTCGAGCACCTGGCAGGCGATCCAGCGATCTTCGGTCACGTGCGCAACAGCGGCAAAGCCCATATGCGTCACGTCGCACAAGCGCGTCAGGATGGCGCGGATCGCGTCGTCGTCGCCCAGTTCGGCGGCCTGGATGGCCAATTCGTCCTTCATGCCGCAGCAATGGCAGGAAAGCGTCGCTTTGGCGAGTCTGGAGCGCAATGAACGCGTAAAATCCTGCGTCCCGAACATGTTTGGCGATGGGGAGAAAAGCCGCTGGGCACCATCTTCACCGACGGCTTCCTCTTCGACGACATTGGTGGAGCCTAGCGGGATCGAACCGCTGACCTCCTGCATGCCATGCAGGCGCTCTCCCAGCTGAGCTAAGGCCCCATCATGCGCGGCCGGGCCGCAATCATATGGTCAGGCCATGTCCGGCAATGCCGTCGGCCAACTATATTTCCTGGCAAGTTGCAAGCGCCGCCCCTCCCGCAGGATAGGGCGCCCCTCGCTTGCGCTCAGGCATTTTTCGGGAAAATGTCCCCCGGACATTTTCTTGTTCCGAAAAATTGGTGGAGCCTAGCGGGATCGAACCGCTGACCTCCTGCATGCCATGCAGGCGCTCTCCCAGCTGAGCTAAGGCCCCGTCACCAGTGAAGCGCCGTTGGGTCCGGCGCCTCGGAGGTCGCTGCCATTAGGTGGCGGCAATCTCCTTGGCAAGAACAAATTTCAGTTAATTGTCGTCGCTGTCGTCATCGCTCGCCGCATCGACGCCGAGATCGTCGTCACCACCCAGATCGACGTCATTGTCCGGCGAATCGCCATCGTCATCGACGTCGATGTCCAGATCGTCGTCGGCCGTTTCCAGCTCGCCGTCGGCGGTCTCGATCACCTTCTTGGGCGCCGCTTCCTCATAAGGCAGCGGCTGCTTCGACTTCAGCACCGGCTCTGGTTCCCAGGCGCTGCCGCAATTGATGCAGGTTACCGGATCATCCTTGCCCAGGTCGTAGAAGCGAGTCGCGCATTTCGGGCAGGTCCGCTTCGTGCCCCATTCAGCCTTCACCATGTCCGGCCTGTTCCTTCTTAGATGCTCAAATAGAAATTCACGCGGCACAACAGACGTTGCCCGCGAAACGTCGGGCGCCTTGCCATAGCGGGACCGCGCTGTCAAAAGCCGGGCGCATTTTTTCGGTTCCAGGACAATGGATACCCCGTGACCCAAATTGAAGACCAGCCCACCCCCATGACCTTCACCGCCGCGCCGCCGCTGGCGGGCAGCGTGACCGTGCCGGGCGACAAGAGCATTTCCCACCGATCGCTGATGCTGTCGGCCCTGGCCATCGGGCACAGCCGGGTCGAAGGCCTGCTGGAAGGCGAGGACGTGCTGTCCACGGCCGCCGCGATGCGGGCGATGGGCGCGACCATAGAGCGCGATGCCGATGGCGTGTGGCACATTCATGGCGTGGGCGTGGGCGGACTGCTCCAGCCTGACGTCGCGCTCGACATGGGCAATAGCGGCACATCGACGCGCCTGCTGATGGGCCTGCTCGCCAGCCATGACCTGACGGCGACGTTCGTGGGCGACGCGTCCCTGAGCAAGCGCCCGATGGCGCGGGTCACCGAGCCGCTGGCGCGCATGGGGGCGAGCTTCACGACCAGCCCCGGCGACCGTCTGCCGCTGACGATGAAGGGCGCCTGCCCGGCCGTACCGCTCGACTATCGCCTTCCCGTCGCATCGGCGCAGGTCAAATCGGCGATCCTGCTCACCGGCCTCAACACGCCTGGCATCACCCGCGTCGTCGAGCCGATCCCGACCCGCGACCATAGCGAGCGGATGCTCAAGGGCTTCGGCGCCGAACTGAACGTCGAGGTGGAGGCAGACGGCACGCGGATCATCACCTTGGTCGGCGAGGCGGAGTTGCAGCCGCAGCAGATCGTGGTGCCCGGCGACCCCTCCTCCGCCGCCTTCCCCATGGTCGCCGCGCTGCTGGTGCCCGGATCGCAGGTGACAATCGCCAATGTCGGACTGAATGCGACGCGCGCCGGCCTCATCGACCTGCTGCGCGAGATGGGCGGCGACATCGAGGTCATCAACGCCCGCGACGTCGGCGGCGAGCCGGTCGGCGACCTCATCGTCACGGCGTCGGCGCTCAAGGGTGTCGAGCCGGACCCGGCGCGCGCGCCCAGCATGATCGACGAATATCCGGTCGCTTTCATCGCCGCCGCGCTGGCGCAGGGGCGCAGCGTGTTTCGCGGGCTGGACGAACTGCGCGTCAAGGAATCGGACCGCATCGCCACCATGGCGGCCGGGCTGCGGGCGATCGGTGTGAGCATCGAGGAACTGGAGGATGGCATCATCATCGAAGGCAGCGGCGGTGCGCCTCTGACTGGTGGCGGGCCGATCGCGACGAAACTGGACCATCGGATCGCGATGAGCTTCGCCATTGCCGGACTGGTGTCGAAAGACGGCGTGACCATCGACGATATGCGCCCGGTCGCCACCAGCTTCCCGACCTTCGTGCCGCTGTTGGCCCAATTGGGAGCCATCGCATGACGTTCGACCTTGCCAACGTCATCGGGTTGATGGGCAGCGCGCTGATGGTTGTCGCCTATGCCTATAGCAATATGGCCAAAACCCTGAATTTCGTCATTTTCAACGCGATGAACCTGGTCGGCGCACTGCTGCTTATCTGGTCGTTGACCGTTCATTTCAATCTGGCGTCCATGGCGCTGGAGGTCGTGTGGGCCGCGATCGCCCTGCTGGGGCTGGGCAATGCGCTGAAAGGGAAGAAGCGATGATCATCGCCGTCGACGGACCCGCCGCATCGGGCAAGGGCACCATCGCCAAGGCGCTGGGCCGCCATTACGGCCTGCCCGTGCTGGACACCGGCCTGCTCTATCGCGCGGTCGGCCTGTCCGTGCTGAAGGCGGGCGGCGACCCGGATGTGGAAGCCGATGCGTTGGCCGCCGCCGGATTCGAGGACGCGATCCTGGCCGATCCGGCGCTGCGCAGCGAAGCGGTCGGCTCCCTCGCCTCGCGCGTGTCGGTGCATCAGAGCGTACGTGACGCCCTCGTCCAGCGGCAACGCGATTTCGCGACCCAGCCGGGCGGCGCCATCCTGGACGGGCGCGACATCGGCACGGTCATCGCACCCGACGCCGACGCCAAGATTTTCGTGACGGCCAGCGTCCATGTGCGTGCCGAGCGCCGCTACAAGGACGCGCTCAGCCATGGCGGGCACCCGGACATGGATAGCCTGATCGCCGACATCCAGGCCCGCGACACGCGCGACATGAGCCGCGACCATGCCCCGCTCAAGGTCGCGCAAGGCGCAGACTTGCTAGATACGAGCGATTTGACTATAGACGCGGCCGTCCAGCGGGCGATCGCGCTTGTGGACGCCCAGCTTGAAGGTCGCTCCAGAAGTTGACCCGTCAAGGCGCGCGGTTGTTCCGGGCGCCCTTTTCGCTTTTCAAGAATGCGCGTTCCCAAGCTCCTAACTCGCGGGATATGTTCAGGATATTCGGTCCTGAACATGCTTTGGCCAAAGACCATCGGACACAACCGATTGGCCAGCAATGATGAGTGAAGGACCAACCATGGCCTCTACGGCATTCCCCTCGCGCGACGATTTCGCCGCGCTTCTCAATGATTCTCTCGGTGGCGAAGACGGCGGTTTCGAAGGCCGCGTCGTCAAGGGCACCGTTACCGCCATCGAAAACGACCTGGCCGTCATCGACGTCGGCCTGAAGTCCGAAGGCCGCGTGCCGCTGCGCGAATTCGCCGCGCCGGGCCAGAAGGCCGACCTGAAGGTCGGCGACGAAGTCGAAGTCTATGTCGATCGCGTCGAAAACGCCCATGGCGAAGCCATGCTGTCGCGCGACCGCGCTCGCCGCGAAGCCGCCTGGGACAAGCTGGAAGCCGAGTTCACCGAAAGCGCCCGCGTCGAAGGCGTCATCTTCGGCCGCGTCAAGGGTGGCTTCACCGTCGACCTGGACGGCGCCGTGGCGTTCCTGCCCGGTTCGCAGGTCGATATCCGCCCCGTGCGCGACGTCACCCCGCTGATGGACATTCCGCAGCCCTTCCAGATCCTGAAGATGGATCGTCGTCGCGGCAACATCGTCGTGTCGCGTCGCGCCATCCTGGAAGAAACCCGCGCCGAACAGCGCAGCGGCCTCATCCAGACGCTGGCCGAAGGCCAGATCATCGAAGGCGTCGTCAAGAACATCACCGACTATGGTGCGTTCGTTGACCTGGGCGGCATCGATGGCCTGCTGCACGTCACCGATCTGTCGTACAAGCGCATCAACCACCCCAACGAGATGATCAACATCGGCGACACCGTCCGCGTGCAGATCATCCGCATCAACCGCGACACCCAGCGCATCTCGCTCGGCATGAAGCAGCTGGAAAGCGATCCTTGGGAAGGCGCCGCCGCCAAATATCCGATCGGCGCCAAGCTGTCGGGCCGCGTCACGAACATCACCGAATATGGTGCGTTCGTCGAGCTGGAGCCGGGCATCGAAGGTCTGGTCCATGTGTCGGAAATGTCCTGGACCAAGAAGAACGTTCACCCCGGCAAGATCGTATCGACCAGCCAGGAAGTCGAAGTTCTGGTCCTCGAAGTCGATCCCGAAAAGCGCCGCATCTCGCTCGGCCTCAAGCAGGCCCAGTCGAACCCGTGGGACAGCTTCGCCGAGCGTCACCCGATCGGTTCGACCGTCGAAGGCGAAGTCAAGAATGCGACCGAGTTCGGCCTGTTCATCGGCCTGGACGGCGACGTCGACGGCATGGTCCACATGTCCGACATCGCCTGGGGCATTTCGGGCGAAGACGCGCTGGCGCTGCACCGCAAGGGTGAGGCCGTTCAGGCCGTCGTTCTCGACATCGACGTCGAGAAGGAGCGCATCAGCCTGGGCATGAAGCAGCTTGAGCGTGGCGGCCCGGCCGCTGGCGGCACCGCTGCTGCGGCTGCCGGCCTCAACAAGAACGCGATCGTCACCGTGACCGTTCTGGAAGTCCGCGACGGCGGCCTGGAAGTCCAGGCTGGCGAAGATGGTGCCGCCGGCTTCATCAAGCGCAGCGACCTGGGTCGCGACCGCGACGAGCAGCGTTCGGAACGCTTCCAGATCGGCCAGAAGTTCGACGCCATGGTGACCGGTTTCGACCGCGCCAAGAAGCCGACCTTCTCGGTCAAGGCGATGCAGATCGCCGAAGAGAAGCAGGCAGTCGCACAATATGGTTCGTCCGACAGCGGCGCGTCGCTGGGCGACATCCTGGGCGAAGCGCTCAAGGCGAAGACCGAAGGCTGAACCTTCCTGTCCTTCGACAAATGAAAAAGCCCGCCGGACCCATGTCCGGCGGGCTTTTTCATGTCGTGATGCCATCGTCCTTTTGGAAACGTAACGATCTTGATGTTGCCCGATTGTCAACGCCTTGCGGAACCTCTATGCAGGACGTGGGGCACGGCAGAGGGGCGCTGGAGAACCAATGATCCGTTCGGAACTGATCCAGAAGCTGGCCGAGGAAAATCCGGGGCTCAGCCTGCCGGAAGTGGAAAAGATCGTCGATCTCTTCTTCAGGGAAATTGTCGACCGGCTTTCCACCGGCGGCCGCGTGGAATTGCGCGGATTCGGTGCTTTCACAACCCGCGCCCGCGATGCGCGCACCGGGCGCAATCCCCGCACCGGCGAGCAGGTGCCGGTATCCGCCAAGCGGGTGCCCTATTTCAAGCCGGGCAAGGAAATGCGCGAACGGCTTAACGGCAAGGACGACGCCTGAGTCGATCCATCTTGTCGATCCATGGCTTGACCTATCGCGCGCCAGCCGTCAGGGGATGCCCTGCCCAAGGGCATGATGGGCGGACGTGGCGAAATCGGTAGACGCAGCGGACTTAAAATCCGCCTTCCCCTGGAAATGCGGGTTCAAGTCCCGCCGTCCGCACCATCATCGACAATATGCTTTTTTCGACCAAAAGGCTGGATATTGCGACCCGTTGCCGCAATGATGCCGCCATGGCCGGTGCAATCAATCCCAATAGTTTCAGCGACTCCCTCGTCATCCTGGGGGCGGCGGGACTCGTCATTCCCGGTTTCGCGCGGCTTCGCATCAGTCCGGTGATCGGCTTCATTCTGGTCGGCCTCGCGGTCGGACCGGCGGGTCTGGGATCGCTGGTCGGCCAATATCCCTGGCTATACCATGTCACCATATCCAATGGCGCGGCGATCGAGCCTTTCGCCGAACTGGGCGTCATATTATTGCTCTTCTCGATCGGCCTGGAACTGAGTTTCCGGCGATTATGGACGATGCGCGCGCAGGTCTTCGGGGTCGGTGCGACCGAATTGATCGGCGGCGCGCTGCTGATCGCGACGGGTCTGTACCTGCTGGGACAGCCAACCGCCGGGGCGATCGGCCTGGGCCTCGCACTGGCTTTGTCCTCCACGGCAGTCGTGCTGCCGATGGTCGGCACGCAGAGCGCGGTCGGACGCGCCGCCTTCTCCATGCTGTTGTTCGAGGATCTGGCGCTGGTGCCGATCATCTTCATGCTGGGCGCGCTCGCCCCTTCCGTAGCCGCAAGTCCCGACGGCGCGTGGAGCGAAATGGCCAATACGCTAATGAAGGGCGGCATCACCATCGCCGTGATGCTGGTGCTGGGTCGGCTGGTCCTGCCCCATATCTTCAGCCAGGCGGCGCGCACGAAAAGCCCCGAAGTGTTCCTGGCGGCGAGCCTGCTGGTCGTGATCGTCTCCAGCCTCGCCACCTCGATCGCTGGGCTGTCGCCGATCGTCGGCGCGCTGCTCGCCGGGATATTGATCGCCGAAACCGACTATCATAGCGAGGTCGAGGTGATGACCGCCCCGTTCAAGGGGCTGGCGCTGGGCGTGTTCCTGATCACCGTGGGCATGAGCCTGGACATCCGCGTCATCCTGGCCAACTGGCCCAGCCTGCTGCTCGCCGTGCTGGGCGTGGTGCTGGCCAAGACGCTGGTGACGTCGGCGCTGCTCTATCTGTCGGGCGTGCGCAAGGGCGTGGCGCTGGAGGTCGGGGTGCTGATGTCCAGCCCGTCGGAAACCACGCTGATCGTGCTGTCGACCGCCGCGGCTGCGCAATTGATCCTGCCATCGACCGCCGCCTTCTGGCAGATCGTGACCGCCATCGGCCTCACCATCACGCCGCTGCTGGCGCGGATCGGCCATGACGTCGCCCGGCGGCTGGAAATGGCGCTGGGCGAGGAGCGGATCGAAGCGACCGAGGACCATATCGAGGCGGCAGCGGTCGTCATCGGTTTCGGCCGCGTGGGCCGCATGGTGTGCGACCTGCTCAAGGCGCACAAACAGCGGTTCGTCGTCGTCGAATCGGACCCCGATGTGGTCGCGGAGGCGCGGCGACTGGGCTATCCGATCCTGTTCGGCGACGTCGCGCGGGTGGAGATGCTCGACCGGCTGCGGCTGGGCCATGCCCGCGCGCTGATCCTGACGATGGACGACCCGGTCCTTTCGGTGCGCGTCACCAAGCGGGTGCGCGGATGGGTGCCGGACCTGCCAATCATCGCCCGTGCGCGCGATACCGATCATGCCGCCCAACTCTACAAGGCGGGGGCGAGCGATGCGGTGCCCGAGACGCTGGAAAGCTCGCTGCAACTGGCCGAGACGGCGCTGGTCGACCTGGGCGTCGCGATGGGGCCGGTGATCGCATCGATCCACCAGACCCGCGAGGATCTGCGCGTCGGGATCAAGGAGGCGGCGCAGATGGCGACCGCACCCAAGCTGCGGCGGTTGCGGCCGGACGAGGTAGGCTAATCGCCCTCTTCGGGCGGGCTGAAAACCGACCAGCCGGTGCGGCGCGCCAATAGCTCCAGCGCCTGGGTGCCCAGGCAACTGTTGCCGCTGTCGTTGAGGCCCGGCGACCAGACCGCGATCGAGGCACGGCCCGGCACGATGGCGAGAATGCCGCCTCCTACGCCCGACTTGCCGGGTATGCCGACCCGAAAGGCGAAATCGCCCGAGGCGTCGTAATGGCCGCAGGTCAGCATCAGCGCGTTGATGCGCCGGGCGCGGCTGGGCGACACCACCCTGCCCCCGTCGGGATGCCGGCCATCGAGCATCAGATAGCGGCCGGCGAGCGCCAGTTGGCGGCAGCTCATCTCGATCGCGCATTGATGGAAATAGGTGCCGAGCACCAGATCGACCGGATGTCGGACATTGGCGAAGGCGCGCATATAGTTGGCGAGCGCCATGTTGCGATAGCCGGTGGCGGTTTCGGACGCCGCGACATCCTCGTTGATGGCGATGCTGTCGTCGCCGGTCAGATAGCGCACGAAACGCAGCATCTCGCCGATGGCGACGCGCGGCTGGTGCCCGCCCAGATTGACGTCGGCGACGACGATCGCGCCGGCGTTGATGAAGGGATTGCGCGGGACACCCTTCTCCTGCTCCAACTGGACGATGGAATTGAAGGCATTGCCCGATGGCTCGCGCCCGACACGGTCCCATAGCTGGTCGCCGACCTTGCCCAGCGCCAGGGTCAGGGCGAAGACTTTCGACACGGACTGGATCGAAAAGCCGGTGTCGGCGTCACCGCCGGTCAGGAGGCGGCCGTCGGCTGTCGCGATGGCAATGCCGAACTGCGCAGGATCGATCTTCGCCAGTTCGGGGATGTAGCTGGCGACCGTACCGCGATCCTCCGCCATGGCGATCTGGGCGATAATGTCATCGATGATCGCGGTTAAATCCAGGGACATGGTTCAGCGCTTTATCCGCATAATATCGCCTTACCTGGTTCATCCGATCAGGCGAGAAAAAGCCAGAGCGTAGCGCCATATGCTATCATTGTAGCATGATCTGCACCTGCATACCGCCATCCCCTTCGAACAAGAAGCTCTTCCTGCCATCGAGCGAAAAGCCTTGGTCAATGGCAATGGTCCGCGTTCCCATGGGACAGTCGGCACCTTCACCGGGCCGGACATAGCGGGCAGACAGCCTATATTCAGGCATATTGCCAGACCTGTAGGTCTGGCTGTTTATCGATAGCTCGATCTGCCGATACGCTCTATTCTCTGGCGATGCATTGCAATCGTCCGGCCTGTCGACCGGTTCGTTAACAGATATGCGGGCGACGCCATTTCCCCCGATATTGAGCGGGCCATTCCACAGAATCCGCTTACCCAGCATCATACGGACCATGATCGACGTCACGGGCAACCCGCGCAGATCCCCCGGCGATGGGGAGAAGACAGGGGGCGGGACGCGGGTCGCAGATGGCACCGCGATAGGTGGTGGCGGCGGCGCTGCGGACACCTGCGCCGTAGCGGACGTCGCCATCATGGCGACCATCCCGATCACAACTAAGCGCATGTCATCCCTCCACTGTCAGGCAGAGGCATGATGTCACAGCAAAATCTTACCGTCGCGTTACGAAACCGGCACGCTCGCCAGCGCCGCCTTCACCGCGTCGATCGCGGCTGCGGCCTTGTCGCCGTCCGGGCCGCCGCCCTGTGCCATATCGGGACGCCCGCCGCCGCCCTTGCCACCCAGCGCTTCGACGCCGACGCGGACGAGATCGACCGCGCTGATGCTGGCGGTCAGGTCGTCGGTGACGCCGACCGCGATGGTCGCGCGGCCGTCGACCACCGCGACGATCGCGGACACGCCGCTGCCTAGGGTCTTCTTGTTGCCGTCCACGATGCCGCGCAGTTCCTTGGGGTCGAGGCCGTCGATGACCTGGCCCAGGAAGCTGACAGCGCCGACCTGTTCGGGACCGGCCGGGGCTGCGCCCGATCCGCCGCCAAGGGCCAGCGCTTTCTTCGCTTCGGCCAGTTCCCGTTCCAGCTTGCGGCTTTGTTCGACCAGCGCGACGATGCGGGCGGGCACTTCCTCGGGCGAAGTCTTGAGCGCGTTGGCGGTCTGGCGCAGCTTGTCGTCGCGGTCCACCAGCCAGAGGCGCGCGGCTTCGCCGGTCAGCGCCTCGATCCGGCGGACGCCCGACGAGACGGCGCTTTCCGACACGATCTTGAACAAAGCGATGTCGCCGGTCGCGCGGACATGCGTGCCGCCGCACAGTTCGACCGAATAATGATGTTCGTCGCCCCGGCCCATGGAAAGCACGCGGACTTCGTCGCCATATTTCTCGCCGAACAGCGCCATCGCGCCCGCGCCGATCGCATCGTCCGGGGTCATGAGGCGGGTCGTGACTTCCTCATTATGGCGGATTTGCGCATTCACATCCGCCTCGACCTTTGCGATCTGGGCGTGGGTCAGCGCTTCGGGGTGGGAGAAGTCGAAGCGCAGACGTTCGGCCGCGACCATGCTGCCCTTCTGCGTCACATGCTGGCCCAGTTCCTTGCGGAGGGCCGCGTGCAGCAGATGGGTGGCGCTATGGTTGGCGCGGATGCGGTCGCGGCGCTCGACATCGACGGTCAACTGGACGGTGTCGCCGACCTTCACGCTGCCTGCGGTGATCGTCGCCTGATGGGCGTGGAGACGGCCGAGCGGCTTGGACGTGTCGGCCACTTCGGCTGAGAGGCCGCCGAGCGAGGTGATGGTGCCCGCGTCGCCATTCTGGCCGCCGCTTTCGCCGTAGAAGGGCGTCTGGTTGGTGATGATCGCGACCGTGTCGCCGACGGTGGCGCTATCGACGCGCGCGCCGTCCTTGACGATGGCCTGCACTTCGCCTTCGCCCTGGGTGGAGGCGTAGCCGACGAACTCGGACGTGCCGAAGGTTTCGGAGATGTCGTACCAGATTTCGTCCGACGCCTTTTCGCCGGAGCCCTTCCAGGCGGCGCGGGCGGCGGCTTTCTGTTCGGCCATGGCGGCGTCGAAACCTGCGCGGTCGACCGACAACCCCTGGGTGCGCAGCGCATCCTCTGTCAGGTCATAGGGGAAGCCATAGGTGTCATAGAGCTTGAACGCGGTTTCGCCCGGCAACGTCGCGCCGTCGCCCAGGCCGGTGGTGGCTTCATCCAGCAGGCGCAGGCCGTTTTCCAGCGTCTTGCGGAAACGGGTTTCCTCGCGCAGCAGGGTTTCCTCGATCAGCGGTTGGGCGCGGACCAGTTCGGGATAGGCGCCGCCCATTTCCGACACGAGGCTGGAAACGAGGCGATACATCAACGGGTCTTTGGCGCCGATGATATGCGCATGGCGCATGGCGCGGCGCATGATGCGGCGCAGGACATAGCCGCGGCCTTCATTGGCGGGCAGCACGCCGTCTGCAATCAGGAAGCTGGTCGAGCGGAGATGATCGGCGATGACGCGGTGGCTTGCCTGAAATTCGCCATCCGTCGCGGTGCGGGTGATCGCGCCGGACTCCGCGATCAGCGCCTTGAACGTGTCCGTATCGTAATTGTTCTGCACGCCCTGCATGACGGCGGCGATGCGCTCCAGACCCATGCCGGTGTCGATCGACGGCTTGGGCAGTTCGCTGACGATCTCGTTCGCTTCCTGCTCATATTGCATGAAGACGAGGTTCCAGATTTCGACGAAGCGGTCGCCATCTTCCTCCGGCGAACCGGGAGGGCCGCCCCAGATATGGTCGCCATGGTCGTAGAAGATTTCCGAACAGGGACCGCACGGGCCGCTGTCGCCCATCGCCCAGAAATTATCCTTTGTCGGGATGCGAATGATGCGCTGTTCGGGCAGGCCGGCGATCTTCTTCCACAGGTCGAACGCCTCGTCGTCCGTGTGATAGACGGTCGCGGTCAGCTTGTCCGCGGGCAGGCCCCATTCCTTGGTCAGCAGGGTCCAGGCGTGGGTGATCGCCTGTTCCTTGAAATAATCGCCGAAGCTGAAATTGCCCAGCATTTCGAAGAAAGTATGATGGCGCGCGGTATAGCCGACATTGTCGAGGTCATTATGCTTGCCGCCGGCGCGGACCGATTTCTGGCTCGACGTCGCGGTCTTGTAGGGGCGCGTTTCCAGACCCGTGAAGACATTCTTGAATGGCACCATGCCCGCATTGACGAACATCAAGGTCGGGTCGTTATGCGGCACCAGCGGCGCGGACGGGACGATGGTGTGGCCGTTGGCCCCGAAATAGTCGAGGAAGGAGCGGCGAATGTCGTTGGTCGAGGTCATGGGGGCGATTTAGTGGGAAGCGGCCCGCCGCACAAGCGGGGGATTTGGTCGTGGTGTCACAACCCGCGTCAGATCAATTGCAGCGTGACCTCCACACCATGGTCATGTCGGGCATCGGCGAACACAGTTGCCACCCGCGCCATGAAGTCGGCCATCTCGACCGGCAGGTTGTCGATATTTGCTATCGTTACAGCGAAGGGCGGCTCAACGGCGTTAATGTCGCCCAGCAAACTGTCGTACAGGGCATCCAGATTAAGACCATGCCATTCAGGCGCGCCCAGTCGTGGCAACAGGGCGAGATAGAAGTCCAACGGCTTTGCCCAGCCGGACGCATCGAGTTCAATCAACTCCATGGTCCGGCGCTTACCCGATCGGCTGTTCGATCGACACCGGCGGCTTGGAAAACCATGCCGGTCCCTGCGCGGTCATGTGGAAGCAATCCTCCATGCGGATGCCCATGGTGCCGGGCAGATACAGGCCCGGTTCGTTGGAGAAGCACATGCCAACGTCCAGCTTCGTGGTTTCGCCATGGACCAGGTTGACCGGCTCATGCCCTTCCATGCCGATGCCATGGCCGGTGCGGTGGGACAGGCCGGGCAGCGCATAGCCGGGGCCATAACCCTGTTTTTCATAATAGCTGCGCACCGCGTCATCGACCGAGCCGGCGGGCGCGCCCAGTTTGGCGGCGGCGAAGGCGATCTTCTGCCCCTGCGACACGTCATTCCAGACCTTGCGCTGCTGCGCGCTGGGGGCCGCGCCGTAAACGAAAGTGCGGCTGATATCGGACTGATAATCCTCGACCGTGCAGCCGCAGTCCATAAGCACGACTTCCCCCGCGCGCACCGCCTGCGGCTTGCCGGAGCCGTGCGGATAGGCGGCGGCCTCGCCCAGCAGGATCAGGTTGAACTCCACCTGCCCGCCCAGTTGCTTGGTCGCGGCACTCATCAGCGCGCCGATATCGGCAGGGGTCATGCCGGCCTTCACTTGGCGGTAGGTCCAGCGATAGGCGGCCATGGTGACGTCGGCGGCCGTCTGCATCAGGGCGATTTCGGCGGCGGTCTTGCGCATGCGAATGGCGCGGGTGACGGGGTCTTTCACAAGGCTTGCGTCGGGCAGCGCGGCCTTGAGTCCGTCGACCGCGAAATAGCGGACCGTTTCCTCGATGCCGATGCGGCCCTTCGCAAGGCCCTTGGCGGTCAGATAGTCGGCGATCGGCGCATAGGGGCTTTCATGCTCCTGCCAGACGCGCACCTCTGCGGGGATGGCGAGCGATTCGTCGATAGAGGGCTTTTCGAAGAAGGGGCAGACGACCAGCGGCGTGCCGCTGGCCGGAATGACCAGCGCGGTCAGGCGCTCCGACCGGTGCCAGCGGATGCCGCTAAAATAGATAAGGCTGGCGCCCGGTTCGACCAGCAGGGCGTCGATGCCCGCCGCCTGCATCATCTTCTGCGCGCGAGCGAGGCGGTCGGCGCGTTCGGCCTTGCCGATCGGGGTCACGGCGCCGGTGAGGGATGCGAGCGCTTCGGCGGCTCGCTCCTGCGCGAACAGGCGCGGGCTTATCGCGGCGGTGGCGAGGGTCGCGGCCGTATAGCGCAGAAGCGTGCGGCGGTCAGGCGTAGGCATATTTGCCTCCGGTCTGGAGAGCGGCCTGATAGGCGGGGCGGTCATGCATTGCGGTCAGCCAGCGGAGAGTGTTGGGGCCTGATTCGTTGAGGCCGCCGCGTGCGCGGGACGCCTCCAGCGGAAAGCTCATCATCATGTCGGCGGCGGTGAAGGCGTAGCCCGCGAAATAGGGGCGGCTCGCCAGTTCGGTTTCGATCCAGTCGAGATGATCGTCCAGCATCTTTTGCACGGTCGGACGCGCGGGGCGGCCGAGCAGGCCCAGCTTGCCGATGATGAGCAACGCCAGCAGCGGCGGCATCATCGATCCTTCGGCATAGTGCATATATTGGCGATAACGGATCGCGCTTTCCGTATCGGCGGGCGGGCCGAAGCGGTTGCCGGCGCGGGCGACCAGATGTTCCATGATCGCGCCGGTTTCGATCAGGCGATGGCCGTCCACCTCCACCACCGGCGACCGGCCGAGCGGGTGGATGGCGCGCAGGCTTTCGGGCGCGCGCATCGTCTTGCGGTCGCGCTCATAGCGGCGGACTTCATAAGGTTCGCCCAGTTCCTCCAGCAGCCAGAGGATTCGCTGCGATCGGCTGTTATTGAGGTGGTGGACGAGGATCGTCATGATGGCTCCCATGCTGCCCGCCGGTGAGGGCGTAACGCAGCATGGGAACCGCCACAACAGGTTTGGAAATGTTATGCGTCTTCCAGCGCCTCGGCCTTCTGTTCCGCACGGAAGGCGTGGAGCAGCGGTTCGGTATAGCCGCTGGGCTGTTCGACACCCTCGAACACCAGCGCGCGGGCGGCCTGATAGGCGAGGCTTTCGGCTTCGCGCCCGCTCATCGGCTGATAGAGCGGATCGCCGGCGTTCTGGGCGTCGACCTTGTCGGCCATGCGTTGCAGCGCAGCATCGACCTGCTCCGCCGTGCAGACGCCGTGCAACAGCCAGTTGGCCATATGCTGCGAGGAAATGCGCAGCGTCGCGCGGTCCTCCATCAGGCCGATATCGTGGATGTCGGGCACTTTGGAGCAGCCGACGCCCTGGTCGATCCAGCGGACGACATAGCCGAGGATGCTCTGCGCGTTATTGTCCAGTTCCTGCGCGATCTCCTCTTCCGAGAAATTGCGGCCGACCGCGACGGGGATGGTCAGCAGCTTGTCCAGCGGCGCGATCCCCTCCGCCTTGCGTTCGTCCTGCCGGGCGAAGACGTCGATGCGGTGATAATGGGTCGCGTGCAGCGTGGCGGCGGTCGGCGAGGGAACCCAGGCGGTGTTGGCCCCGCTCTTCGGATGGCCCGCCTTCTGCTCCAGCATGTCGGCCATGCGATCGGGCGCGGCCCACATGCCCTTGCCGATCTGCGCCCGGCCCGACAGGCCGCAGGCCAGGCCGATCTGGACGTTGCGATCCTCATAGGCGGTGATCCAGTCGCTGCTCTTCATTTCGCCCTTGCGGATCATCGGACCGGCCTGCATCGACGTGTGCATTTCATCGCCCGTGCGGTCGAGGAAGCCGGTGTTGATGAAGACGATGCGGTCGCGGACAGCCTCGATACAGGCGGCAAGGTTCGCCGACGTGCGGCGCTCTTCGTCCATGACGCCGACCTTGATCGTGTGGCGCGCCATGCCCAGCAGATCCTCGATCGCATCGAAAAGACGGTTGGTGAAAGCCGCTTCCTCCGGCCCATGCATCTTGGGCTTGACGATATAGACGCTGCCCGCGCGGCTGTTGCCGCCGTCGCGCTTCAAATCGTGGAGCGCGATCAGGCTGGTGACGATGCCGTCCAATATGCCTTCGGGCGCTTCGTCGCCATCGGGCAGGCGGACCGCCGGGTTGGTCATCAGATGGCCGACATTGCGGACGAACAGCAGGCTGCGCCCCGGCAGGGTGAAGCTGCTGCCATCCGGCGCGGTATAGGCGCGGTCGGGGTTCAGGGCGCGGGTCATTTGTCTCCCGCCCTTCTCGAACGTGTCGGTCAGATCACCCTGCATCAGGCCCAGCCAGTTGGCATAGGCCGCGACCTTGTCCTGCGCGTCGACGGCGGCGACGGAGTCTTCGAGGTCGCAGATCGCGGTCAGCGCGGATTCCAGAATGACGTCGGCTATGCCTGCCGGATCGGTCGCGCCGATCGGATGCGTGGCATCGAAGACGATTTCGATGTGCAGACCATTGTGGCGGAACAGGCGGCCCTTCTCGCTGGCGCCGATATATTGGGTCGGATCGCGCAGGATAATGGCGTCGCTGGACAGATCCGCCCAACTGCCGTCCGCCAGCGGGATCGCATCGTCCAGAAAGGCCTTGGCCCAGGCGATGACCTGTGCGCCGCGCGCGGCGTCATAGCCCTGTCCCGCCGCCGCGCCCGGTATCGCATCGGTGCCGTAGAGCGCATCATAGAGGCTGCCCCAGCGCGCATTGGCGGCGTTGAGCAGGAAGCGGGCGTTGAGGATCGGGACGACCAGTTGCGGCCCCGCCAGCCGCGCGACCTCGTCATCGACATTTTCAATACCGATGGCGAAAGGTGCGGGTTCGGGGACCAGATAGCCGATCTCGCGCAGAAAGGCCTGATAGGCGGTGGCGTCATGCGGCTGCCCCTTGCGCCGCTCATGCCAGCTATCGATCTGCGCCTGCAACGTGTCGCGCTTGCGCAGCAGCGTCGCGTTTTCCGGGGCGAAACGGGCGAACAGGTCCGCCGTGCCCGCCCAGAAGGCGTCGGGCGCGATACCGGTGCCGGGCAGCGCGCGGCTGTCGATGAAATCGGCCAGTGGCTCGGCGACCTGAAGGCCGGCCTTGTCGATCATGCGGTCGGTCATCGTCTTCTCCTGCTCCATCCTTCATCCTTCCCGCGCAGGCGGAAAGGACGACTGTTGCGATAGCGATAGCCGATTCCCATTATGCCGTGTAGACGCTATTATACGAAGACAGTCATTCCTTTGGTGAACGAATATGATGGACCCCGATCATGAACTGTTCGTATGCGTGGTGGATGAGGGCGGGCTGGCGGCGGCCGGGCGACGGCTGCATATCTCGCCCGCGATGATGTCCAAGCGGCTGGCGCGGCTGGAGGAGCGGCTGGGTGCCAAGCTGGTGCATCGCACCACGCGGCGGCTGGCGCTGACGCCGGCGGGCGAGCGGCTCCATGCCGACCTGCGCGGCATATTGGCAGCGCTGGACGAGGCGGAGCGGCGCGTGTCGGGTGCGTCGGCGGTGGCGAGCGGGCCGCTGCGCATCACCGCGCCGACATCCTTCGGGCGAATGCATCTGGCGCCCTATCTTCCGCGCTTCATCGACGCGCATCCGAAGGTGGAGTTGAGCATCGACCTGTCGGACGATTTCAGCGACCTGATCGAGAGCCGCGCGGACCTCGCCATCCGCATCACTGCCGATCCTGGTCCGGGCCTGACCGCGCGCCAGCTCGCCGCCAACCGCCGCATCCTGTGCGCCGCGCCCGCCTATCTGGAGCGGTTCGACGTGCCGGAGACGATCGCGGACCTGAAAAACCATCGCCTGCTGGCCGCCGAAGGACAGATGCCCTGGCGACTGGTCGGGCCGAAGGGGCCGGTAGCGGTCGAGGGGCGCAGCCATGTCCGCACCAACAGCAGCGAACTGGTGCGCGAACTGGCGTTGGCGGGCGGCGGCATCGCGCTGCGATCGCTATGGGATATCAGCGCCGCGCTCGACCGCGGCGATGTTCGGCAAATCCTGCCGGATTATGAGGGGTCGACCGATGTCAGCCTGTTCGCCGTGCAACTGCCACAGCAGAATCCGCCTGCCGCGATCACCGCGTTCATCGATTTTCTTGTTACACTTTATGTCCCGAAGCCGCCCTGGGACCGCATTGGGTTGCCCTGACGAAACGCAGTCACTAAGGCGCATCGCATGGACGATAACACCCGCCGCGCCGCCCTCGACTATCATCGCTATCCCCAGCCCGGTAAGCTCCGCATAGAGCCGACCAAGCGCATGGTGAACCAGCGCGACCTGGCGCTGGCCTATTCGCCCGGCGTCGCCGCGCCCTGCGTGGAGATCGCGGCCGATCCCGACAAGGCGATGGACTATACCGCGCGCGGCAATCTGGTCGCCGTCATCTCCAACGGCACGGCGGTTCTGGGGCTGGGCGCGATCGGCGCGCTGGCGTCGAAGCCGGTGATGGAGGGCAAGGCCGTCCTCTTCAAGAAATTCGCCGATATCGACGTGTTCGACATCGAAATCGACACGACCGACGCGGACAAGTTCGTCGAAGCGGTGGCACTGATGGAGCCGACTTTCGGCGGCATCAATCTGGAAGACATCAAGGCGCCTGAGTGCTTCGAGATCGAGCGTCGCCTGAAGGAACGGATGAACATTCCGGTCTTTCATGACGACCAGCATGGCACCGCCATCGTCGTCGCGGCCGCCGTGCGCAACGCGCTGGTGCTGCAGGGCAAGACGCTGGCCGACGCGAAGCTGGTGACGTCGGGCGCGGGTGCAGCGGCGCTGGCCTGCGTCGACCTGCTGGTGTCGATGGGCCTGCCGATCGAAAACGTCACCATGACCGACAAGGATGGCGTCATCCATGCGGGGCGTGAAGGCATGTTGCCCAATATGGCGCGCTATGCCCGCACCACCAATGCGCGCACCCTGCCCGATGTGCTGCCGGGCGCCAACCTGTTCCTGGGCCTGTCGGCGCCCGGCGTGCTGAAGCCCGAATGGCTGCCGCTGATGGCCCCCAATCCGCTGATCTTCGCGCTCGCCAATCCGGAGCCGGAAATCCGCCCGGAGGCCGCGCGCGAAGTGCGGCCGGACGCGATCATCGCGACGGGCCGGTCAGACTATCCCAATCAGGTCAACAATGTCCTGTGCTTCCCCTATATCTTCCGGGGCGCGCTGGATTGCGGTGCGACGCAGATCAACGAGGCGATGAAGGTCGCGGCCGCCGACGCCATTGCGGCGCTCGCCCGGATGCCCGCGCATGACAGCGTCGCGCAGGCCTATGGCGGGCGCAGGCTGGTGTTCGGGCCGGACTATATCATTCCCACGCCTTTCGATCCGCGCCTGATCGGCGAGATCGCTGTCGCAGTCGCGCGGGCGGCGATGGACACTGGCGTCGCGAAGAAGACGCTGGACCTGGAAGACTATCGGCGCAGCCTGTCGCGCCAGAGCGCGCGGTCGGGCCAGTTGATGCTGCCGGTGTTCGAAGCCGCGCGCGGCACCGAATGCCGCATCGCCTATGGCGAGGGCGAGGACGATCGCGTGCTGCGCGCCATCCGTGATGCGCTGGACGAAGGCATCGTCCGCCCGACCATCGTCGCGCGTCGCCGTATCCTGGCGCAGAAGCTGCCCGAACTGGGGCTGAGCTTCGACCTGGACCGCGATGTCGAGGTGATCGATCCGGAGACCGACCATCTGGTGATGGGCGAACTGGTCGAAGCCTATCGCACGGTCGCGTCGCGCCGGGGCGTGCCTGCGGACGAGATATTGCGCCATGTCTATCGCCGCCCGACCATCACCGCCGCGATGCTGCTGCGGACCGGACGGGTCGACGCCGCGCTGGTCGGCGGACGGTCCGAATATTGGGGCCAGGTCGAGCATGTGCTGCGCATCATCGATCGCACGCCGGGCCACAGCCGCGTCTATGCGCTGTCGGGCCTGATCCTGGACGCAGGCGCGCTGTTCATCACCGACACCCATATGGTGCCGGACCCGACGCCCGAGCAGATCGCCGAAATGACGCTGCTGGCGGCGACCGAGATCCAGCATTTCGGGCTGACGCCGCGCGCGGCCTTGCTGTCCCACTCCAATTTCGGGGCGTCGCACACCGACAGCGCGCGCAAGATGCGCAAAGCGTTCAAGATCGTGCGCGACGCTGCGCCCGAACTGGCGGTGGACGGCGAAATGCATGCCGATGCGGCGCTCAGCCAGGCGCTGCGCGAACGGCTGATCCCGGATTCGCGGTTCGAGGGGCCGGCCAACCTGCTGGTCATGCCGAACCTCGACGCGGCGAACATCACGCTGACCGCACTGTCGGCGTCATCCAGTTCGCCCACGGTCGGGCCGATGCTGATGGGCCTGAGCAAGCCGATCCATGTGCTGACGCCCGGCGTCACGTCGCGCGGCATCCTCAATCTGACCGCGATCGCAGCGGCGGAAGTGGCGCGGGAAGGCTAGGATTAACCTTTGGCGCCTATGCTGGCCGGGCATGGAGGCATGAGGATAGAGATGGCGGGTTTCCTGAAACAGGTCGGGCCGAAGCTGGCGATCGGCGGGATAGTGGCGTTGACCGGCCTGGTTGTGTTCGCATCGATCGATCGGCCGGCGCTGGAAGGCCATGCGTCGTCCGAAACGGCGGCCGCGCCCGCCGCTACACCCTCCCCTCCCTCCGTCCCTGCCCCCGCCCCCGCCAAGCCGATCGAGCGGCGCAGCGACCAGGGCATGGCGGTCGATCCGGGCGCGTTGCGGGTCAAGCGCGTGCTCAAGATCGACGGGCCGTTCCGCCATGGCGACTATGCCTGGGACGAACAGGGCTCGCCGGCGACCGGCCCGGTCATCATCACCGTCGACCTGCGCGCCCAGACCCTGTCGGTGTTCCGCGCAGGCTATGAGATCGGCGCGGCAGTGATCCTATATGGCGCGACCGACAAACCCAGCCCCAAGGGCGCTTTCCCGATCATGGCGAAACAGGCCGACTATTTTTCGCGCACCTATGACAATGCGCCCATGCCCTTCGCGCAGCGGCTGACCAGCGACGGCGTCTTCATCCACGGCAGCGACGTGCAATGGGGGCGCGGCACCCATGGCTGCATCGGCGTGCCTGTCGCATTCGCCAAGAAGCTCTTTGGCGTCACAAAGGTTGGCGACATGGTGGTGATTACCGACGGCAAGATGCTGGACGTCAGCCAGGCCCAGGTAAGCGGGTAGGCCGTCCGCTTATTGCGGCGCATCCTCGATTGCGGGCTTGTGGCCCGCGGTCAGCGCGCTGCCGGCCGACGCGGCCATGATGCACGCGATCGCAATCCACTGAAGCGGCGTCAGCCGCTCGCCCAGCACGATAAAACCGGCCAGTGCGCCGACGGCCGGCGACGCGCTGACCAGCAGGCCGAAGACATGGGCGGGCAGGCGCCGCATCGCTTCCATCTCCAGCGAATAGGGCAAGGCGCTCGACAGGATAGCGATGACCAGCCCGACGAGCAGGATGCCGGGCGATAGCAGCGCCGCGCCTGCATGGGCGACGCCCAGCGGCAGGACCAGGATCGCCGCGGCCAGCATCCCCCAGGCGACGGCATCCCCGCCGACCGCGCCCGACACCCGCTTGCCCGCCACGATATAGAGTGCCCAGCACAGGCCGGCCGCGCAGGCGAAGGCGACGCCGACCGGATCGAGCGGGGCGTCGCTGTGCAGCGGCAGCAACAGCAGCAGGCCGGCCACCGCCGCCGCCAGCCAGCAGAAATCGCGCGGCCGCCGCGACCCGAACAGCACGACCGCCAGCGGCCCCGCCACCTCGATCGCGATGGCCACGCCCAGCGGTATGCGTTCGAACGCCAGATAGATGCACAGGTTCATCAGTCCCAGCGTCGCGCCATAGCCGGCCAGCCACCAGCCCGCGCCCGCGGGCACGCGCTGTCGCCATGGACGTCGGATCAGCCATAGCAGGGCTGCCGCCAGGCTGATGCGCAGCGCCGAGACGCCCGCCGCACCGAGGAGCGGAAATACCGTCTTGGCGAAGGCCGCGCCGAAATTGACCGAGATGAGCGACGCCAGCACCGCCCCCGCCCCCATCAGCGCCACCCTGCCCGTATCCTGTCCGCCGTTTCTGTCCATGCGCCAAGCCTATAGACGATCCGACGCCGCGCGCGAGCGCCTTGCGCGCGCTCGGCAACGATTGCACCGCGTGATGACGCAGGTGCAGAAAACTCATACGAATGCAGGGTTGACCAGCGCTGTCATCAAGCCCATCTGCGCGACTTCCGTATAATTTTGCATTGCAGCATGGAGCTTGCCATGGGCGCCCCTTTCCAGACCGCGCTTCCCCATAAGGCGCCCCCCGCGCTCGTCCTGTTCGCCTTGGCGGTCGGCGCGTTCGCGATCGGGACCACCGAATTTGCGGCCATGAGCCTGCTGCCTTTCTTCGCGCGGGATCTGGGCATCGACCTGCCGACCGCCGGCCATGCGATCAGCGCCTATGCCCTGGGCGTGGTGGCGGGCGCGCCGGTGATCGCCGCCCTGGGCGCGCGCCTGCCGCGGCGCACGCTGCTGATCGGCCTGATGGCGATGTTCGCGCTCGCCAACGGCTTGTCCGCCCTGTCGCCCAGCTATCATTGGATGCTGCTGTTCCGGTTCCTGAGCGGCGTGCCGCATGGCGCCTATTTCGGCGTCGCGGCGCTGGTGGCCGCCAATCTGGTGCCGATCGAACAGCGCACGCTGGCGATCGCCAAGGTCATGTCGGGCCTGACCGTGGCCACGGTGATCGGCGTGCCGGTCGCCAACTGGATGGGGCAGGCGCTGGGCTGGCGCTCCGGCTTCTTCGTCGTGGCGGCGCTGGCCGTGGCGACGATGACGCTGGTGGCGCTCTACGCCCCGCGCGACGCGGGCGACGCAAAGGCCAGCCCAATGCGCGAGTTGACGGCGCTGGGCAAGGGGCAGGTATGGCTGACCCTGCTGACCGGCGCGATCGGTTTCGGCGGCCTGTTCGCCGTCTATACCTATGTCGCCTCGACCATGATGGAAGTCACCCATGTGTCGGAAACCTATGTTCCGTTCATCCTGGCGATCTTCGGTATCGGCATGACGCTGGGCAATCTGGCGGTGGCCTGGCTGGCGGACAAGGCGCGCAACCGCACCGTCATCGGAGTGCTGCTATGGAGCGCCGCGTCGCTGGCGCTGTTCCCGCTGATGGCCGGCAATATCTGGACGCTCAGCCTGATCGTCTTCCTGATCGGCATTGGCGGGGGGCTGGGCACGCCGTTGCAGGCGCGGCTGATGGACGTGTCGGGCGACGCGCAGACACTGGCCGCCGCGCTGCACCACAGCGCCTTCAACGTCGCCAATGCGATCGGTCCCTGGCTGGGCGGTCTGTCGATCGCGGCAGGCTATGGTCTTGTTTCGACGGGCTGGATCGGCGCCGCGCTGGCGCTGGGCGGCCTCGCCGTCTTCCTGCTGGCGATCGTGCTGGAACGGCGCGGACCGGGCCTGATCCCCGCCGCCGCCGAATAAGCCGCTTTCGCGCCGCATCGCCGCCGGATATGGCAGTGGCATGAATGATCCGGCGAGAGAGACGAGACTGCAGGAGGCGGCGGTGGCCGCCCTGCGCCGCGGCGATGCCGATGGTGCATTGGCGACGCTGCGCGAGATGGGCGATCCGCCCGCGATGCTGCTGGCGCAGGCCTGCAACCGCAGCGGCGACCTGGATGGCGAAGCGGCGGCGCTGCGGCGCATCCTGGACAGCGACATGCGCAACCTGCCGGCGCTGCTCGCCATGGGGCAGAATGCGCTGCGGCGCGACGACGAGCGCGGATCGATAAGCTGGTTCCGCGCGGCGCTGGCGCAGGCGGCCGCGACCGGCGCGCCGCCGCAGCTCCAGCCGCTGTTGCAACAGGCGCAGGCCAGCGTCGCCCGGTCGAGCCAGCGGTTCGAGGATCATCTGACCGCCGCGATTGCCGACCTGCCGCCGCTGCCCCGGATCGCCCACGCCACCGACCTGCTGCTGGGCAAGCGCGACCTGTTTCTGCAACAGCCCAGCATGTTCTATTTCCCCGGCCTGCCCCAGCGCGCCTTCTACGAACGGGACGAGTTCGACTGGGTCGCGCCGATGGAGGCGATGACCGATGCGATCGTCGCGGAGCTGCACGCCGTGCGCGCGCAGGAGGCGGATTTCGCCCCCTATGTCCAGACCGCCGCCGATCGCCCTGCGCCCAACAATCCGCTGCGCGACGATCCCAGTTGGGGCGCGCTCTATTTCTGGCAGGGCGGCGCACCGGTCGCGGAAAATGCGCAGCGCTGCCCCGCGGTGATGGAGGCACTGGCGCTGGCGCCCATGCCGGTGATCGCAGGCCGATCGCCGATGGCATTATGGTCGCTGCTCAAGCCCGGCACCCATATCCAGCCGCATCATGGCCTGCTCAACACCCGGCTGATCTGCCACCTGCCGCTGCTGACGCCACCCGATTGCGCGCTGCGCGTCGGCGCGGAGACGCGCAACTGGCGCCGGGGCGAAATGCTGATCTTCGACGACAGCGTCGAGCATGAGGCGTGGAACCGCAGCGCGGAGACGCGCGTCGTGCTGCTGTTCGAGATGTGGCGGCCGGAGATCGGTGCGGAGGAGCGCGAGGCGCTGATCCGATTGTTCCAGGCGATCGACGCCTTCGGGCCGGCACAGGTCGATACCGGCGGTTGAACGGGACGCGCCGTCCCGCTATCAGCAGCGCATAAGCACATATGACGCCGAAAAATGGGCAAGAGGATGGCCGGGCATGATCCCAGGAACCTTGCCCACATGACCATCACCGCCCCTTCTCCCCGCCCCCACAGCCTGGCCGAGGACGGCTATGCCATCGCCATCGGCTGCGCCTTCATCGCGCTGGGGCTGATGATGCTGAAGGCCGCCAATCTGGTGACCGGCGGGATGGCGGGGATCGCGCTGCTGCTATCCTATCTGCTCCACTGGTCGCCCGCGCTCCTGTTCCTGCTCATCAACATTCCCTTCTTTCTCTTCGCGGGCCGGGCGATGGGGGTGGCGTTCGGGTTGAAGACGCTATTCGCCAATGTCGCGATCATGGGCGTGGGGCTGGCCATGCCGGCGGCGCTGCACATCGCGCGAATCAGCCCCTTCTTCGCCGCCCTGTTCGGCGGGTCGATCATCGGCTTCGGCATATTGGCGATCGCCCGCCATGGCGCGGGCGTGGGCGGCGTCGGGGTCGTCGCGCTGATCCTGCAACGGTCGCGCGGCTGGAATGCGGGGCGTACCCAGATGCTGTGCGACATCGCGATCCTGCTGGCGTCCTTGCCGATCCTGAGCGTCGAGCGGTTCGGCCTGTCGATCCTGTCCGCCGCCGCCATCAATGCGGTGCTGATCGTCAATCACCGGCCGGGGCGTTATATCGGCCACTAGAGCGGTTCGCGGTCCGATTGCATCGGACCAGCCGCTCCAGATTATTGGATTTACGCGATGTCCGAGTCATCAGATGATTCCATCGGATTAGAAATCGCTCCAAGGCCGCTAGCCCTCGCAGAGCGCCTTGCCGTCGCTGTCGCGGGCGCGCAGCGCGCTGGCGGCGTCGTTGGCGATGCGGGGGAAGCTGACTCCCTCCAGCGTGCCGCGTCCCTCGCACAGGTCCGCACAGGCCATGTCGACCACGCCCGGTAGCGCCACCTGGTCGCCATCATATTGGGCGACCACGATGCAGCGGTCGCCGCCCTTGAAGCTGAGGATCAGCTTGTCGCCCGCGCGGCGTGCCATACCCTGCCCGCGACAGCTCTGGTCCTCGCCGAAATTGGCCTGCAAGCCGAAGCGGAAGGCCGCATCCTTGGCCGGCATGACGCAGAGCAGATCGCGCCCGGCTTCATGGCTGCGCTGGTAGAGGCCGACGGGCGACGTCTTGCCCGTATCGGTGATCGCCCCGCTTTCGATAGCGGCCCGTTCCAGCCCGGACGCCGGCGCACCACCAGCATCCGATGCGGCGGCGTCGGCGGCCGTCGGCGCGCGCTGGCACGCCGCCAGCAGGAGAAGAAGCGCGAGGCTAGCCCGCGGCATCGATGGACGGATCAGCCGCAAGATCGACGGGCGTCAGGCCATCCGGCCCGACCCGGCGGAAAAAGCAGGACCGCGCGCCGGTGTGGCAGGTCGGGCCGGCCGGGACCGCTTTCACCCAGACCGCGTCCTGATCGCAATCGATGCGGATGTCGCGCACCTCCAGCATATGGCCGGACGTCTCGCCCTTCTTCCACAGCGCCTGGCGGCTGCGCGACCAGAAATGGGCGAGGCCGGTTTCGACCGTCAGCGCCAGCGCCTGCGCATTCATATGCGCGACCATCAGCACTTCACCGTCGGCCGCGTCGGTCACGACAGCGGTGATCAGGCCATGATCGTCATATTTGGGATTAAGGGTCAGCCCCTTGTCGCGCGCATCGGTCATGGGGGCGCTATAGAGCATCGCGCGGACAAGTGGGAACCGCTTTTGCGTATCCGATGATAGGAAAGGCATGACCGTCCCGGCGCGAGACGATCCCCTCGGATCAGGGGGAAAATCAGAAAATGGGGCGATCGACGGGATCCGAACCCGCGACCTCCGGTACCACAAACCGGCGCTCTAACCAACTGAGCTACGATCGCCACAGGGCCTTCCGGCCCGCGAGAGTTGGCCACATATGCGGCCCATTACCGGCCGTCAAGCAGACAAATGCACCCGATGCAGGATGATCGCGATTATGCCGTCATTGCAGGTGCGAATGACGGACTGCCGCGCTCCATGGCAGGATCGCCAGATCGGGCCAGCAAGCGGCCCAGCGCTGCGTCTTGGCTTCATATACCGACCTCGATCAGCGTCGCATTGGCCCGCACGACGGGCGCCAGAAAATCGTCCAGGCCGAAAGGCGCGGAGAGGGCGACGTCGCTGATGGCCACCGCGGACACGGTGGTCGGATAGGTCGTGGTCGCCTGCAACGCCGAACGGTAGGGTGGAATCGCGATGCCGAAGCGGTCGGGATACCAGAGGTGGACGCGCGCCTGATTCTTGACGTCGAAACGGACCGGCAGATCGGCGAACAATTGCGCCACATGCGCCGCGGCCGCGGCCTCGCCCGCTTCCGACAGGTCGGCGGCGTCATGATAGATGATGTCCGCGTCGGCGATGCCATGCAGCGGCGGCAGATGGAAACAGGCGTTCCACCATGCCTGCGCCAGAAGGCTGCCCGACAGCCAGGCGTCGGGCAGGCCCAGTTGCGACCAGCGCCGCAGAATAGCGTCGGCGACCGGATGGTTGGAGGCGATGCGGCGCACCGCCTTCTCCTGCGCCACGGTCATGGCGCCACAATCATGGTGACGGCACAGCCGCCTGCAATTGCGCCCGGAGATTGACGAGCGTCCGTTCCGGCACCTTTGGGCGATCCGACGCGGGCTTCCCCTTGCGCAGTCGTTCCCTGTCCTTTTCCGGCGGATCGACGAACCGCACGCGCACCGCGGCATGCCCCTGGGCGCGGATGCCCAGTTGCTCGGCCGCGCCGCGCGACAGGTCGATCACCCGCCCGCGCCCGGCGAAGGGGCCGCGATCGTTGACGCGGACCAGGATGGTCCGGCCGGTATCGAGCGCGGTCACCTCGACATAGCTGGGCAGCGGCAGGCTGGTGTGCGCGGCGGTGATCCATTTGGCGCGAAAGCGTTCGCCATTGGCGGTGCGATTGCCCGATTCCGAACCATACCAGCTCGCATAGCCCAGCATGTCATAGCCGGGGTCCGCCGCCGGGACATAGGTTGCGCCGCGCACCTTGTAGGGCGGGCCGATCCGGACCGGCGTATCGCGCACCGGACGATAGTCGCCGCCGGCGCAAGCGGAGAGCGTCGCGAACCCGCAAATGATCCAGATGTGCCTGCCCGCGCGTCCCGTCATGCCGCCTTCCTATCGCCGGCAGGCGGGCGGGTCGAGGCCGATCGGGCAAAAAGAAGGGGACGAAAAGGCATGGCGCCTCTTCATCCCCTTCGCCTTTCGGCATCTGCGTCGCGGAAGATCAACTTCCTGTCGCCGCATCACTCTCCTGAAAAACTTTCCGGCCGCGATGCCGGTAGGTCGTCAAACGGTGGGCGCCCGCCAATGGCAGGCGCCCCATCCGTCAGTTGACCGAATCCTTCAGGCCCTTGCCGGCCTTGAACTTCGGCTGCGCCGAAGCCTTGATGGTCATGGTTTCGCCGGTGCGCGGGTTACGGCCGGTCGAAGCCTTGCGCTGCGAAACCGAGAAGGTGCCGAAGCCGACGAGGCGCACTTCGTCGCCCTTCTTCAGAGCGCCGGTGATGGCGTCGAACACGCCTTCTACAGCCTTCGTCGCGTCATTCTTGCTGAGGCCGCTGCTTTCAGCGACTGCGCTGATCAAATCCTGCTTGTTCATGCCTTGGGAACCCCCTTGTGCTGTTGGTTGATTTAGGAATCGCGGCGTAGGCGGCGCAATAAGGCGCGGATTTCTGCGCCTGTCAAAGGGAAAGCGACAAAGTCCTTCGCTGCGATCGAAATTTGCGCCCGCCTGCGCGAAATATGCCGAAACCGACGGCAAACCGCCGGTTTCGGTTTGGCTTAATGCCGAAGCGCGGGATCGCTGTCGCGGCCGGGCGCATTGCTCGGCTGGGCGGCGAGGTCGTCCTCTTCGGTCCAGGCGATCGCTTCGGGAACCGACGCCAGCGCACGCGCCAGCACCTCGTCCACATGGCTGACCGGCACGATTTCCAGACCGTCGCGAATGTTGGCCGGAATTTCCGCCAGGTCTTTCTCGTTTTCCTGCGGGATCAGCACCGTCTTGATGCCGCCGCGCAGCGCGGCCAGCAGCTTCTCCTTGAGGCCGCCGATCGGCAGCACCCGCCCGCGCAACGTGACCTCGCCGGTCATCGCCACGTCCTTGTGGACGGGGATGCCGGTCAGCGTGGACACGATGCAGGTCACCATGCCGATGCCCGCAGACGGACCATCTTTGGGCACTGCGCCTTCGGGCAGATGGATATGGATGTCCTTGCGGTTGAAGACGCTGGGCTTGATGCCATAGCCGGGCGAGCGCGCCCGGACATAGGAAAAAGCCGCCTGGATCGATTCGTTCATGACCTCGCCGAGCTTGCCGGTGGTCTTGATCATGCCCTTGCCGGGTACGGTCACCGCCTCGATCGTCAGCAGCTCGCCGCCAACCTCGGTCCAGGCCAGGCCCGTCACCGCGCCGATCTGATCCTCTTCCTCGCCCACGCCGTGGCGGAATTTCCGCACACCGGCATAATCGGCCAGATTGTCGGGCGTGATGACGACCTTGTCATAGGCGCCTTCCAGGATCTTGCGCAGCGCCTTGCGGGCGAGGCGCGCAATCTCGCGCTCCAGCGTGCGGACGCCGGCCTCGCGGGTATAATAGCGGATGAGGTCGCGGACGGCATCCTCCGTCACCACGAACTCGTCGCCCTTGAGGCCATGGGCGTCGATCTGCTTGGCGACCAGATGGCGCTGGGCGATCTCGACTTTCTCGTCCTCGGTATAGCCTTCCAGCCGGATGATCTCCATGCGGTCGAGCAGAGGCTGCGGCAAATTCAGCGAGTTGGCGGTCGTCACGAACATGATGTCCGAAAGATCGACGTCGATCTCCAGATAATGATCCTGGAACTTGCTATTCTGTTCCGGGTCCAGCACCTCCAGCAGCGCCGACGCCGGATCGCCCCGGAAATCCTGACCCAGCTTGTCGATCTCATCCAGCAGGAAGAGCGGGTTCATCGTCCCCGCCTTTTTGAGGTTGGTGACGATCTTGCCCGGCAGCGAGCCGATATAGGTGCGGCGGTGGCCGCGAATTTCAGCCTCGTCGCGCACGCCGCCCAGCGACTGGCGCACGAACTCTCGGCCCGTGGCTTTCGCGATGCTGCGGCCAAGCGAGGTCTTGCCGACGCCCGGCGGGCCGACGAGGCACAGGATCGGCCCTTTCAGCTTGTTGGTGCGCGCCTGCACGGCCAGATATTCGATGATCCGGTCCTTGACCTTCTCCAGCGCGAAATGATCCTCATCGAGGATATCCTGCGCTTTCTTGAGGTCATTCTTGACCTTGCCCTTCTTGCCCCAGGGCAGGCCGAGCAGCACGTCGAGATAATTGCGCACGACGGTCGCTTCGGCCGACATGGGCTGCATGCCCTTGAGCTTCTTCAGTTCCGCCGTGGCCTTCGACCGTGCTTCCTTGGACAGCTTGGTCTTGGCGATCTTCTCGGTCAGTTCGGCGAGTTCATCGCCTTCCTCACCCTCGCCATTGCCCAGTTCGCGCTGGATCGCCTTGAGCTGCTCGTTGAGATAATATTCGCGCTGGGTCTTTTCCATCTGGCGCTTCACGCGACCGCGGATCTTCTTTTCGACCTGCAACACGCCCAATTCGCCTTCCATGAAGGCGAAGACCATTTCGAGGCGCTTGACCGGATCGGCCTCGACCAGCAGCGACTGCTTGTCGGACACCTTGACGTTGATGTTAGCCGACACGGCGTCGGCCAGACGACCGGCATCCTCGATCTCGCGCAACTGGACCGGGGTTTCGGCCGGCAGCTTCTTGTTGAGCTTGGCGTAATTTTCAAACTGCTCGGCGACCGAGCGCATCAGCGCGGAGGCTTCGGGGCCTTCCGCCACAATCTCTTCCACGTCATCGACATTGGCGACGAGATAGGTGTCGCGCGCCTCCATCGTTTCGAGCTGGGCGCGATGCTTGCCCTCCACCAGCACGCGGACGGTGCCGTCGGGCAGCTTGAGCAGTTGCAGCACAATCGCGACGACGCCGGTGTCGTAGAGCGAATCCCGGCCCGGATCATCCTCCGCCGGGTCGAGCTGGGACACGAGGAAGATTTCCTTCGAGCCTTCCATCGCCGCTTCGAGCGCAGCGACGCTCTTGTCGCGACCGACGAACAGCGGGACGATCATCTGCGGGAAGACGACGATGTCGCGCAGCGGCAGAAGGGGATATTGCACAGTCATTCAGTCTCCGGGGCCGAAAGAAGCGGCCCTCTCCTACGGTTCATCGCCTTTATGGGGATGCCCGTCGCAGCAATCAATTGCGAGCTGTCATAATGACGAAACGATGAACGTCAGGTGATCGATCCATCGCCGCCCAGCCAAGCCGTCATCAAAAGGGCAGTTTGAAGCCGGGGGGCAGCGGCAGGCCCGCGGTCATCTTGCCCATTTCGGCATTGCTGATCTCGTCCGCCTTCTTGCGCGCATCGTTGAACGCAGCGGTGATAAGGTCTTCCAATATCGGCTTTTCCGACGGCGCGAGCAGCGTGTCGTCGATCGATACGCCCAGGATGCGCCCCTTGGCCGAGGCCCGCACCTTGACCAGCCCGCCGCCGGCCGCGCCCTCGACCTCCAGCTTGTCGAGATTGTCCTGCGCACGCTGCAATTCTTCCTGAACACGGCTCGCCATGCCCAGTATTTCGTTCAAGTCCTTCATTGTCCTGCACTCCATTGTTCGGGCCGGTCGGTTTCGACCAACTCCGCTTCGGGGAAGGCGGCGATCGCCGCCTTGACCACCGGGGTTTCCAATATATCGGCGCGCGCAGCGGCCTTCACCGCCTGCTCCTGCTCCAGCAGCGTCTGCTCGCCGCCGCTCTCCGCCAGCGTCACGACCCATCGCGTTCCGGATGTCGCGGCGTTCAGCGCCTGCTCCAGGTCGCGCTTGAAGTCGCCATGCGTCCACGCATGGGTCAGGCGAATGGCGATATCGGGCGGGCTGAGCGAGACGAGCGCGGCGCAATCATTGAGGTGATTGGCCAGCAACGGCTTTTGCCGGTCGATCAGCGCGACGATTTCCTGCATCGTAGCGGGCAGCCGCGCGGCGGGCGCGGAGGACGGCGCGGCAGGCGTTCCACCGGAAGCAGGCGCAACCATGGCGGGCGCCCCCTCCCGCAGCATCCGCGCCAGTTCGCCCGGATCGGGCATGGTCGCGGCGTGCATGACGCGCAGCAGCGCCATTTCGCAGCTTTCGATCGGCAGGACGGCGCTGGCCACCTCGTCATGCCCCTTGAGCAGCAATTGCCACAGGCGATGGAGCGGCGCGAAGCCCAGTTGCGCGGCCCAGTCGGCCAGTGCTTCCCGCTCTTCGGCCGACTGGCCGGGGCTGGCGATGTCGCGACCGGCCTTCGCAAGGGTCACGGCATGGACCAGTTCCATCAGGCCGCGCATCAGCGCAAGCGGCTCGACGCCCAGCGCATATTGGTCGCGCACCGCGCCCAGCAACGCGCCCGTATCGCCTTCCAGCAGCAGCCCCAGCAAGCGGCGCACCGATCCACGATCGGACAGGCCCAGCATGTCGCGCACCTGGGCGGCGGTGACGATCGGCGCGTCGCCGTCTGCGCCATCCGGCCCCATTTCCGCATGGGCGATCGCCTGGTCGAGGATCGACAGGCCGTCGCGCGCCGACCCTTCGGCCGCCTGCGCGATCAGCGCCAGCGCATCGGGTTCCGCCGCAACGCTTTCGGCTTCCACCACATGGGTGAAATGGGCGGCGAGCAGTTCCGCAGGGATGCGGCGCAGGTCGAAGCGCTGGCAGCGCGACAGCACCGTCACCGGCACCTTGTTCACCTCGGTCGTGGCAAACAGGAATTTCACATGGGCGGGCGGCTCCTCCAGCGTCTTCAACAGCGCGTTGAAGGCGTTTTTGGAGAGCATATGGACTTCGTCGATGATGTAGATCTTATAGCGCGCCGACACGGCGGCATAGCGCACCGCCTCGATAATCTCGCGCACATCGTCCACGCCGGTGTGGCTGGCGGCGTCCATTTCGACCACGTCGATATGCCGACCCTCGGCAATGGCGGCGCAGGGTTCGCAGACGCCGCACGGGTCGATGGTCGGCCCGCCCTGCCCGTCCGGGCCGATACAGTTGAGCGCCTTGGCGATCAGCCGCGCGGTGGAGGTCTTCCCTACCCCGCGCACGCCGGTCATCAGGAAGGCGTGGGCCAGCCGGCCGCGCCTGATCGCATTGCCCAGCGTCTGGACCATCGCATCCTGCCCGATCAGTTCACGGAAACTGCGCGGTCGATATTTGCGCGCCAGGACGCGATAGGGCTGCGGGGAATCGGACATAGTCATCGTCTAGCCGTTCGGGTGGCTATTGTCGAAGCTGGATGAAGGTGGAGGGTGGGAGCCGGAACGACCCGTGACGAAATCACTGTGGCTGCTTCCGTCAGGACCTGACCAGGTTCGCGACGATCACGTCCGCCCGACTCCCGGCGCGGCATATGGCGAAAGGGGACCGGGATGGCAAGGGCACAATCCCGTCTCCGTTCGTTTCGAGCGAAGTCGAGAAATCTTTCCTGCGCGCTTCTCGACTTCGCTCGAAGCGAACGGATGATTTTTGGCTACTCCAGCCCGCTCTTCTGCGCCTTGCCCACGAAATCGAGCGCGGCGCGCGCGGTTTCGGCGATCGCGGCCTCGGCCTTCTTCGCGTCCACCGTTGGCCGGTCGAGATAGATGGCCAGGACATATTCGTCGCCATTGGGCGCCTTCACCAGCGCCACGTCATTATAAGCGGTGCCGCATGTCCCGGTCTTGCTGCCCGATGTCCATCCCGCGGGCAGGCCCGCCTTGATCCGCTTGTCGCCGGTGCTGCTGGCGTTGAACCAGGTGCGCAGCTTGTCGACGCTCGTCGGCTGCATGTCGCGGAAGAAGAGCCGACCCATCAGCCCGGCCATGGCGGCCGGCGTGGTGGTGTCGCGCGGATCACCCTCCGTATTTTCATTGAGTGTCGGTTCGGTGCGGTCGAGCCGGGTCACGGCGTCGCCATGGGCGCGCATGAAGGCGGTCAGCCCCTCCGGCCCGCCCAGCATCGGCAGCAGCAGGTTGGCGGCGCTGTTGTCGCTCACCTCGACCGCGGCCTGGGCCAGTTCACCCATGCTCATGCGGCCGCGCTTCTTGTTCTTCTTCACCACCGGGGCGTAATCGAGGATATCGTCGCCGCTAAAGGGTATCTCTCCCTCCAGCCCGAACTTGCCGCCTTCCGCGCCGATCAGCATGGCGGCGGCCAACGGCGCCTTGAAGGTCGAGCACATGGCGAACCGCTCGTCGCGGTTGAAGCCCAGCAGCAGCGCGCCACTCCGATCAACCAGCGCGACACCGAGGCGGCCGCCGGTCTCCTTCTCGATCTCCGCCGGGTTGCGCACCGAGGCGAGCGCCGATTGCGGCACCAGATAGCGCGGCGCAGCCGGCAGCAGCGAATCGAGCCGGCCGGTGGGTTCGGGCGGCCTGGCCGGCGCCTTCTTCCTGTCGGCGGCGATCGACGGCGCCGCCAGCAGGGCCAGCGTCGCCAGAGCGGTCAGAATCTTCACGGTCACATGCCCTGCATATTGTTGAATTCACCGGGAATACGGACGGTCAGCCGGTCCATCTTGTCGTCCAGGATGATCTGGCAGGACAGGCGGCTGGTCCGGGTGGCGGCGGCGGCAAGGTCGAGCATATCCTCTTCATCCTCGCTGGCGCGCGGCAGGCGCGCAAAATCTTCGGCATCGACGACGACATGGCAGGTGGAACAGGCCATCTGCCCTTCGCATGTGCCCTCCAGCGGCTGGCCGGCGGCCTGGGCGATATCGAGCAGCACCGATCCCGCGGGCGCGTCAACCTCCTGTCGTCTCTCGCCGTCGGCGCTGATGAAGGTGACCCTGGTCATGCTAATGCGTGCGCTCCCTTTTACGGCGCCGCTTGTGCGGCTGCCGCTTCCTGCAATGCCTCTGCCGCCCTCTCCAACTCTTCCCGGCGCGTGTAGCGGCCAAAGCCGATCCGCACCGATCCACGCGCCTGTGCATCTGTCAGCCCGAGCGCGCGCAGGACATGGCTAGGCCGCCCGGACCCGCTTGCGCAAGCGCTACCGAGCGAAAAAGCAACATTGCGGCAATCCGACAACAGCCGCGCGCCGTCGATTCCGTCGCGCCGCAGGTTGAGATTGCCCGGATAGCGCGCCGTTTGCGAGCCGTTCAACGTCCAGTCCGCAAAGAGCTTGGCGGCCAGCGCGGCGAGGCTTTCGACATGGGCGCGGTCGCTGTCCGCCCGGTCGCGCATCAGCCGCGCCGCGACGCCGAATCCCGCGCACAGGGCGGGCGACAATGTGCCGGAACGCAGCCCGCCCTCCTGCCCGCCGCCATGGATCAGCGGCGCTGGCCGGACACCGTCGCGCAGCCAGAGCGCGCCCACGCCCTTGGGGCCATGGATCTTGTGCGCGCTGATCGCGACCATGTCGCAGATGGACGGAATGGGGACGCGGCCATAGCCCTGCACCGCATCGCACAGGAACAGCGCACCCGCGCGGTGCGCGAGGTCGGCGAGCGCCGCGACCGGCTGGATCACGCCGATCTCATTATTCACCAGCATCGCGACGACGAGTGCGACAGCTGGACCGATGGCGCGGGCAGCGGCTTCCAGATCGACGACACCGTCCGGTCCGACCGGCAGCACGGTCACATCCCGCCCGGTCCGGGCCATCGCTTCGGCTGTGTCCAGCACCGCGGCATGTTCGGTCGCGATGGTCACGATGCCGCCCGGCGGCGCGCCCTGGATCGCGATGTTGAGCGCCTCGGTCGCGCCGGAGGTGAACAGCAACGTGCCGCCGGGGGGGAGCAATCGGACAATCTCGTCCCGCGCCACCTCCACCTGCGCGGCGGCGAAGCGGCCCAGGCGATGCGCGCTGTGCGGGTTGGCGAACTGGTCGCGCAACAACGGCACCATCGCATCGAAGGCTTCGGGCGCGAGCGGTGTCGTCGCCTGATAATCGAGATAGATCATTGGCTTGCTCGCCCAAAAGCCTTGGCCGCCATGCTTTTCCAAATGGCGAGGAACCTGTCCATGTCGCTGTCGCATGTTTGCGGGCCGAAGCTGACGCGCACGACCTCAGCCGCGGCGTCCTCGTCCCAGCCCATCGCGCCCAGCACATGGCTGGTCTTGAGCGAGCCGGAGGAACAGGCGCTGCCAGCGGACACGGAAATGCCCGCCAGGTCGAACTGGATCAGCTGCGCGCGGGCCGACAGGCCGGGCATCCGGTAGCTGGCAATGACGGGCAGGCGCGGCGCATCGCGCGCCACGATGATGCCGCCCGCCGCCTCTATCCCTGCGTCCAGCCGCGCGCGCAGGGCGGTCGCGCGGGGCAGCCAGTCCTCCCGCGCCTCCAGCGCCGCCACCATGGCCAGGATCGCGGGCAGATTTTCGGTGCCGGCGCGATAGCCCTGCTCCTGCCCGCCGCTCGGCTCGATCAGCGCCAGGTCGCGGATCAACAGCGCGCCGATGCCGGGCGGACCGCCGAATTTGTGCGCGCTGATCGCGATCATGTCCGCGTCCGGCAGGGGCAGCTTGCCCGCGCTCTGGGCGCAATCGGCGAACAGGATCGCGCCGTCGCGGTCGATCCGGTCGAGCGGCTGGATCACGCCGGTTTCGTTATTGACGTGCTGGATGGCAAGGAGTGTCCCTACCTCTGCTTGATCGTCATCCCCGCGAAGGCGGGGATCCATCTCCTGCGCGGCGTTCGAGGACAGGGCCGGAGATAGATTCCCGCCTTCGCGGGAAGAAAGGGCAAGACCATCTGACGCGACCGCCAGCCGCGCTGCGCCCTTCGTCACGCGCAGCACCGCGTCATGCTCGACCGGCGATGTGACGATGCGCCCGCCCTTCGCGCGCAGCAGGCCGATCGCGATCGCCTCGCTCGCGCCGGAGGTGAAGATCACATGCCCGCTCCAGCCCAGCGCCGCCGCGATGCGCCGCCGGGCATCCTCCAACCGGGCGCGGGCGGCGCGGCCGTCGGCATGGGGGCTGGACGGGTTGGCCCAGTTCGCCATTGCCTCCATCATCGCGTCGCGCGCGGCGGGCAGCATCGGCGTGGTAGCGGCATGATCGAGATAAAGGCGGTCGGCGGCCAAGCGGCGTTACTCATTGATTGCGGAAATGGCGGCGGCTTCTATATAGGCGGTCTGCCGCGCAGCGCCAGCAATAGCATTTGCCCATGCGACCGTCTGTGCGATCCGCATCCATTCGCCGCCAGCCCATGCGGGCAGGACGGCCCAGAACGATAACAGGTGCCATGCCCGACGTCATTTTCCCCGGACCCGAAGGTCGCCTCGAAGGCCGCTTCAGCCCCCCGCCCCGCCCGCGTGCGCCGGTCGCCATGATCCTGCACCCGCATCCGCAGGGCGGCGGCACGATGAACGACCGCATCACCCAGGCGCTCTACAAGACCTTCGTGAAGCGCGGCTTCGCCGTGCTGCGCTTCAACTTCCGCGGCGTCGGCCGCAGCCAGGGCACGTTCGACAATGGCATCGGCGAGCTGAGCGACGCCGCGGCGGCGCTCGACTGGGTGCAGAGCTTCCACCCCGAAGCCCAGACCACCTGGATCGCGGGCTTCTCCTTCGGCGCCTGGATCGGCATGCAATTGCTGATGCGCCGCCCGGAAATCCGCGGCTTCATCTCGGTCGCGCCGCCCGCCAACATGTACGACTTCTCCTTCCTCGCGCCCTGCCCCTCGTCGGGCATCATCGTGCAGGGCACGTCGGACGAAGTGGTGACCGCGAGCGCGGTGCAGAAGCTGGTCGACAAGCTGCGCACGCAAAAGGGCATCACCATCCATCATGACGAAATTCGCGGCGCGAACCATTTCTTCGAGCATGAGCTGGACCAGTTGATGAAGTCGGTCGACAATTATCTCGACATGCGCCTGTCCCCGGATTCGCCGATCCGCTGAGCGATCGGGAAGTCGACGAACGAGAAAGGCCGCCCGCGAGGCGGCCTTTTTTTTTGTGTCATGTGAGGCTGGGAGGGTGGATTTGAGACCGTCAGCTTTACGGCCAAATCTACTCAAAGCGGACCTCATTTCGAGAAAGATGGCTGTTTCCACATGCCGGGATCGGCCGATATATATGCGGGACGCACTCGCTTAATTAACCGGTCTATTTCGACGTTGTATGGCCTTCGTGCATTTCCGTATCCATTGAACGATTGCTCTGCTCGATACATTTCATGGCTACCAGTGAGGAGTATTCTTATTTTTTCTCCTTCTTTCTGAAGCGCAATATCGCAAGAGCTGAGAAAGATGACGAACACGAAGTCGCCTTTCTCATGTGGTCCCTTCCATGAGTTTAAGACCCTCAATACTGCCATTGGTGTGAGGCCATCTTTCCACGCGGAGCCAAGGACCATTGGCGAAAGTACTTCAGCGTCGATTACCGAATCACTTTGGGAAAATGCGATTTCGGCGGCATGTTTGATTTTCGCAGGGGATGTTTCGATATGAGGGAAGGAGCATGCGTACGCTGGCAAGCTGGCGAGAAATAAGACGGGCAAAAGTGACGAAAAAGACAAAGCCGATCGAAGGGGAATGGTATTAAGTTTCATCTGCGAATGATGTGGCAAGATACAGGTTGCAGCAAGACCCGATAACGCATGTCAGCTTTAGCGAAGCCCGCAGAAGCCCTTTGGTGGCAATTTTTGGTCGCTTCCCGACCAACCGCTTTTACGCCCTCCCCTATATCTGACGCTTCGCATCGAAAGGCGCGACGATCTTGCAGCGGTAGGCGCGCACTTCGTCGATCAGGCCGGTGTGCAGTTCGGTCGACAGGACAAGGGTCGACCGGTCCAGCCGCTCCAGCCGCCGCATGTCGCTGAGCAGGCCGCTGAACATCCCGCCGCCTTGCTGGACCAGGGTGATCGTCGCATCGTCCTGCGCCGCGATCTTGTTCCAGCCCTGGCCGCCTTCGCGCCACCGGCCAGCGGTGAAATCGATCACGATTTCCCGCACGGATCGGTCGTCGGCGGTACAGGACAGGCCGCGGATCTGCGCCGGAGCAGGCGGCACGGGCGAAACGGCCGGCGGCGGCGCTGGCGGCGCGGCATGGCCTGGGGCGGCAAGACTGGGGGTCGCAATCAGGCAGCCAAGCGCTGCCAGGATGGTCGAGGCCGATCGGTTGAGCATGACGTCGATCCTACCAGACATGCGGGACGCAGGATACCGGCTAGCGCAAGCCGCGCCTGACGGCCGGACGCGACCGTGCAAAGCCCCCTTTACCCCGCCCCATAATTTCCCGCTTGGCGCACCGTCCGGCCGGCGATAGCGATCCGCGCCATGTCCGACGCCCCGAAAAACGACGTTCGCCTGATCTGGAGCCGCTATTACAGCGCCTTCATCCCCGCCGGTCCGTCGGGACCGGGCTTTGTCGACCGACTGAAAGCGGCGAGCGGGGCGATCGGCGGGATCGCGGTGACGGGGCTGCTGTGCGGGCTGATGCTGGGCAATGGTCTGGCCCATCCGCTGCTGGTCGCGCCGATGGGCGCGTCGGCGGTGCTGCTGTTCGCGGTTCCTGCCAGTCCGCTGGCCCAGCCCTGGCCGGTGCTGGGCGGCAACGTCATTTCCGCGCTGGTCGGTATCTTCGTGGCGAAGGCCGTTCCCGATCCCACCTTCGCCGCCGCGCTGGCGGTGGGCGCGGCGATCGCCATCATGTCGCTGCTCCGCTGCCTCCACCCGCCCGGCGGCGCGGTGGCGCTGTCCGCCGCGCTGGGCGTAAAGGGGGTGGCGAGCAGCTATCTGTTCGCGCTGGTGCCGGTGGGGGTGAACACCCTGCTGCTGCTGGTCGTGGCGGTCCTGTTCCATCGCATCGCCGGTCACAATTATCCCCATGTGGCGCCCAAAGCGCCCGCCCCGCACGGCACCGCCGATCCCGCGCCGCTGCTGCGCGCCGGTCCGAGCGCGCAGGATGTGGCCGACGCGGTGCAGGGCTATGGCGATGCACTGGACGTGGACCAGGCGGACCTGCGCCAGTTGCTGGCGGACGCCGAACTGCGCGCGGCCGAACGGCTGCATGGCGCGGTGCCCTGCGCGCAGATCATGGCGCGCGACGTGATCCATGTGCCCGCCAGCCAGCCGATGGAGCAGGTGCGCGCCTTGATGCTGGCGCGCGGCCTGTTGTCGCTGCCGGTGCTGGACGAGGCAGGGCGCGTGCAGGGAATCATAGGCGCTCTCGACCTTGGCCGGGAGGGCGAACGCGCCGGCGACATTGCCCGCCGCGCCCTGCTGGTCCATGCCGACACGCCGGTCGCGCGGCTCATCGGTCCCCTGAGCAGCGGCGCGCGGCGCGCCGCCATCGTCGTCGATGCCGATCACAGATTGCAGGGGCTGGTGACCCAGACCGATTTGCTGGCCTCGCTGGCGCTTCGGGCTAGCGCTGCTCCAGCGCCGGCAGATCCGGGCCGGGAATCGCGCTGATCGCGACATTGCCGAACATGACGATCCCCGCGAGGATCATCAGGCCGCCGCGCTTGCGGTCGCCCTTCTTCACGATCGCATAGACGCCGCCGCCGGTCAGCAGCATGCCCGCGAGCATCAATATGGATAAAATCGTGCCAGCCATGGGCGTTGCCTTAAGCGCCAAGCTCGACGGTGGCAATTGCCGTCCCGTCCCCCTATGAGGCGCGCAGAACGAATCACCCCAAGAACGCAGGGGCTGCACCTATGAAAATCGCCATCGCTTCCGATCATGCCGCCATCGACCTGAAAGCGGAGCTTGCGCAATGGTTGCGCGACGAAGGGCATGAGGTCGCCGATCTTGGCCCCGCCACCGCCGACCGCGTCGATTATCCCGATTATGGTTACAAACTCGCGTCAGCCGTCGCATCGGGCGCCGCGGAGCGCGGCATTGCGCTATGTGGCTCTGGCATCGGCATTTCGATCGCGGTCAACCGCAACCCGGCCTGCCGCTGCGCATTGGTGGGCGAGCCGCTGTCGGCCGCCCTGTCGCGCGAACATAATGACGCCAACGTCCTCGCCATGGGTGCGCGCCTGACCGGCGTGGACATGGCGAAAGCCTGCGTCACCGCTTTCCTGACCACCGATTTCGGCGGTGGCCGCCATAGTGGCCGCGTCGACAAACTCTCCCAGCCCGCGCTCTGAAAGGACGTTTCGATGAGCACTGACACCCTCGCCCCCGCCATCCGCCAGGACGGCTTCTTCAGCGAATCGCTTAGCCGCGCGGACCCGGACATCTTCGGCGCGATCGGTAACGAGTTGAAGCGCCAGCAGGACAAGATCGAACTGATCGCGTCGGAAAATATCGTGTCGAAGGCGGTGCTGGAAGCGGCCGGTTCGATCTTCACGAACAAATATGCGGAAGGCTATCCGGGCAAGCGCTATTATGGCGGCTGCGAATATGCCGATGTCGTGGAAACGCTGGCGATCGAGCGGGCGAAAGAGCTGTTCGGTGCGAACTTCGCCAATGTGCAGCCCAATAGCGGCAGCCAGATGAACCAGGCCGTGTTCCTGGCGCTGCTCCAGCCGGGCGATACCTTCATGGGCCTCGACCTGTCGTCGGGCGGCCACCTGACCCACGGGTCGCCGGTCAATATGTCGGGCAAGTGGTTCAAGCCGGTCGCCTATGGCGTGCGCCCCGACGATCATCTGATCGACATGGACGAGGTCGCCCGCATCGCGCGCGAATGCAAGCCAAAGCTCATCATCTGCGGCGGCACGGCCTATTCGCGCGTGTGGGACTTCAAGCGCTTCCGCGAAATCGCGGATGAGGTCGGCGCCTATCTGCTGGCCGACATGTCGCATTTTTCCGGCCTGGTCGCCGGCGGCGCGCATCCCTCGCCGGTCCCTCACGCCCATGTCACCACGACCACGACCCACAAGTCGCTGCGCGGTCCGCGATCGGGCATCATCCTCAGCAATGACGAGGCGATCGCCAAGAAGCTGAACAGCGCGATCTTCCCCGGCTTGCAGGGCGGCCCGCTGATGCACATCATCGCGGCCAAGGCGGTGGCGTTCAAGGAAGCGCTGACGCCCGAATTCAAAGCCTATGCCCATCAGATCGTCGCCAACGCCCGCGCGCTGAGCGAGACGCTGGCCGATGCCGGCCTGTCGATCGTGTCGGGCGGCACCGACAATCATCTGATGCTGGTCGACCTGCGCGCCAAGAACACCACCGGCAAGGCCGCGGAAAAGGCGCTCGATCGCGCCTATATCACCTGCAACAAGAACAACGTGCCGTTCGACACGGCCAGCCCGTTCGTCACCTCGGGTGTCCGTTTGGGTACGCCTGCGGGCACGACGCGCGGCTTCCGCGAGGAAGAATTCCGCGAAATCGGCCGCCTGATCGCCGAGGTCGTGGAAGGCCTGAAGCGCAATGGCGACGAAGGCGATGGCCAGGTCGAGCAGCATGTGCGGGAAAAGGTGCTGGGCCTGACCGCGCGCTTCCCGATTTACTGATATACCTGATCCGTTCGGGCTGAGCGACGTCTAAGCCTCAGCCCGAACGGAGTGAAGGCTTCGCTACGCTCAGCCCTGCCCCCTTCGACCGACTGCCTGCAGCAGTCGCTCAGGACAGGCTTCAACTTTCGCTCAGGGCGAACGGAGTAAAAAGACCCATGCGCTGCCCCTTCTGCGCCCATGAAGACAGCCAGGTGAAGGACAGCCGGCCGACGGAAGATGGCAACGCCATCCGCCGCCGCCGCCAGTGCGAAGCGTGCGGCGCGCGCTTCACCACCTTCGAGCGCATCCAGTTGCGCGACATCTGGGTGGTGAAGAGCGAAGGCCGCAAGGAAGCGTTCGAGCGCGACAAGCTGGCCCGCTCCATCGGCATCGCCTGCCGCAAACGGCCGATCGACCCCAGTCGCCTGGAAAAGCTGATCTCCGGCATCCAGCGCCAGTTGGAAACCAGCGGCGACAGCGAAGTCCCCGCCCGCGCGATCGGCGAACTGGTGATGGAAGGGCTGAAACGCCTCGACAGTGTCGCCTATATCCGCTTCGCCAGCGTCTATAAGGACTTCACCGACGCCAAGGATTTCGAGGAATTTGCCGGGACGGTGAAGGAAGTCGGGCGGGAGTGAGACGGTAATGGCCCCAAGTTTCAATCGCCGTCCAGTTAGCTTCCTATTTCCGTTCGTCCTGAGTAGCCATTGAGCGAAGTCGAAATGGCGTATCGAAGGACCGCACAATGAGCTTTCATGCCTATATGCTCCTTTGCGCGGACGGCAGCTATTATCTGGGCCATACTGACAATCTGGAACAGCGTATCGCGCGGCACCAGTCAGGCGAAATTACAGGATATACGCACAGCCGCCGCCCAGTGATTTTAGTGTGGAGTCAAGAGTTTGGTTCGCGGGATGAAGCGCTGTCCGCCGAACAGCAGATCAAGGGCTGGTCTCGAAGAAAGAAGGAAGGTTTGATCGCCGGTGATTGGGACGCAATCAGGCAGGCAGCGCGCAAATCCTTCGATACGGGGCTTCGACAAGCTCAGCCCCTACTCAGGACGAACGGAAATATGACCGAAGTTATTGCCCCCTCCCCTGTCATCGTCCTGGTCCGCCCGCAACTGGGCGAGAATATCGGGAAGGCCGCGCGCGCGATGCTGAATTTCGGGCTGACCGACATGCGGCTGGTGACCCCGCGCGATGGCTGGCCCAATCCCGATGCCGGCCCGGCGGCGGCCGGCGCGGACTTCATCCTCGATCAGGCGCAGGTGTTCGAAACGCTGGCCGATGCGGTCGCGGACTGCGCTCATGTCTATGCCACCACGGTCCGCAAGCGCGGCGTGACCAAGCCGGTCGTCACACCGGAGGAAGCCGCGCGCGAAATCCATACTGCGCAGGGCCGCGCCGCCTATGTCTTCGGGCCGGAGCGGTCGGGACTGGAGACGGAGGATGTCGCGGTCGCGCGCAAGATCCTGACCGTGCCGATCAACCCGGAATTCGGGTCGCTCAATCTGGCGCAGGCGGTGATCCTGTGCGCCTATGAATGGTCGAAACAGGCCGATCTGGCACAGCCCACCATCACCGATCTGGGCGAACCTGCGCCACAGGCGGAGCTGGAGGGCATGATCGAGCAGCTCGATGCGCTGCTGGTGAAGGCCGGCTATTTTTTCCCGCCCGACCGCGCCGGTGCGACCCGCCTGACGCTGCGCAACCTGCTGACCAAGCCGGGCTGGAACCATCTGGAGGTACGGACGCTGCGCGGCGTGCTGTCGCACCTGGCGAGACCGCGGGAGCGGTGAGCTCATCTTCCGTTCGGTTCGAGCCTGTCGAGAACCCTGGCGCCAGGGTTCTCGACAGGCTCGAACCGAACGGGGGCAAGTTAACCCCGCGTCCGGTCGAACTCCGCCATTTCATAGGCGATCGACGCTTCGACCAGCTCTTCCCACATGCCCGCGATCAGGTCGCACGGCACCCCCGACGCCTCCGCCTCGGCGCAGGCGTTGGCGATGACCTCCGCCTTGCGCGCTTCGTCGCGGACGGCGCTGCGATCGGGCTTGATCCGGGCGGCGGCGCGCATATGGGCGAAGCGCTGGGCCAGCAGGGCCACGATCTGCCGGTCGAGATTGTCGACGCCGGCGCGCACCTGCGCCATGGTGGAATAGTGTTCGGGAGTCATGCCTGTCCGACTAAGCCGCCGCACGCAACCTGTCGAGGCTTGACATATATCCCTCTTCTGGTCATAGGCGCGCCTTCGCAATTGGCTCCGCATCCCGGTGAAGCGGTGGCCCTGCCCCTGAGCGCACAAACGCAAAACGGACGTAGGCGATACCGGGAACAACGTTAGACGCAATGACTAGGAATTATCTATGACGAAGCGCACCAGCGCCAAGTACAAGCTCGACCGTCGTATGGGCGAGAATATCTGGGGCCGTCCCAAGTCGCCTGTCAACAAGCGCGAATATGGTCCCGGTCAGCACGGCCAGCGCCGCAAGGGCAAGATGTCGGACTATGGCATCCAGCTGCGCGCCAAGCAGAAGCTGAAGGGCTATTATGGCGACATCACCGAGAAGCAGTTCAAGAAGAACTATTTCGAAGCCAGCCGCATGAAGGGCGACACCGGCCAGAACCTGATCGGCCTGCTGGAGCGCCGCCTGGATGCCGTCGTGTACCGCGCCAAGTTCGCGCCGACCATCTTCTCGGCCCGCCAGATCGTGTCGCACGGCCACATCTATGTGAACGGCGTGAAGTGCAACATCGCGTCGCGTCTGGTGAAGCCGGGCGACGAAATCACCCTGGGCAAGAAGGCGCAGGAAATGGCGCTGGTTCTGGAAGCGCAGAGCCTGCCCGAGCGTGACATCCCCGACTATGTCGCCCCCGACGGCGCCGCCAAGGTCAGCTATGTCCGCGTGCCCACGCTGGACGAAGTGCCCTATCCGGTGAAGATGGAACCGAATCTGGTCGTCGAATTCTATTCGCGCTAATCGGTCTTCCGAGCAGAGTTACAAAGAAGGGCGGCCCCGTAAGGAGCCGCCCTTCTTTTATGTCTGAAACGATTGGGAAAGGAAGAAGGGTCGCCACGCCCTCCTTTCCTGTCATTTTCCTGCCGCCAGCAGGAAGTCGGCGCTCTGCTGCAGCATGTCGGCGCGCGCATCGCTGTCGTTCAAATTATGGGTCAGTCCGTCATATACCACGAGGCGGCTGCGCTTGCCCACGCCCTGTAATTTACCCTGCATGATTTTCGATTGGCTGATGTCGACATTATTGTCGTCTGTGCCATGAAACATCAGTACGGGTGCTGCAAATTCCGCCGCATGATTGGCGGGCGAGGCTTCCTGCGCCTTCGTCCCTTGCCCGAGATACTCGCTAGAGATCACATAGTCCGCATTCCAGCGCCCGCGACGCAGCATGTCGCCAATATCGGTCACCGGCGCGATTGCCACGACCGCCTTGAACAGATTGGGATCGATCGCCTGCGCCTGCAGCGCCGCATAGCCACCATAGGACCAGCCCAGGATCGTCAACCTTGAAGGATCGGCGATCCCCTGTGACACCAGCCAGCGTCCGCTGTCGGCGACGTCACCGATGGCGGTGCGCCAGGATTTGAACGCGTTCTGGATTAGCCATTGTTCGCCAAACCCATTGGAGCCGCGGAACTGCGGCTGGATCACGGCGAACCCGCGGGCGGCGAAATATTGTGCCAGCCAGTCGAACCCCCATTCGTCGCGCGCCTCCGGCCCACCATGGGGCATGACGATGGCGGGCAAACCCTTCGCATCCTCCTTGCCCGGCGGCAGGGTCAGATAGGCTGGGATCGTCGTGCCGTCGCTGGCCTTGTAAGTAACCGGCTTCATTGTCGCCAGCAGCCGGTCGGCCAGCGCCGGCCGGTCGGGCATCACCGGTGACAATTTCTTGGCGGTCCGGTCGAACAGATAATATTGACCGGGATCGGTATCGCTGCCCGCCCACACCAGAACGCGTTGCCCGTCCTGGCTCATATCGCCGATATGGACGGCCTTCCCACCTAGCGCCTTGCCGAGCGATGCCGAGAGCGCCTTCACCTTCTCGTCGAAATAGGCGACTTCGCTATGTTCTTCGGTATAGCCGACGCCCACGACACGACGATCCCGCCCCACGGTGACCAACCCGGCAACGTCGACCCTGGGATGGGTGAACAACACCGTTTTTTCGAGGCCTGGATCGAGCGCCACGCTGACCAGCGCCTGCCTGCCGTCGATCCGTTCATAGCCATAGGCGATATTCTTTTCGGCATCGACGGCGACCGGGTAGAAACCGCTGCGATTGCGCATGTCGTAGATGCTCAGGTCGCTCCATCCCGACTTGCCCTGCGGACGATAGAGGTAACGGAAGGTGCCCTTGGCGAAGCCGGAGCCTTTATTCTCTTGCAAGCCCATCACCCGGACCGTGCCGTGACCATCAGAAATATAGTCGATGGCCAACGTCTCTGGCTGTTCGATCCGCTTGGTTGCACCCGACCGCGTATCGATCCGATCGACCCCCAAACCGCGCAGCTTGTTATCCACCAAACTGCCGATCTTGGCTTCGGGCACATAGGATCGCGTCATTAACACCGCGCCGTCTTCGGCCGGCAGCAGATCGAGAATATCGCCGCCACGCAGATCGAAGCCCAGCGCATTCTGGCTCTGACGACGACTCAACGCACGGATATTGCCCCCCGCCGCATCGACGGCGAAGATGCTGCTGAACCCGTAGACATCGTCTCCCACGCGGCTGGCGCCGCCAATCTCGCAGGCCAGCCGATCATTGGACACCCAGTTGCACCGATAGAGATTCTCCGGCTGGCCGGTCGTGGCCGCCACCGATTTGGGCTCTGCACCCTCCTTCGCCTCCAGCACATAGGCCTTGGTCGTGCGCCCGTTGCCGGCCGCGATCAGCGCGATCTTCTGCCCATCGGGAGACAGGCTGGCGGAAATCACCGTTTCGCGCGCGCCGAAAGCCCTGGCGAGCGCATCCGGTTGGCCCTGCGCCAGTGCGGCCTGCGCCGTTCCCGTCGCCAGAAGCGCGAGCAGCGCCGACTTGGCAAAATAATACATGCCCCAAAATTCCCCCTGCTAAAATCCCTCTGTATCAACGGCTAAGACAAGCATCGTAAGTTGGCAACCGCCTTGCTTGCCCTTGCACGCGCACGGTGGCATCACCTGATCATTCGTAAAATAAAGGGTGACTTCCATGCGTAGCTCCATCGCGGCGATTGCCGCCGTCCTTGCCCTGTCGGCCTGCGCGACCGACGGCGCCGACACCCCGCCCGCTGCGGCATCCGCGACGCTGCCCGCAACGGCCGCCGCAGAGCCGTCGATCGACACGATGAAGCGGCTGGTGCAGTTACTGTCTTCTGACGCCTATGAGGGCCGCGCGCCCGGATCGCCCGGCGAAGAAAAAACGCTGGCCCTGCTCGCCGCCGAATTCGGCAAGCTCGGCCTCCAGCCCGGCAACAAGGGTAGCTGGTTCCAGGACGTGCCGTTGGTCGAGATCAATGCCAGAAATGTCTCGCCGCTGCGCTTCACCGGCGGCAAGAGCGCCGTCACCGCCAACTACGGCCCCGAAATGGTGATCGGCACCTATCGCACCACGCAGCCCAGGATTGCGATCAAAGACAGCCCGGTCGTCTTCGTCGGCTATGGCATCAACGCGCCCGAAAAGGGGTGGAACGACTATGCCGGGCTGGACGTCAAGGGCAAGACGGTGGTCATCCTGGTCAACGACCCGGATTATGAGACGCCGGGGCTGACCGGCCCGTTCAACGGCCGGGCGATGACCTATTATGGCCGCTGGACCTACAAGTTCGAGGAAGCCGCACGCCAAGGCGCGGCTGCCGCGATCATTGTGCATGATACGGTACCCGCCGCCTATGGCTGGAACGTGGTGCAGTCGAGCTGGACCGGCGCGCAGCATGTCGCCGACAGCGCCAACGGCAATGCCGACCAGAGCCAGGCGATCGGTTGGATCCAGAAGGACAAGGCCGCCGCTTTGTTCGCCAGCGCGGGCCTGAACCTCGACGCGCAGATGGCCGCGGCGAAGAAGCCGGGCTTCAAGGCGGTGGCGCTGACGGGCGTCAAGGCGACGGTCTCGTTCGACAACGACCTGCGCAAGCATATGTCGAAAAACGTCGTGGCGCTGCTGCCGGGCAAGACGCGGCCCGACGAATATGTGCTCTACAGCGCCCATTGGGACCATCTGGGCCATTGCCAGGCGGCGCCGGACGGCGACGACATCTGCAACGGCGCAGTGGACAACGCGACCGGCACTGCGGCGCTGGTGGCGCTGGCGCATGCCAATGTGAAGGCCGGCCCGACCGACCGCAGCCAGGTGTTCCTGGCGGTGACGGCCGAGGAATCGGGGCTGCTGGGGTCGGCCTATTATGGCGACAACCCCGTCTTCCCGTTCAGCAAGACGGTAGGGGGCGTGAACATGGACGCGCTCAGCGTCGCGGGCCTCGCCAAGAATGTCGTAGTGATCGGCAAGGGCAAGTCGCAGCTCGACGCCTATCTCGACCGGGCGCTGAGCGCGCAAGGCCGAGTATCGACGCTGGAGCCGACCCCGGAAAAGGGCTTCTACTATCGTTCCGACCATTTCAGCTTCGCCAAGCACGGCTTGCCGATGCTCTATTTCGAGGGCGGCGAGGATCTGGTGCAGGGCGGTACTGCGGCGGGGCTGGCCGCGGCGGAGGATTATACCAAGAACCGCTATCATGGCCCCAAGGACGAATATGATCCCAATTGGGACTGGACCGGGGTGCTGGCGGACCTGAAGCTCTATTACAGCGTAGGTCGCGACCTGGCGACCACGACCGACTGGCCCAACTGGGTGGACGGCGACGAATTCCGCGCCATTCGCGACAAGGATCGCGCGGGGAAGTAGAGGGAAGCGACCTATTCCCCGGCCGGGGAATAGGTCCAGCTCTGCGCCTGGCTGCCATCCATCCTAGCGGTTTCGGCCATCAGCAGCCGCCCCTCCCGCCAGTAGCGGATGCGCTGGGGATAATCATGGTTCGGGTTGGCGAAGCTGATGTCACGCACGCCTTCGGCGACGACGGGGAAGATCGTCGTCGCACCGCCTTCGGGCGCGGCATGGAGGGTCAGCGCTCCGTCGGGCGCGCGCACGATGCGCATCACCTCCCAGGATCGCAGCGTTTCCCCGCGCCCCGTCCGCCCAACGCCGATCATCGTGCCGCCGCGCGGCAGCGTCCAGACTTCCTCGGTCCAGCGATCGTCCCGCTTTTGCAGCCATTCGCCGGTCAGCCAGTCGGGCAGTTCGCCCGCCTGACCCTGGCCGGAGAACAGCAGCAGCAGCCCGGCCGCGATCGTCGAAACTCGTCTCTTCATGGCCTTCGCCCTCTGTCCACACGCCGTCCGGCACGCTATGGAGCGCGCGCAACGCCCGCTATCACGGATCGGCCCCCGGTCGAGCAAGGACAAAAGCCATGACTTTCCGCATGCCCGCCGAATGGGCGCCGCACGACTGGACCTGGATCGGCTTTCCGACCAACCCCGCAGAATGGCCCGACGCGTTCGAGGAGGCGCGCGCGCAGATCGCCGCCTTCGCCAGCGCCCTCCATGCCGACGGCAAGGGCGAGGAGGTGCGGCTGGTCGTCGCCAATGAGGGCGATGCGCAAGCGGCGCGCGCGCTGGTTGCGCCGGGCGTATCGATCATCGTCCATAAGCTGGGCGACGTCTGGCTGCGCGACACCGCGCCGATCGCGGTGCTGAACGGCGCAGGGAGTCGCGCACTGGTCGATTTCGGCTTCAACGGCTGGGGCGGCAAATATCAGATGCCGGGCGACGAGGATATCGGCGCGCGGCTGGCTGCGACCACCGATATGCCCGTTTCCACCCAGCATTGGGTGTTCGAAGGCGGCGCGATCGACACCGACGGCTCCGGCCTGTTCGTGACCACGGAGCAATGCCTGCTCAATCCCAATCGCAACCCTGACCTGGACCGCGGCAAGATCGAGACGCTGCTGGCCGGCGCGTTGGGCCTGTCGGACATGCTGTGGCTGGGCGACGGCTTGCTGAACGATCATACCGACGGCCATGTCGACAATCTCGCCCGTTTCGTCGGGCCGGGCAAGCTGGCGCTGCCGATCGCGACGACCGACGACGATCCCAATGCGGCCCTCTATGCCGACGCCCGCGGCCGCGCGAAAGCACATGGCGTCGAGGTGATCGACATCCCCTCCCCCGGTCTGGTGCTGGTGGACGGCGAGGCGATCCCGGCCAGCTACATGAATTTCTACGTCGGCAACGCCGCCGTCATCGTGCCTATCTATGGCCAGCCCAACGACCAGGCCGCGCTCGACGCCTTCCGTCCCTTCTTTCCTGGCCGGGATATTGTCGGGCTGCGCAGTGACGCCATATTGTCGGGCGGCGGCAGCTTCCATTGTTGCAGCCAGCAAATGCCATCCGTCTGATAGATTCAGGGACAGACATGACCAAAGTGACAGTAGCCGCGCTGCAACTCAGCTTTTCCGACGATATGGGCGAGAATATCGCCAAGGTCGCGGACCATGTGCGCAAGGCCGCCAGCCGCGGCGCGAAGATCATCCTGCCGCCCGAATTGTTCGAAGGGCCGTATTTCTGTCGGGTCGAAGACGAAGCGCTGTTCGCCAGCGCCGAGCCGACCGACACCCATCCCGCGGTGCAGGCAATGCGCAAGCTGGCGAAGGAACTGGGCGTCTATATCCCCACCAGCTTTTTCGAGCGCGACGGCCATCATCATTACAACTCGCTCGCCATGATCGATGACACAGGCGAGATCATGGGCGTCTATCGCAAGAGCCATATCCCCGATGGGCCGGGCTATGAGGAAAAATATTATTTCCGCCCCGGCAATACGGGGTTCAAGGTGTGGCCGACCAAATATGGCACCATCGGCGTCGGCATCTGCTGGGACCAATGGTATCCCGAAACCGCGCGCTGCATGGCGCTGATGGGAGCGGAGATGCTCTTCTATCCCACCGCGATCGGCTCCGAACCCTATGACAGCGAGCTGGATACCAGCCGCATGTGGCGCCGGGCGATGATCGGCCATGCGGTCAGCAACTGTATGCCGGTGATCGCCGCCAACCGGATCGGCGACGAGGACGGCCAGCTCTTCTACGGCCACAGCTTCATCACCGACGAATGGGGCGATTTTGCCGCCGAAGCCGATGCGAAGGATCAGGGCGCGCTGGTGGCGACGCTGGACCTGGCGAAGGCGCGGACGCATCGCGCCGGCATGGGCTTCTTCCGCGATCGTCGGCCGGAGCTTTACGGCCGGATCGCGCAGGACATTTGAGTGAGCGTGACCGCTGGCGAAGACGCGATCGATCATACCGACGACCTCAGCCGTCCGCAAAAGCGGCTGTTGAAGCGGCTCTATAATGGACGGACCGTCCCAATCATGGCGGACGATCGGCTCTTCCTGACCTATAAGGACGCCCTGCGCTATCTGCTGTCGCTGCCCATCGACGCGCGCGAGGGCGCCTATGCGCAGATGAAGGCGCAGGCAAGGGACGCGGTGCGATAGACGCGCGCCATCTCTATGCGCTGGCGCTGGGATCGAACCGGCCGCTGTCCGCGCGGCGCACGCCCGCCCGGCTGCTGGCGGAGGCCATAGCGCTGATCGGCGAACAGGCACGGGTGCTGTGCATCTCGCCCATTCTCTCCACCCCGCCGCTCGGTCCTTCCGCCCGCCGCTTTGCCAATGGCGCGATCCTGGTTGAAAGCCCGCTCTCGCCGCCTGCGATGCTGGATTTCCTTCAGCACATCGAAAACAGGCTGGGCCGCCGCCGCTATCGCCGCTGGGGCGCGCGTAGCGTGGATATCGACATCATCCTCTGGTCGGGCGGCCCATGGCGCAGCCGGACGCTGACCATTCCCCATGCCGCCTATCGCACCCGCGCCTTCGTGCTAACGCCGCTGCTGGCGGTCGCCCCCGAATGGCGCGATCCGCATCTGGCGATCACCGTGCGCCATCTTCATGCGCGACTGCAAAAAGCCGCGCCAAAGAGTTGACCATCCGCCCCGCCGCCTTTAGGGCAGCCTCCACCGCTTCGGGGGTCCATAGCTCAGTCGGTAGAGCAACTGACTTTTAATCAGTAGGTCGCTGGTTCGAACCCAGCTGGACTCACCATCATCGCGCCGGTCGCATCAGGGCAACGGAGCGGCCGTCCACATCGACATCGCCGTCCACCAGCCGAAAGCGGCAGGGTTCCGTATCGCCATTGACGCAGATCGCGACCCCGCTCGCCCGATAGCGCAGCGTCAGGCGGCGGCGCGCCGGGTCTTCCCACTGACCTATCGTCAATGCCTGTCCATGTTCGTCCAGCCATTCGACGTCCGCGTCGGACAGCAGCGCTGCGTCGCGCAGATCGGACGTCTCCGCCCGCAGCGCCGCCAGCGCGAAGCTATGCGCCTCCAGATCGCGATTCCGCCTCTCCCAGTCGATCCAGCCGATCGCATTGTCCTGCGCGTAGGCATTGTTGTTGCCCTGCTGGCTACGGCCGAACTCGTCACCAGCGGTCAGCATGATCGCGCCACGTGACGCGAACAGGGTGGACAGCAGGGCCTTGCCGTCGCGTGTTCGGGCGGCCTGCACGGCGGGGTCGTCGCTCACGCCCTCTACGCCGTTGTTCCAGCTCAGATTCTCGCCATGGCCATCGCGATTCTGTTCGCCATTGGCGTCATTATGACGCTGTTCGTAGGCGGTCAGGTCGGCCAGGGTGAAGCCGTCATGGGCGGCGAGGAAATTGACGCTGCGGGTCTGGCCGTCGCTGAAAATATCCGATGATCCGACCAGCCGCGTCGCCAGCGCCCCCAGCGTTCCGGCATCGCCGCGCCAGAATCGGCGCATATCGTCGCGATAACGATCATTCCATTCCAGCCACCCCTCGCCAAAATTACCCAGTTGATAGCCGCCCGGCCCGATGTCCCACGGTTCGGCAATCAGGATGCGGTCAGCCAGCAGCGGATCGGCGCGCATCTCCTGCAACAGCGGTGCCTGTGGATCGAAGCCGTCCGCCATCCGCCCCAGCGCCGGGCCAAGGTCGAAACGGAAGCCGTCCACCCCGGCCTGCGCGACAAAATGTCGCAGCGAATCGAGGATCAGCCGGCGCGTGACCGGCGCGTTGCAGGCGATGCTGTTGCCGGTGCCGGTATCGTTGATCAGCCGTCCGTCGGCGTCGTGACGGAAGTATCCGCGCGCATCCAGTCCGCGCAGCGACAGGGTCGGTCCTTGGCGGTCGCTTTCGCCGTCATGATTATAGACCATGTCGAGGATCACGCCGATCCCGGCCTCATGCAGCGCCGCCACGGTCGCGCGCAGTTCCGCGATGCCGCCCGGCGCCAGCCGCGGGTCGAGCGCGAAATAGCTGACCGGATTATAACCCCAGGCGTTGGTCAGGCCCAGCGGCCCCAGATGGCGCTCGTCGATCCAGGCATTGATCGGCATCAGCTCGATCGCCGCCACATGCAAGCTTTGCAGATGCGCGATCACCGCCGGATGGGCGAGCGCGGCGATGGTGCCGCGCTGCGTTTCCGGCACGTCCGGATGCAGCATGGTGAAACCGCGCACCTGTACTTCGTAGATCAGCCCGCCCGGCGCGAAGCGGGGCGATGCCTGCGGCAAGGGTTCGATGGCAGCGGCAACGACGCCCTTGGGCATCAAAGGGGCGGCGTCGCCTCCCTCGCCACGCGGCGCCGCCAGCACGGGGTCATAGCGGAACGCCCGGTCGATCGCCGGTGCATAGGGGTCGAGCAGCAGCTTGTCGGGATCGAACCACAGGCCCGCGCCCGGATCATAGGGACCATCGGCGCGCAAGCCATAGCGCGCGCCCGCGCCCACGCCGGCCGCTTCGACATGCCAGCAGCCATCGGCATCGCGCAGCATCGGCAGGCGGGTTTCGCGATCGGCGGCGTCGAACAGGCAGAGCCATGTCTGGGTCGCGTCGGGCGACCAGACGCAAAAGCGTGTGCCGCTTGGCTCCACCGACACCCCCGGCTTCACGCCGCCTCCGCGATCAGCGCGCGATAGAGGTCCGCATATTTCGCCGCGCTATGGGGCCAGGAGAAGTCGGCGCGCATTCCCGCGCGCTGCATCGCCTGCCACGCCGCCTTGTCGCCATACAGGTCCATCAGCCGGTTAATCGCGCCATGCAACGCCATCGGATCGGACGGGGTGAAGACGATGCCGGTCGCCGCGCCCGCGCCCACCGCAGCCTCATTGGCGTCGATCACCGTATCGGCCAGCCCGCCGACCCGCGCCACCACCGGCACGCAGCCATAGCGCAGCGCATAGAGCTGGGTCAGGCCGCAGGGTTCGAAACGGGAGGGGATCAAGATGGCGTCGCCGCCCGCTTGCATCAGGTGCGACAGCGGCTCGTCATAGCCGATCTGCACGCCGATCCGCCCTCGATGCCGGTCCGCCGCGCCCAGCAGCGCGCCTTCCAGCGGATGATCGCCCGATCCCAGCACGGCCAGCTTGCCGCCCATCGCGACCAGATGTTCGGCCGCGTCGATCATCAGGTCCATGCCCTTCTGCCAGGTCAGGCGGCTGACGATGATGAAGATCGGCGCACCGTCATGGTCCAGCCCGAAGCGCCGTTCGAGCGCGCGGCGGTTCACCGCCCGCCCGCCCGGCGCGCGAAGGCTGTAAGGCTTGGCGATCAGGCTATCGGTCGCGGGATTCCAGATGTCGGTATCGACGCCGTTCAATATGCCATGCAGCCGATCGACCCGGCCGTTGATCAGGCCGTCCAGTCCCATGCCATGGACCGGCGAGCGGATTTCCTGCGCATAGCTGGGGCTGACCGTGGTGATCGCGTCGGCCGACACCAACCCGGCCTTCAGATAGCCCGTGCCGCCATAATATTCGACCCCGTCCACGCCCCAGGCTTCGGGCGGCAGGCCGAGATCGGGGAAGATGCCCGCGCTGAACCGTCCCTGGAAGGCGAGATTGTGGATCGTCACGACCTTGGGCACCTGCGCCGCCCGGCCGGAGCGCATATAGGCGGCGGTCATCGCCGCCTGCCAGTCATGGACATGGACGATGTCGGGCCGCCAGCCCTTCACCCCGTCGGCCGCGATGTCGGCCCCCGCGCGCGACAGGGCCGCAAAACGCCGCCAATTGTCGGCCCAGTCATTGCCGCCATGATCGCCATAGGGGCCGCCTTCGCGCGCGAAAAAATCCGGCGCGTCCAGCACCAGCAGGTCCAGCCCGTCAACGGTCGCGGCCAGCACGCTGGCGCCCGCGCCGAACAGGGCGTCGTAGCGGCGCACCGCCTTCGCCTTGCCCAGTCGCGCGATGACGGCGGGATAGCCGGGCACCAGCGTGCGTACCTGGACCCCCTGCCCCGCCAGCGCGCCGGGCAGCGCGCCGACGACATCGGCCAGCCCCCCGGTCTTGATCAGCGGATAGATTTCGGATGCGACCGACAGCAGTTTGATCGTCATGGCGCGCGTCAGGCCACGAGCCGGTCGATCATCGGCTGCGTCACCAGGCATATGCCGCTGTCGGTGCGGCGGAAGCGCTGCGCATCCTCTTCGGGATGTTCACCGATGATGAGGCCCGGCGGGATGATGATCCCGGAGTCGAGCACGCATTTATGCAGCCGCGCCCCCCGCCCGATCTCGCAATTGGGCATGATGACGCTTTCCGTCACCGACGAGAAGCTGTGGGTGCGCACCCCCGAAAAGAGCAGGCTGCGATGGAGCGAGGAACCCGACACGATGCAACCGCCCGCCACCAGCGACGATGTCGCGGACCCGCGCCGGCCATCTTCGTTATGGACGAACTTGGCCGGCGGCGTGACTTCCGAATAGGTCCAGAGCGGCCAGCTACGGTCGTACAGGTCCAGGCTGGGCACCACGTCGGTCAGGTCGACGCTCGCCTGCCAATAGGCGTCGATCGTGCCGACATCGCGCCAATAGGGTTCCAGTTCGCTTTCGGCGCGCACGCAGCTGCTGGAAAAGCGATGCGCGACCGCTTTGCCATGTTTGACGATATGGGGAATGATGTCGCCGCCGAAATCGCGCTTGCTGTTCGGATCGTCGGCGTCGCGGCGCAGTTGTTCGATCAGGAATTTGGTCTGGAACACATAGATGCCCATCGACGCCAGCGCCATGTCGGGCTGGCCGGGGATGCCGGGCGGGTTTTTGGGCTTTTCGATGAAGGCGGTGATCCTGTCCGTGTCATCGACATGCATGACGCCGAAGCCCACTGCCTCCATCCGCGGCACCTCCAGGCAGCCGACGGTGACGTCCGCGCCGCTGTCGACATGCTGTTGCAGCATCAGCTCATAGTCCATCTTGTACACATGGTCGCCGGCCAGCAGCACCATATATTCGGGCGCATAGCTTTCGATGATGTCGATATTCTGGAACACCGCATCGGCCGTGCCTTCATACCATTGGCTTTCCGACACGCGCTGGCTGGCGGGCAGGATATCGAAACTTTCATTGCGTTCGGGGCGCAGGAAATTCCAGCCGCGCTGCAAGTGCCGGATCAGCGAATGAGCCTTATACTGGGTCGCCACGCCGATGCGGCGGATGCCGCTGTTGAGCGCATTGGACAGGGCGAAATCGATGATCCGCGCCTTGCCGCCGAAATGCACCGCGGGCTTGGCGCGCTTGTCGGTCAGTTCCGCCAGCCGACTGCCGCGTCCACCGGCCAGGACATAGGCCATGGCGTCGCGTGCGATCGGCTGATATTTGCTCTGCATAGGGCCTCTCCTCATTTCGCCCGCGACTGCCTGCACGCGCCGTCGGTGTTCAATAATCCAATTCCAGCATCAAGGTTGCAAAGGGCGGGATGGTGATGTTCGCCCACCCTTCCTCGTCCGCCTGCACCTGACCCATGTTACCCGCGCCGCTGCCGCCATAATCGGCCGCATCGCTGTTCAATATCTCGCGCCAGCGCCCGCCCGACGGCAGCCGCATGCGATAGCCATGCCGCAGCATCGGGGTGAAATGGCTGATGACGACGATCGGCCGGATGCCGGGCGCGCGCCGTTGCCAGGCGAAGATCGAATCCGCGGCGCCATCCACCAGCACCCATTCAAATCCTTCCGCCTCGCAATCGCGCTCATGCAGGGCGGGGCGGGATCGATAGAGATGGTTGAGATCGCCGACGAGCTTCTGCACCCCCAGATGGGGCGCATGGTCGAGCAGATCCCAGTCGAGCGCGCGCTCTTCGCTCCATTCGCCGCGCTGGGCGAATTCCTGCCCCATGAACAGCAGCTTCTTGCCGGGATAGCCCCACATGAAGCCGTAATAGGCCCGCAGCGTCGCGAATTTCTGCCAGTCGTCGCCCGGCATCTTGTGCAGCAGCGAGGCCTTGCCATGCACCACCTCGTCATGGCTCAGCGCCAGCACGAAATTTTCGGTAAAGGCGTAGAGCAGGCCGAAGGTGATATCGTCATGATGATGGGCGCGATGCACCGGATCGCGCTGCAGATAGCGCAGCGTGTCGTGCATGAAGCCCATATTCCATTTGAAGCCGAAGCCCAGCCCGCCAGTGTGGACCGGTTTCGACACGCCGGGCCAACTGGTCGATTCCTCGGCGATGGTCATGATGCCGGGCTGCGCACCATATAGCGCCTTGTTCATCTGCTGGAGGAAGGCGACCGCCTCCACATTTTCGCGGCCGCCATGGTCGTTGGGCACCCATTCGCCGGGCTTGCGCGAATAATCGAGGTAGAGCATCGAGGCGACGGCATCGACGCGAAGCCCGTCGACATGATAGCGCTCGGCCCAGAATAGCGCATTGTTGACCAGATATTGCGCCACTTCGCGCCGGCCGAAATTATAGATGGCGGTGTTCCAGTCGGGGTGGAAGCCCTTGCGCGGGTCGGCATGTTCGTAGAGCGCCGTGCCGTCGAAATGCGCCAGCCCATGTTCGTCGGTCGGGAAATGCGCCGGCACCCAGTCCAGGATGACGCCGACCCCCGCCCGATGCGCCCCATCGACGAAGCGCGCGAACCCCGCCGGATCGCCGAAGCGTGCGGTCGGCGCATAGAGGCCCAGCGTCTGATATCCCCAGCTCGGATCATAGGGATATTCGCTGATCGGCAGAAATTCGATATGGGTGAAGCCCATGCCGACGACATAGGGGATCAGGCGGTTGGCGAGGTCGTCCCAACTGAGAAATTCGCCGCGATCATCGCGCTGCCACGATCCGGCATGGACTTCGTAGATCGACACCGGCTGGCGGCGTGCGTCGGTTGTGCGCCAATGGTCCCGATGGCGATCATCGCCCCATTTGTGGTCAAGCGGCGGCGCGACGATCGAGGCAGTGGAGGGTCGCAATTCGCTCTGAAAGGCATAGGGATCGGCCTTGAGCGGCAGCAGCACGCCGTCCGCGCCGATGATCTCGAACTTGTAGGCGCTGCACGCTCCGACTTCGGGCAGGAAAATCTCCCACAGGCCCGCATCGGCGCGACGGCGCATCAGCCCGCGCCGCCCGTCCCAGCGATTGAAGTCGCCGACCACCGACACGCGCCGCGCATTGGGCGCCCAGACCGCGAAATGCGTGCCCTCGACACCCTCATGCGTCATCACATGCGCGCCCAGCTTGTCGAACAGGCGGCCGTGCGATCCTTGCGCCAGATAATGGTCGTCCATCGGCCCCAGCACCGGCCCGAAGCCATAGGGATCGACCAACGCATAGGTGCCGCCATCCCCAAAGGTGGCGACATAGCGCAGCGGCTGGCGCTTGCGGATGGAGACATTGCCGAAGAACAGGCCATCGCCATGGACCCGCGCCAGAGCGCCGACCGGCTTGCCGTCCAGCGTCTGCGCCGTCACGCTGACCGCTTCGGGCATCAACAGGCAGGCGGTGAAATGCTTTCCAGCCGGATGCACGCCAAGCGTGGCGAAGGGATCGTCGTCAAGGCCCGTGACCAGCCGGTCGATCTGTTCCGGCGTCAGCACCGACCTATCCTTCGCTTACGCTCATGGCGTGATCTTCCATATGTCGGCCGCATATTCGCGGATCGTGCGGTCGGACGAGAACCAGCCCATGCGCGCGACATTGTGGATCGCCTTCTTCGCCCAGAGCGGCTGGTCCAGCCAAAGCGCATCGACCTGTCGCTGGGCGGCGGAATAGCTGTCGAAATCGGCCGCGACCATGAACCAGTCATGGTCGTAAATGCCCTGCACTAGCCCCTTGTAACGATCGGGGTCGTCGGGCGAGAAGACGCCGCTGGCGATCGCATCGAGCGCCTGCCCCAGTTCGCGGCTCTGGCCGATCACCTCGCGCGGGACATAGCCCTGCGCCCGCCGGTCGTTCACCTCCTGCGCGGTCAGGCCGAAGATCACGATATTATCCTCGCCCACATGGTCGCGCATCTCGACATTGGCGCCGTCCAGCGTGCCGATCGTCAGCGCGCCATTGACCGCGAACTTCATGTTGCCGGTGCCCGACGCTTCCATGCCCGCGGTCGAAATCTGTTCGGAGAGGTCGGCGGCGGGGATCATCACCTCCGCCATCGAGACATTGTAGTTCGGCACGAATTGCAGCTTGAGCAGCCCCTGCACCGCCGGGTCGTGATTGACCGCACGGGCGACATCGCCCGCCAGTTTGATAATCAGCTTGGCGTTGTGATAGCTCGACGCCGCCTTGCCGCCGAACAGCTTCACCCGCGGCACCCAGTCCTTTTCCGGGTGCGAGCGGATCTGGTCGTAGAGCGACACCGCCTCGACGATGTTGAGCAACTGCCGCTTATATTCGTGGATGCGCTTGATCTGGATGTCGAACAGGGCGGCGGGGTCGACCCGCGCATTGACCCGCTTGCGCAGCAGGTCCGACAGGGCGGCCTTGTTGGCGCGCTTCACCGCGACGAACTTTTCCTGAAAGCCGCTGTCGTCGGCGAAAGCGTCCAGATCGCGGAGCGCTTCGGGATCGTCCAGGAAACGGTCGCCGATCGCCTCGCGGATCAGCCCGGTCAGGCCCGGATTGCACTGCATCAGCCAGCGACGGAAGGTGACGCCGTTGGTCTTGTTGTTGATCCGCGTCGGATAAAGCTTGTGCAGGTCGGCGAAGACCGTGACCTTCATCAAATCGGTATGCAGCGCCGACACGCCGTTCACGCTGTGCGAGCCGGCAAAGGCGAGGTTGCCCATGCGCACGCGCCGGTCGCCGCCTTCGTCTATCAGGGATATGGCGCCGATCGCGCTGTCGGTGAACTGGCCCGATTTGCGGGCTTCGCCCAGCAGCTTGCTGTTGATCGCATAGACGATCTGCATATGCCGGGGCAGCAGCCGTTCGAACAGCGGCACCGGCCAGCTTTCCAGCGCTTCGGGCAGCAAGGTGTGGTTGGTGTAGCTGAAGGTGCGCCGGGTGACGTCCCACGCCTCGGCGAAATCCACGCCATGATCGTCCAGCAGGATGCGCATCAGCTCCGCCACCGCGACCGCGGGATGGGTGTCGTTGAGCTGGATCGCCGCCTTGTCCGGCAGCGTCAGGATGCTGCCGAAATATTGAATATGCCGCCGGACGATGTCCTGTAGCGAGGCGGAGGAGAAGAAATATTCCTGCCGCAGCCGCAATTCCTGCCCTGCGGCCGAACTGTCGGCGGGATAGAGGACGCGGGTCAGCGATTCCGCCCGGTTGCTCTCCGCGAGCGCCCCCAGATGGTCGCCGGCATTGAACTTGTCGAGCAGGATCGGGTCGATCGGCTGCGCTTCCCACAGGCGCAGCGTGTTGACCCGCTTGCCGCGCCAGCCCGCGATCGGCGTATCATAAGGCGTGGCGATGACGCGCTCGGCCGGCCGCCAGCGCATCTGGTGCGGCCCGGCATCCTCGCCCTCGGCCGGATCGACCCGTCCGCCGAAACCGATCTCGTAACTCGCCTCGCGCCGTTCAAACTCCCACGGATTGCCGTGCGCCAGCCAGTTTTCGGGCAGTTCGACCTGCCAGCCGTCGCTGATCTCCTGCCGGAACATACCGTTCACATAGCGGATGCCATAGCCATAGGCGGGCACGTCCACCGTCGCCATGCTCTCCATGAAGCAGGCCGCCAGCCGCCCCAGCCCGCCATTGCCCAGCGCCGCATCCGGCTCCAGCGCGGCGATGATGTCGATATCGACCCCCAGGGAAGCGAGCGCCGCCTGCATGTCGTCCAGCATTTCCATGTTGGACGCCGCATCGCGCATCAGCCGGCCGATGAGGAATTCGAGGGACAGATAATAGACCCGTCGTCCTTCCTCCTCATAGGTTTTCTGCGTCGAGATGATCCAGGCGTCAATCACCCGGTCGCGGATCGCGAGGATGACGGCATGCAGCCAGTCATGCGGCTTGGCCGCCGCCGCATTCTTGCCGATGCGATAGGTCAGGCGCTCGACAATCTCATGGGCCAGGACTTCCGGGTCCACCTGCCGCGGTGCGGGTATGGGAAGCTTGGTCTGGCCCTTGAGATTCACAGGCGCGGTCCCCCTTCGCTGAGTCGGACCCGATGATGACACAGCCCCCCGCGCCACGCCATGCACATTTTTGCAGCGCAGCAAGAAATATCGGCTGTTTTCAGCCGTTTTCGGATGGAACCTTACGCCGTTATCGCCCTATTACGGCCCCGGCCACGCCAGCGCGCAGTTCGGCGCGCACCGGATAGGTGCTGGAAGGCAGATGCTGGGTCATGAAAATGCCGATCAGCCGTGCGACCGGATCGATCCAGAAATAGGTCGAAAACACACCACCCCAATAATATTCGTGGCTTTCCATGCCCATGGCGAAACCCAGGCCGAAGCCGACGCCCTGATAATCCGCTTCGCTGAACATTGCGCTGGACAGGCTGGACAGGTCGCCGCCGCCCGGCAACTGGTTGCTGCGCATCTGCTCCACCGTCTCCGCCGCCAGCAGCCGCACGCCGTCCAACTCGCCGCCGCGCAGCAACATGCGGGCGAAGCGGTGATAGTCCGCCACGCACGACACCAGCCCGCCGCCGCCCGACAGGAAACGCCCGGTGCGGCGCCAGCCGCTGCGCGCGCCGATGTCCGCGATGGCAAGGCCGCCCGCCTCGTCCAGCCGCCAGGCGTCGGTCATGCGGTCCGCCTTGTCATCGGGCAGGACGAAGGTCGTATCGACCATCGCCAGCGGATCGAAGATGCGGGTGCGGAAAAACGCCTCCAGGTCCATGCCCGACAGTCGTTCGACCACGACGCCCAGCACGTCGGTCGACACCGAATAATTCCAACGGTCGCCCGGCGAAAATTCCAGCGGCAGGGTGGCGAGGTGGGCGATGAACTGGTCTGACGTGCGCTTCTGCTGGAACTCGTCCAGGCCCAGCTTGCGATAGCGCGCATCGATCGGGGTCTGGCGTTGCAGGCCATAGGTCAGGCCGGACGTATGCCGCAGCAGGTCGATCATCCGCATCGGCCGCTTGGGCCTGGCGCGATTGGCCTGCCCCACGCGCAGATCGGCAAATTCGGGGATGACGTCGGCGACGGGCGTATCGAGCGCGACCCGCCCGGCCTCCACCAGCATCATGAAGGCCACGGACGTGACCGGCTTGGTCATCGATGCGATGCGGAACAGCGCGTCGTCACGTAGCGGCTCCCCGGTCGCCCGTGCCGCGCCGCGCGTCACCGATAGCAGCGGCCGCTCGTCGCGCGACAGCAGAAATTGCATGTGCGGCAGCTTGCCCGTGACCAGATAGGTGCGGTCGAGAACGCCGACCAGCGCCTCCAGCCGGTCCGGGTCCATCCCCGCCGCCTGACACGCCGCCCTGTCGATGCCGTTTACGCCGATGCCGTTTACGCCGATGCCGTTCGCGCCGATCCCCTCCGCACCGATTCCGTCCGCCATGCCGCTCGCCGCTCCGCTAATCATCCCTCCCGCTAACCCAGCGACGCGGACAGGTAAACAGCTTGGACGTTGCCAAGACCCCACCCGCCCCTCTATGGCAACGCGCCAGACCATATTGACTGGACGCATGACAGGCATGGCCACCGGCCTCTCCGCAATCTTCATGGCCAACCGCGCCGCCCTGCTCCGCTTCTTGCGTGCGCGCGGGGCGGGCGAAGATGCCGAGGATCTGTTGCAGGATATGTGGATGAAGCTGGAGGCGAAGGATCTTGGCCCCGTTTCCGATCCGCTGCCCTATCTCTATCGCATGGCCAACAATCTGATGCTGGACCGTTATCGCTCGGCCACGCGGCGCGAGCGGCGCGAACAGGATTGGGCCGGGGGCGCGGGCGGCGTGATGGCCGATCCGACCGAGGATATCGCCGTCGACGACCGCATGGTCCTCAACGAACAGCTGGACCAGGCCCGCGCCGTGCTGCGCGACCTGGGGCCGCGGGTCGAAATGGTGTTCCGCCGCTTCCGGATCGAAGGCGTGGGCCAGCGCCTGATCGCCGATGAACTGGGTGTCAGCCTGACCACGGTGGAGAAGGATTTGCAAAAAGCCTATCGTGCGATGCTGACGCTCAAGCAGAAACTGGATACGGAATGAGCGCGGCGGCGGCGTCAGTGCCGACAAGGGGCACAAAAGAAACGGGGCTGGAGCCATGATAAACGAGGAGGCGCTGGGCTGGGTCATCCGCACGCGCGATCCCGACTTTGCCGACTGGGACGCCTTCACCGCATGGCTGGAGGCTGATCCTGCGCATGTGTCAGCCTATGACGCGATGATGCTGGCAGACGGCGAGTTGGACAGCATCCTGCCGTCCGATCCGGTCGCCATGCCCCCCATATTGCCAGTCCCGGCGAACGATCCGGGTGTGCGCCCCCGCCGTCCGCTGCGCTGGATCGGCGGCGGCGCGATTGCGGCCGCACTGGTCGCGACCGTCTCGATCGCCGTCCTCAACCGCAGCGATATCTACAGCGTCAGCACCCGCCCCGGCGAAACCCGCGTGATCGCGCTGGACGACGGCACCAGCGTCGCACTGAATGGCGGCACGACGATGCGCTTCGATCGCAAGGATGCGCGTTTCGCCGCGCTCGACACGGGCGAAGCCGCCTTCACCGTGCGCCATGACGCCGCCAACCCGTTCCGCGTGACCGTGGGCGACACGGTGTTCGAAGATGCCGGCACGATATTCAACATCGTCCACACCAACGCTGCGACCCGCATCGGCGTGTCGGAAGGCAAGGTGATCTACAATCCGCAGGCCGAAGCGATCGCCCTGCCTGCCGGTCGCGCGCTGGCGGAGGACGCGCAGGGCCTGCGCGTGATGGACATCGCGCCCGCCGCCGTCGCGAGTTGGCGTCAGGGGCAGCTGGTCTACAGCAACGCCCCCGTGACGCAGGTGGCGGAGGACGCCGCCCGCTCGCTCGACCTGACGGTATATTTCACGCCGCAGGCGCAGGCCATGCGTTTTACCGGCACGATCCGGCTGGATCGCGATCCGGCGCGCTTCCTTGCGCAGGCCGCGCCGCTGATGGGGCTGACCGCCGTGCGTCAGGGCGATGGCTGGCTCTTGCAGGAAGGGCCAATGAAAGAAGGGCCAATGAAAGAAGGGAATGGGCCGCAGAGCTGACCTCCTTTTCGTCACCGCCCCCGCAATCGCGATCGTCCTAGCGACGGCAACGCCCGCATCAGGGGCGGACAGACAGGATATCAGCATCGCCCCCGGCAGGTTGGGCGAGGCAGCGATAGCGCTCGGCCGTCAAACCGGCGCCAGCATCGGCATGTCGGACCAGTCGCTGGCCGGCATCCGCACCCCTCCCGTCCAGGGCCGGATGAGCGCGGAGGCGGCGCTCAAGCAACTCCTCAAGGGCAGCGGCGCAAAGGCGCAGCGGATCGGCGGCAATGGCTGGCGCATCGTGCGCGCCCGCATCGCGCCGGCGCGCCCCGCCGTTGCGCCCGCCCCGATCCAGATCGCGCCCATAGCCGAACAGGCGCCGGCGGAGATCATCGTCACCGCGTCCAAGCGCGACACGCCGCTGCCCCGCTATGCCGGCATGGTCGAGGCGCTGGACGCCGGCCTGTTCACCACAGCCGAAGCATCGGGTGGCACCGCCACGTTGCTGGCGCGCGTCGCCAGCCTCAGTTCCACCCATGCCGGGGCGGGCCGCAACAAGCTTTTCATCCGCGCGATCGCGGATTCGGGGGTCGCCGGACCGACCCAGGCGACCACCGGCCAGTATCTGGGCGACATGCGCCTGAACTATGCCGCGCCCGACCCGGACCTGAAGCTCTATGATGTCGGCCGGGTCGAGGTGCTGGAGGGGCCGCAGGGTACGCTCTATGGCGCGGGATCGTTGGGCGGCATCATCCGCGTCATGCCCAATGCGCCGAATCTCGCCGAATATGGCGGACAGATGTCGGCCGGCCTGTCCGCCACCCAGCATGGCGATCCGGGCGGCGACATCAGTGCGACGCTCAACCTGCCGATCGTGGCGGAGAAGCTGGCGCTGCGCGTCGTGGGTTATGGCGTGCGGGATGGCGGCTATATCGACGACGTCAATCGCGGCAAGGATGACGTCAACCGCACCGGCACCTATGGCGGCCGCGCCGCGCTGCGCTTCGCGCCCGACGCCGACTGGACCATCGACCTGAACGGCGTCTACCAGCATATCGACGGCGACGACGCCCAATATGCGACCCGATCTGTCGGCCGGCTGGAACGCGCCTCCGCCGTCGCCCAGCCCTATTATTCGGACTATATGCTGGCCAATCTGCGGATCGAAAAACAATGGGACAGCCTGCGCTTCGTCTCTTCGACCGGCTATGTCCGCAACATATTGGCCGAAAGCTATGATGCGACCCAGCCGGACGGACCGCCCGCCCTGTTCCGCCAGCGCAACAAGGTCACCATCTTTTCGACCGAGAACCGGCTGGTGCGCGATCTCGACAACGGGCTGGGCTGGATATTGGGCGCCTCCTATCTGCAAAGCACGTCCGACCTCAATCGATCGCTGACGTCCTTCGGCACCGCCGCGATGCAGCCCGTCATCATCCCCGGCGTCGCGATGTTCGGCCGCGGCATGGCCGCACCGGCAACCGGCGTGCGCAACATGGTCAAGGAAGCGACCCTGTTCGGCGAAGCCTCCTTCGAACCGGTCAAGGGGCTGATCGCGACCTTTGGCGGCCGCCTGACCAACAGCCGCCTGTCGGGCGAGGCGCTCGATCCGGTCGCCGCGCTTTCCGACAGCGAACTGGCGCGCGCGGAGGCGCAGGCCGACCGCAGCGAAACGATATTCCTGCCCTCCGCCTCGATCTTGACCGACGCCATCCCCGACGTGACGCTCTACGCCCGCTTCCAGCAGGGCTTCCGCCCCGGCGGCCTGGCCGTCGACGACCAGCGGGTGCGCCGGTTCCAGAATGATCGCGTGTCCACCGTGGAGATCGGCGCGCGCAAGGGCGTGCCGGGCCGCGACCTCTTCGCCGCGAGCGCCAACATCGCCTATACCGACTGGCGCAATATCCAGGCCGATGTCACCGACCGTATCGGCCTGCCCACCACCGCCAATATCGGCGACGGGCGCATCTACACGGTCGAAGGGCGCATCGTCGTACGGCCGACCCCGGCGATCACCCTGGACGGCAGCGTCATCTATAATGACAGCCGCCTGACCCAGCCCAATGATTTCGTGCGCGCGCTCTCCTATGACGGCCGGTCCCTGACCCTGCCCAATGTCGCCAATCTGGGCGGCCGGCTGGCGTTCGACTATCGGACGCAGATCGGCGGCGAGATGGATCTGCACCTGTCCGGATCGGCCCGCTATGTCGGCAAGTCGCGCCTGGGCGTCGGGCCGATATTGGGTCAGACCCAGGGCGACTATGTCGATACCAGCCTGTCCGCCAGCCTGACCCGCGGGCCGGTGCAATATTCGCTGTCGCTGACCAACCTGATGGACAGCGACGGCAACCGCTTCTCGCTCGGCACGCCGTTCGACCTGCGCACCGACTATTATACGCCGCTGCGGCCACGCACCGTCCGCTTCGGGATCGATTTCGCTTTCTGAACAACCATTCATCGCATCGCCTGACGGAAGCCACGGTCCGGCGTCGTCCCATGCGCACGCGCGCATTTGATACAGCGCGATACGCAGAGGAGACATCATGCGACATCTACTGGCCTGCACGGCGATCGCGCCCGTGCTTGTGGCCCTTACCGTGGCCAACGCCGCGGCCGAAACCACCATCGCCACCGCCACCACCGCTGCCGTCAAGACCTCCACCGTGGCCAACGGTGCGGCTGACGACATCACCATCAGTGCGGCGGGCTCGATCAAGCTGACCAGCGGCGCCGCGGTCACGGTCGACAGCAACAACAAGGTGTCGAACGCGGGCACCATCACCATCAACGACGCGAACAATGTCACCGGCATCCTGATTGCGCCCGGCACGACCGGCGCCATCACGAACAGCGGCACCATCACGCTGACCGAAGATTATACCGCGACCGACACGGACAGCGATGGCGACATTGACGGTCCCTTCGCCAAAGGCACGGGCAAGACCGCGATCTGGGTCCAGTCCGGCGCAGGCCATACGGGCAATATCGACCATAGCGGCACGATCTCGATCGAGGGCAACCAGTCGGCGGGCATCCGCCTCGATGGCGCGCTGACGGGCAATCTGTCGACCAGCGGCACCACCAGCGTGATCGGCGACAACAGCTATGGCGTGGTCGCCAACGACGTGACCGGCAATGTCACGTTGCGCGGCACCACCTCCGTCGCGGGCGCCAACAGCATCGGCGCGGCGCTGCTGGGCGATGTGAACGGGGCGGTCAAGATCCAGGGTACGATCACCAGCACCGGATACCGCAGCACGACCCGTCCGACCGACGTGACGAAGCTCGACGCGGACGACCTGCTGCAGGGCGGTTCCGCGCTCGTCATCGCCGGCAATGTGACCGGCGGCATCATTTTCGACGTCCCCCCGACGCTGGACGACAAGGACACCGACGTCGATGACGACGGACTGACCGACAGCAGCGAAGGCACGGCCGCCGTCATCTCCTATGGCAAGGCGGCAGCGGTCCAGATCGGCGCGGCCGACAGCGACACCGTCATCGGCGCGGTCGCGGCAGGCAACACCGGTTACGGCCTGATCGTCAATGGCGGTATCGCCGGCTATGGCGTCTATGACGGCATCGATGCCAACGGCCTGGTCATCGGCGGCCTGGGCGGCGACGTGTCGATCGCCAAGGGCGTGCAGGTGAAGGGGACGGTTGCGGCCGTTTCCTATGACAGCAACGCCACCGCCCTGCGCGTCGGCTCCGGCGCGAGCGCCGGCACGATCGAGGTCAGCGGATCGGTGGCGGCCAGCGGATCGACGAAGGACGGCACGGTCGCACGCGGCCTGGTGATCGACTCCGGCGCGACGGTGGGATCGATCGTCGTCAGCGGCGCCGTGGGCGCGGCCGCAGGCAGCACCGAAAAGGGCAGCGCGATCGCGATTCTCGATTCTTCAGGCACCGTGTCCAGCCTGGCCAATACCGGCAAGATCAGCGCCACCGGCGGCAAGACGGGATCGAACATCGCGATCGACCTGTCCGCCAACAACAGCGGCGTCACTTTGACCCAGGCGCTGGCATCCTCGACCGCCACCGCCCCCAGCATCATCGGCGATATCCGCCTGGGATCGGGCAATGATGCGCTGACCGTGTCGGCCGGCAGCATCACAGGCGACCTCAGCCTGGGTGCGGGCAATGACAGCGTCGCCCTGTCGGGCACGTCCAGCCTGACCGGCAATATCGCTTTTGGCGCCGGTGCCAACAGCCTGACCCTGACGGACACCGCCAAGGCCGCCGGCACGGTCGATTTCGGCGGCGGCGCCGGCACGCTGACGCTGGGTGGCACATCGTCCCTGTCGGGCACGATCGCCAACGCCGGCAATGTCGCCGTCGTGCTGAATGGCGGTACATTGGGCAGCAGCGCCACCGGCTCGGTCGCGCTCGGCTCGCTCTCCGCCAGCGGTACATCGACCCTGGGCGTCACCATCAACGGCGCAACCGGGGCCAGCACCGTCTATGACGTGGCCGGGGCCGCCAGCTTCGCCAGCGGATCGCAGGTCAAGGTGAACCTGACCCAGGTCGGCGGATCGGTGGGCGACTATGTCATCGTCCGCGCCGGATCGCTCAGCGGTTCGCCGACGCTCGCCACCGCCACGCTGCTGCCCTATATGTTCAAGGGCAGCGTGGCCGGCGACAGCACGGCCGGCACCGTCACCCTGTCCGTCGCGGCCAAGAGCGTATCGGAACTGGGCCTGAGCGGATCGACCGCCAGTGCCTATTCGGCGATCTTCAACGCGCTGGACAATGACGCCGGTGTCGCTGGCGCCTATCTGGCGATCGACGACGGGGCGACCCTGACCAGCAACCTGCGCCAGATGCTGCCCGACCATGCCGGCGGCACGTTCGAAGCGGTCACGTCGGGTTCGCGCGCCACCGCCCGCATCCTGTCCGACCCCAACGGCATTTATCGCACCAAGGACGGACGCCTCGGCTTCTGGCTCCAGCAGGTCGCCTTCGGCAGCGCCAAGAGCGTGGGCAGCACCGCTTCCTACGACATCACGGGTTGGGGTGCGGGCGGCGGCCTGGAATATCTGAGCGACATCGGCGCGTTCGGCGGTTCCTTCGCCTATATCCATGGCAGCGACAGCAGCGGCAGTTCGAACAATGCGGTCGATTCCGACCAGTTCGAGCTGGCGGCGCACTGGCGCGGCCAATGGGGGCCGCTGCTCAGCTTCGCCCGCCTGTCGGCCGCCCGCATCAAGTTCGACGGCACCCGCCATTTCGAAAGCGGCGACGTCACCCGCACCGCGGACGGCAAGTGGAACGGCACGCTGATGTCCGCCACGGCGGGCGCGGCCTACCAGATCGACATGGGCCGCTTCAGCCTGCGTCCGGCGGTCGGCATCGACTATTACCGGCTCAAGGAAGACGGTTATAGCGAAACCGGCGGCGGCGACGCATTCAACCTGACCGTGCTGGGCCGCACCAGCGACGAACTGACCGCCAACGGCACGGTCACGGCCGGATATGATTTTGGCAGCCTGAACAGGGAAGACGGCTGGGTCCGCATCGAACTGGAAGGCGGCCGGCGCCAGATACTGGGCGGATCGCTGGGCGACACCACCGCCTCCTTCAAGGATGGCGACCAGTTCACGCTGGTATCGGAAGACCGCACCAACGGCTGGACCGGACGCGCGCGCCTCTATGGCGGCACCGACACGTTCCGCGTCGGCGGGGAATTCGGCGCGGAGGAACAACAAAATCACGTCGCCATCTCATTTAGGGCGACGGTTAACTTCGTCCTGTGACGTCTTGAACAGGAAAGGACGGGCCACACCCCACAGACCCTCCCGGTCCGTCCCTTCCGCTCCGGCAATATCCCTCCCCAAGGGCGCCGGGCATAAAAGAGGGGCGTCGCCGGCCCCCGGCGGCGCCCCTTATTTATTCAGCCGAAAAAACTAAATTAAGGTATGTGAAAATCGTAAATCCGGTAAGATTCACTTCCAGCTCGCAGTAAAAATCCATATTCTCCAGAGAGTAACGGAGAATTGGATGAAACTTTAAAAGCTCCATCTCCGATCTCCTCTACCGAAAATTGAATAGTTTCCTTGGGATCTATTCCAATACTTCCTACAAACATAGTTTGCTTTCGTATCAAAATTTCGCGCTGACTATTTTTTTCTTTGAATCGAATAAGACTAAATTCCGTAGGGGATTGTGCGGCTGCGGTAGCAGAGGTGCCAAATTCACCAACCTTTGCATCATCCGTCTCAAAGTAAAAAAAGAATTTTGGCGACGACGATGTTGAAACCGACTGAGCAGAAGCACGAGGAATTGCTAACTTAACGCGAAATGGGAAAAGCAAACTGCCATTACCAGTAACTGTGCCGCCACTGGCATTGGTCGGTCGTATTTTGACCAGCTTGTGCGCCGTATCTGTGCCTAAATCTATATATAAGCCAGGGCTTCTCTTGACAGTTGGATCAGATGCTTCATTGACCGCGCCCTGCGATTTTGATGCACCCGTACAACGATCAACCATTGCGGCGATCACGACGTTAGCTACGCCTGCCCGTTTTAGCGTGACCAGA
>NZ_JAIQXR010000016.1:0-125966 GCF_020166615.1 Sphingobium sp. 3R8 | reverse complement strand
CGCCACGTCAATGCCTCCACGCTCGCCAGCATTCTCAGCGATCTTATCGATGGTGTCGCTGAACGGTTCCGCAATGAATCCAGCAAATTGGACGGTACGGACCTGCAAAATGCATTTAGAACGAGGTGGGAGGTTTTTCTTGCCTATGCGGTATCCCGCTAACGCTCCTTACTGGGTATAAAAGGCCAAGCACGTCACAGAATGGGGCGAAAATTTCGGGAGCCCCGTCGTCACCACCGCACTACTCGATCGCATGTTGGACCACGCCATCGTCTCCAGATCGATGGATCGAGGTATCGCCTCAGGCGACATGCAGACCTGCTGGCCGAGCATGTTCGCTCGACCGCCCGGATCGCGGCCCTCACCGACGCGGACTTCCTTGACCCATAGCTGGGTTTCTGCAGCCTGCCGTTCGAGGACCAGCGGCACCATCAGGGTGGTGTCATTGAGCACGGCATCGCGCCTGAGCTCGCGCTTGATCGTGGGTGAGGTGATCCCGCGGGTGTGGCCGATATAGACCCTGGCCTGCCCGCCATGCTTGTGCCCCTTGTAGCCGCGATCGACATAAGCCCGCTCAACGGTGACGCCGGTCAGGCGCTCGACTTGCTCGATCCGCCCAGACAGGGTGTGGCCATCATAGGGGTTGCCGGGCAACGCCTGCATGCCGACGATGAACTGGCCGCCGGCGGTGCGGGCGTTTGTCACTGCGATCAAGGTCTTTACCCCGAACTCGTAGCGGGCCCGCGCCTTGCCCTTGGCGATGCATTCCACCTCGGGCGCGTGCAGGGCATAAAGCTTGTCCGTGCTGCCAGCCTTCTGGGTGAGGATCTTTGCCACCCGCTCGCGGACGACGGCAAAGGCGGCCTCGAGTTCCTCATTTCCGGCGATCTTGCGGCCGATGTCGCGGTCGAGCCGGCCCAGCCAGGTGCGAAGTTTGCGCACCCAACGCATCGCCTGCTTGTGACCGCGCCCGTGGATCAGCCGGGAGACATCGCGCCGAGCCTGGCGGCCCACCCGCAGGAATGACTGGCGCAGCTTGATGCCGTGCTTGCGGGCAATCCGGTTCAGCCACTCGATGCCGCGTAGCAGCAGGTGGCTGTCGGTGGGATGGGCAATCGCCTTGGTCTGTACAGTCGTGTCCACCGTCACCCGCTCGCAGGCCTGCGGCGGCATTGCCCTGGTTTCCATCGCCACGCGCAGCGTCTCGGCGAGCAGAAGTTCCAGCTTGTCGGCCCCGATCCGGTTCCGCCAGCGCGTCATCGACGAACGATCCAGTGGCAGCTTGTGGCGGAAGTACTGCTCGCCGCAAAAGAATTGGTGGTACGGGTTTTCGACCCAGCGGGCGCAGACGGCTTCGTCCGACAGGCCCTCCATGTGCTTGAGCAGGTGCAGGCCTGCCATTAGCCGCGTCGACAGCCCAGGGCGGCCTTTCTCATGGTAGAACCGTCCATAGGCCGCATCGAACCGTGACCAGTCGATCAGCTCCGCCAATTTCACCAGCGCGTGTTCCATGTCGACCATGTTGTCGAGCTGACTGCGGAACAACTCGTCACTGCGCGGCGCGGGCTTCTTCGGAGGCATCGGCAAAACCTCTTCGTGTCGTCCAACTCAGTGAATCACGACCCGACTTGCGAGGAAAGCCCCTACGTGCACGGGCGCGCGCAATCGCAAGCTTTTCGCCCGATTTCCCCAAAACCTTGCAAATTCGATTACTTCATATCCACCAAAACCCACGCCTCCCTGCGGGCTTCAGCGCTTTTCACAGACGACTAGCTAGGCAATATAATGGTTTTGCCTTCAAAAATGTGATGATGGGGGCGGACAGTCACCGGCCCAGACTCATTCAATCCCCATCGCGACCCATGCAAAATGTGGGAACGTTCGTACGGACGGATTCCCTTTTTCATCAATTATCTCTCAAAATCAACGCGATAGCACGCTTGGTTCATTACCCCTATGGCTGCCCCCCAAGTTATATTGGATCAGATCGCAATTTCCAGCGAGTTACAATATTGGTGGTCCCGCGAAAGCTGGCATGACGGAATATGGCTGATTGCAGACCGTTGCTTCGTCCCTACCCCCTGAACATCGCCTTCATCGCAAGGTCCCACGGCCCGCCGCGATAGTGCCAGGCGGCGAGGCCGGCGATCGTGAAGGCGCGCGGTCGGAAATCCGCCGCCAATTGCGCCGCCAGCGCTTTCGCCACGTCCGGCTTCACCTTGTTCTGGACCGTGACGTGGAGGCGCGGGCGGGCCTGGTCCTGCGGGGTCAGCAGGCCGATGAAGGCGTCCGCCAGATCGTCGCGCATCGCCATCAGGCCAGGACTGTCGATGCGATAGGCGACCCCCTGCCCCAGCGACATGACCGCGGCGAGCGTCGCGGCAGGCGCCGGCATGCGGCACAGCCCTTTCAACCGATCCGCCAGTTCCGGCAACAGCGAAGGCGGCAGATGGTGGAACAGCGTGATATGCGCCGGCAGCATATTGCGATCGGGCGGAAAATGCGCGCGCCGCAGCCCGTCCGCCCAGGCGAAATCCGCCGCGCCCATCAGCGCCGTGACGATGACCGGCGCGCCTCGTTCCGCTATCGTCATGTCTCTTCCTGTCCGCAGCGATCGGGTGTATGATTTATCCTTGGCGTCCTGCACGGCGCAGCGGCGTGAAGCAAGGAGGGGGACATCATGGCCACGTCGCGTAGCGTCACGATCATCGGCGTCATTTTGCTGCTGTGGGGGCTGATGGGCATCGCCGCCTTCACCATGCAATATACAATGGACGTGCATGAACTGGCGCGGACCGACCCCGCCAGCGCGCGCGCCTTCGCGCTGATGCCTGCCTGGGTCTGGATCGTCTATGCCATCGCCGTGGCGACCGGCACCCTGGGCGCCATCGCGTTGCTGCTGCGCAAGGCAATCGCGCCCTTCCTGTGCCTGATCTCGCTGGTCTGCGTGATCGCGCAGTTCGGATATACGTTCCTCGGCACGAACCTGCTGGCGGAAAAGGGCTGGGCGGTCACCGTCCCCTTCCCCGCCCTGATCTTCGCCGTCGCTTTGTTCGCATGGCTCTATGCCCGGTCGCTGGTGGCGAAGGGCATATTGCGCTGAGTTAAGCCGCGGGATCAGCGCGCGCTGCCGCTCATCGCCTTCAGGGCCTCCCCTGCCGCGCTGATCTGACCGCCGCGCCGCTGCAGTTCGCCGCCACATTGGACGAGCAGTTCCTTGGTCAGGCGTTCGTCGATATCGATCGCCTCGCGCTTCATCAGACTTGCAAGATCGATATCCGGCTCCGCGCCGAAAATCTGACCGGCGAAGAAGAGCGAACCCATCAGGCCGGACATTTTCAGCGTCGCATCCTCGCTCGACGCCAGCGAGGCCACCACGATCAGGCAGCGCGCGGAATGACGGATCGCCGGATCATGGGTTTGGGCGTCGGCGTTGAACGGCAGCAACGCCGCGGCGAGCGGCCATAAATTCCGGTATCGCGCCCTCACAATTCACCACGCGCGCGGCGAATCTCGAACCATTTGCGCACATTCTCATTATGCTGCTGGTAGGTGTCGGCGAAGATATGGCCGCCCTTGCCGTCGGCGACGAAATAGAGCGCCTTGGTCTGCGCCGGGTGCAGCACCGCCAGGATCGACAATCGCCCCGGATTGGCGATCGGCCCCTTGGGCAGGCCGACCATGGCATAGGTATTGTAATCATTGACCGCCGCGATCTCCGACTTGCGGATGCGGCGGCCCAGCGGCTTGCCGCGGGTGATGGGATAGATGATCGTCGGGTCGGCCTGGAGCATCATGTTGGTGCGCAGCCGGTTGCTATAGACGCCCGCGACCATCGGCCGTTCGGACGGCACGCCGGTTTCCTTTTCGACGATGCTGGCCAGGATGATCGCCTCCTTCGGCGATTTGGCGATGGTTTCGGGCGCGCGCTCGGCCCAGAGCTGGGCCAGCGCCTTGTCCATCGCCGCCTGCATCCGTTTGAGGACGGCGGCGCGCGGCTCGCCCTTGTCGAAGGCGTAGCTGTCGGGCAGCACGCTGCCCTCCTCCGGCACCGGGATGCTGCCGGTCAACTGGTCGTTCGCCATCAGCCGCTCATGCACCAGGAGCGAGGGCATGCCTTCGGGAATGGTGATGAGCCGGGTCAGCGTCTTGCCGCCTTGCAGGATGGACAGGATGTCGCTGTTGCTCGCGCCGGCGGGGATGACGAATTCGCCCGCCTTGATCGACTTGCCCGCGCCGAAGACCTTCGCCCGCGTCAGGAAGGCGTCGGCGGAGCGCACCGCGCCCGCCCGCTTCAGCAGCACCGCCGCGTCGGACAGGGTCGATCCTTCCGGCACCACGACGCTGATATCCTGCGTCGCCGGCCCCTGCTCGCTCCAGCCATAGACGAAGCGGAAGGCGATGAAGGCCGCGACGGCCAGGCCGATCAGAAGGATGATGCCGGCAAGGCGGCGTGTGGGGGTGGATCTGGAACGCCGGGCCATCGCCGTCAGCCCATATCGTCATTGCAAGCGGAGCGAAGCCATCCCGTGATGCGCCCTTGGATGGCTTCCCCCGGCCTTCGCCGGGGTTCGCAATGACGATCCAAAGTCAGATCGCCTTCATGATGAGCGAGGCGTTGGTGCCGCCGAAACCAAAGGAGTTGTTCAGCACCGCGCGCACCTTGCGCTCCTTGGCGACGTGCGGGACCAGGTCCACGCCCTTGCAGCTCTCGCTCGGCTCGTCGAGGTTGAGCGTCGGCGGCACGATCCCGTCGCGCATGGCGAGGATGCAGAAAATGCTCTCCACCGCACCCGCGCCGCCCAGCAGATGGCCGATCGCCGACTTTGTGGACGACATCGACATGCTGCCCAGATGATCGCCGAACAGCCGCTTGACCGCGCCCAGTTCCAGCTCGTCGCCCAGCGGGGTCGAGGTGCCGTGGGCGTTCACATAGTCGATATCTTCGAGGCTGAGGCCCGACTTTTTGAGCGCCATCTGCATCGAGCGGAAGCCGCCCGAACCTTCCGGATGGGGGGCGGTGACATGATAGGCGTCGCCCGACAGGCCATAGCCGATCACTTCGGCGTAGATTTTCGCGCCGCGCTTCCTGGCATGTTCATATTCTTCCAGCACCACCACGCCCGCGCCTTCGCCCATGACGAAGCCGTCGCGGTTGACGTCATAGGGGCGGCTCGCCTTTTCCGGCGCGTCGTTGAAATTGGTGCTGAGCGCGCGCGCCTGGGCGAAACCGGCGATGCCGATCGGGCAGATCGCGCTTTCCGCGCCGCCCGCCAGCATGACGTCCGCATCGTCCATCGCGATCATGCGCGCGGCGTCGCCGATCGAATGGGCGCCGGTCGAACAGGCGGTGACGACCGCATGGTTCGGCCCCATCAGGCCATATTTGATCGACACCTGGCCGGAGATCAGGTTGATGAGGCGGCCATGAACGAAGTGCGGGGAAACCCGGCTCGGCCCCTTGTTGGCCAATACCAGCGATTCGCTTTCGATGCCCGGCAGGCCGCCGATGCCCGACCCGATCGAGCAACCGGCGCGCAGCCGCTCTTCCTCGGACATATTGTCGAGGCCCGCGTCGCGCAGCGCCTGGCTGGCGGCGGAAATGCCGAACACGATGAACAGGTCGACCTGGCGCTGGATCTTGTGATCGACGTCCAGCCCCGGATCATAGCCATATTCATGGGTCGCCGGCTTCACTTCGCAGGCGATGCGGCATTTATAGTCGGTCGGATCAAAGCGCGTGATCGTGGCTGCGCCCGATTTGGACGCGATGATGTTCTTCCAGCTGGTTTCCACATCCCCGCCGAGCGGGCTGACCATGCCAAGGCCGGTTACGACGACACGACGCATATGCTTGCTCCGAAATATTCCATTTGGCTCCGCGCCGTCCCGTCTAGCCCCTTGCGGCGGACTTGTGAACGGCGCGCCAGATACGAAAAGGCTCCCCGCATTCCGGGGTCACCGGACAGGAGGAGCCATTTCCTAACGCGTAGGGCGGCCCGGCGCGTCGGCGCGGGCCGCAAAACGCCTTACTGCTTGCTGTCGATATAGTCGATCGCATCCTTGACGGTCGCGATCTTCTCGGCAGCGTCGTCGGGGATTTCGACGCCGAATTCTTCTTCGAACGCCATCACCAGTTCGACGATGTCCAGGCTGTCCGCGCCCAGATCGTCGATGAAGCTGGCGTCCTCGGTCACCTTTTCGGCTTCAACGCCCAGATGCTCGACGACGATTTTCTTTACGCGATCCGCGGTCTCACTCATGAGTGGTCCTTCTTACTGGGTATCGTTGGTGGTCTGAACAACCGTTAAGGCAGCCCTAGTGCCAAGCTCCGATAGAGGCAAGAGGCTAGGTCGCCAAGCCCCCACATTGCCTGACGCGACGATCCGGCAACAAAAAATGGCCGATTGCTTCCCGATAACCGTCTGTTTACCAAAATTTCAGCCGCTTATGCGACGGGTGCAGCATGGCCATCGTCCCTTCTCCCGACCCTTTCGTCACCCGTGCGCGCGTCCGGCTGACGGCGATATTGGTGCTGGCGTCGACGGTGATCGGCCTGCTTTACCTGTTCGCGACCGCGCATGGGACAGTAGATTCGCTGGGCCGACCGCTCGGCACCGATTTCTCCAACGTCTGGACCGCCGGGTGGATGGCCGATCACGGCCGCGCGCCACAGGCGTGGGACTGGCCGACCCATTATGAGGTCCAGAAGCAGGTCCATCACGATCCCGCCATCCCCTTTTACGGCTGGCACTATCCCCCGCCCTTCCTGATCGTCGCGACCCTGCTGGCGCAATTTCCCTATGTCGCGGCGCTGCTGATCTGGCAGGGGATGACGCTGATGCTGGCCCTGGCGCTGGTGCGGCGCATCCTGCCGGACGATCGCGATGCGATGCTGGTGGCGCTGGGCGCGCCCGTCGTGCTGGTGTGCCTGGGCCATGGCCAGAATGCCTTCCTGACCGCCAGCCTGCTGGGAGCGGGCATGCTGCTGCTCGACACGCGGCCATGGGTTGCGGGAATGCTGCTCGGCGCGCTGGTCTACAAGCCGCAATTCGCCGTGCTGATCCCTGTGCTGATCCTGGCGCGGGGCAATATCCGCGCTTTCGTATCGGCCGGCCTCACCGTCGCGGTGCTCTGCCTGGTGACGCTGGCCATCTGGGGATGGCCGGTGTGGCAGGCCTTCATCGAGTCCCTGCCGCTGACGCAGCATATCATCATAGAGGCCGGCGCGACCGGCTGGGAAAAAATCCAGAGCCCCTTTTCCGCGATCCGCCAATGGGGCGGATCGATCCCCTTTGCCTATGCCGTGCAGGGCGTCGTCACCGCGATCGCCATCGCCGCGGCCGCGATCGCCGCGCGGCGCGGATCGATGGCGGTGCGCGGCGCGGCGGCCTTGAGCGCGGCCCTGCTCTGCACCCCCTATGTGCTGGACTATGATTTCGTGCTGCTGGGCGTCGCCATCGCCTTCATGGCGGCGGACATGCGGGGGCGCGGCGCGCTGCGCTGGGAGCCGACATGGCTCGCCTATGCCTGGATCGCACCGCTGTTCGGCCGGTCGCTGTCGGAACTGACCCATGTGCCGGTGAACCTGATCGCGGCCATGGCGGTATTGGCGCTGGCGCTGCGGCGGGCGGCGGTGCTGGATGGCGCGCTCCCGTCCTGGCTGCGGATCATGAAGCGACGAGTCGAAGCGTGAAGCGAATCGTCATAGCGTTGGCCCTCGCCTTGACGGCGGCGCCCCCCGCTGTCGCGCAGGATAGCGCCGCCCATGCCGCCAGTACGCAGCATCGGGCGGCCCGGCGGCTGGGCTTGCCGGCAGAGGCGGTGAACGTCACCCCCGCCGCATGGAATGGCCGGGCGGTGATCTTCGCCGACTATCTGGCCGGCCCGCAGGACGAGGCAGAACGGCAGTTGGTGATGCTGCCCGAACAGGGGAACGGCGCGCCGGTCAGCGTCACCATCGGCGAGCAGGAGGGCGGATCGCCCGATATCGCCGCGATCGGCTTCGCCAATGCGGACCGGGATGCGGCGAAGGAACTGATCGTGATCCTCGCCTGGCACATCCGCCATTATGACGTCAGCGGCACGCTCTACGACATACGCATCCTCGACGACTGGAAGCCGGGCCAGACGGCGTTGGTCCCGGTCAAGGCGACCGAGCGCCTGTTCGACCATTATGCCTGCGATTGCGGCCGGCGCGACGGTCCGGATCAGGTCGCGAAGGTCAAGACCATCGCGGCGGTGAAGCAGGTGCTGAAACGCGCCGGCTATTGAAAAGGGCCGGAACGCGCAGCGCCCGGCCCCCTTGGCTTCGCGATGGGCGAAGCGATCAGATCATCGCCATCCCGCCATTGACGTGCAGCGTCTGGCCGTTGACATAGCCGGCTTCCTTGCTCGCCAGATAGACCACCGCCGCGCCGATGTCGTCGCCATCGCCGAGATCGCCGACCGGGATTTTCTGGAGGATCGCGCCCTTCTGCGCATCGTTCAGCGCATCGGTCATGGCCGACCGGATGAAGCCGGGCGCGACGCAGTTGACGGTGATGCCGCGGCTCGCCAGTTCCTGGCCCAGCGACTTGGACATGCCGATGATGCCCGCCTTCGACGCGCAATAGTTGGACTGGCCCGGATTGCCGGTGACGCCGACCACCGAAGTGATGGAAATGATGCGGCCGAAGCGCGCCTTCATCATCGGCTTGGCGGCGGCGCGGACCAGACGGAAAGCAGCCTCCAGATTGACCTGGATCACCTGGCTCCATTCCTCGTCCTTCATGCGCAGGATCAGATTGTCGCGGGTGATGCCGGCATTGTTGACGAGGATGTCGAGCCGGCCGCCCAGTGCTTCGACCGCCTGCGGCACCAGCGCATCCACCGAGGCCGGATCGCTGAGGTTGCAGACGATCGTCTTATGGTCGCCGCCAAGTTCGGCGGCGAAGGCCTTCAGCTTCTCCTCATTGCTGCCCGAAAGCGCGAGGGTCGCGCCCTGCGCGGCCAGCGCCCTGGCGATCGACGAGCCGATGCCCCCCGAAGCGCCGGTCACCAGCGCGGTCATGCCTGTTAGGTCGAACATGGATAGTCCTTTCATCCATAATGCCCGTCATCCCCTCGGAGGCGGGGGTGACGGGAGAGGGTCAAAAAGCCGCCAGCGCCGCCTCGATATCGTCCATCGTCACGATGCTGCGCACGGTCGCGTCGGGAGCGATGCGCTTGACCATGGGGCCAAGCACCTTGCCGCCCACTTCCACGAAGTCGGTGACGCCCGCGGCCCACATGGCGGCGACGGATTCGCGCCAGCGGACGCGGCCGGTGACCTGTTCGACCAGGCGAGCCTTGATCTCTTCAGGATCGGCGATCGGCGCGGCCAGCACATTGGCATAGACCGGCAGCAGCGGCGCGGTCAGCGCGGACGCGGCCAGCGCCTGCGCCATCGCATCGGCGGCGGGCTGCATCAGTTCGCAGTGGAATGGCGCGGATACCGGCAGCAGGATGCCGCGCTTGATGCCATGATCCTTGACCATGGCGACGGCCCGCTCGATTGCGCCCTTGTGGCCGGAAATGACGACCTGACTCGGATCATTGTCATTGGCCACGGCGCAGACTTCGCCCTGTGCGGCAGCGTCGCTCAGCGCCTGCGCCTTGTCGATGTCCGCGCCCAGCAGCGCGGCCATCGCGCCCTCGCCCACCGGCACGGCTTCCTGCATGGCGTAGCCGCGGCGCTTGAGCAGCCGCGCCGTGGTGCCGACGTCCAGCGCTTCGGCGGCGCAGAGCGCGCTATATTCGCCGAGCGAATGGCCAGCGACATAGTCGCCCTTTTCGGCCAGCGAAAAACCGCCTTCGGCCTGCATCACGCGCAACGTCGCGATGGCGTTGGCCATGATTGCGGGCTGGGCATTCTCCGTCAGGGTCAGCCGGTCTTCCGGTCCTTCCACCATCAACCGGAACAAATGATGCGACAGGGCGTCATCGACCTCCTGGAACAGCTCCCGCGCGGCCGGGCTGGCGTCGGCCAGCGCCTTGCCCATGCCGACGGACTGGCTGCCCTGCCCTGGAAAAAGAAATGCCCGCATCATTTATCCCCTGACCACAAGGCGCTTAAAAAAGCGCATAAATTCAAACACGATACACTTTGAGACATAAATGTCATTGAGCCGTACATACCCCTGCGGCAGTCAGGGGCCGGACGTATCAACCCCCTTTCGGATCGGGGCAGAGTGGCCGCCCCTTTAACGACGACGGAGTGCAAGGAAAAGGTGCGATATCGCATAAGCTGGATCAGCGGCACGGCGCTCCTCCTGTCCGCCTGCGCGGCGGGGCCGGACTATCGCGCGCCGCAGGGCGCTGCGCTGGGCCTGCCGGCAGCCTATAGCCAGGGCGCCTCCGCCCCGGTCGGCGATGCCGACCTCGCCAGTTGGTGGACGCGGCTGAACGACCCGGCGCTCAGCGGCCTGATCGACCGCGCCATCGCCAATAATCTGGACATCGTCCAGGCGCAGGCCCGGTTGCGGCAGGCGCGGGAATCGCTGCGCCAGGCCAATGCCACCTTCCTGCCGCAGATCAGCGGATCGGGCAGCGGCGGCAAGAATTACCGTAGCCAGGCGGGCGGCACCCGTGTCGACGACAATGGCAACGTCATCAGCACGGGCGCCAGCAAATGGTCGAGCACCTATTCGCTGGGCGCCAATGCGAGCTGGCAGATCGACCTGTTCGGCGAACTGTCCCGCACCGCCGAAGCCGCGCGGGCGGATCTGGCCGCGTCGGGATATGACCTCGCCAATGTCCGCATGACGATCATATCCGAACTGGCGACCAACTATATCCAGGCGCGGCTGGCGCAGGAACAGTTGCGCATCGCGCGCGAAAGCCAGCGCGTCCAGAAGGATAATTTCGACATTGCCAGCTGGCGCTTGCAGGCCGGCCTCGTCTCGTCGCTGGACGAACAGCAGGCCCGCGCGCAACTGGCCCAGACCAGTGCGACCATCCCGCAGATCGAGGCGAGCCTGAAGGGCAGCCTCAACCGCATTGCGGTGCTGACGGGCCAGGCGCCGGGCGACGCGACCCGCGCGCTGGAAACCCCCGCCCCCATTCCTGTCGCGTCGACGCAGATCGCGACCGGCATCCCCGCCGACACGCTGCGCCAGCGGCCCGACGTGCGCAGCGCCGAACGGGCGCTGGCCGCCGCCACCGCGCGGATCGGCGTCGCGCAGGCCCAGCTTTATCCCTCGCTCGGCATCAGCGGCAATATCGCCACCACGTCCAACGCCTTCAGCGACCTGTTCAGCCTGATCACCGGCGGCGTCTTCGCCAATGTGGCGCAGACGATCTTCGACGGCGGGCGGTTGCAATCGCAGGTACGGTCGCAAAAGGCCGCGACCGACGCCGCCTTCGCCGCCTATAAGCAGAGCGTCCTCACCGCGCTGGAGGATGTCGAGAACGCCATGGCGCAGTTGACCAGCGCCCGCGCGCGCAAGGCGGAATTCGCCGTCGCCTATGACGCCTCGAACAACGCCGCGATTCTGGCGCGCAGCCAATATCAGGCGGGCCTGACCGACTTCCAGACGCTGCTGACCAGCGAATCCACCCTATTGAACGCGCGCAACAGCCTGGCTTCCGCGCAATCCGACGAAGTTCTGGCCATCGCCCAGCTTTACAATGCGCTGGGCGGCGGCTGGCAGAGCATGGACGATCGCCCAAATGAGCAATGATGTGACCAAAGACCAGGATCTTGACGACTTTTTGGGCGCGAAGCCCGAAAAGCCGTGGCGCAAATGGGTGATCCGCGGCGGCATCGGCGTCGTCCTGCTGATCGCGATCCTGTTGCTCGCGCGCTGCTTTTCAGGTGACGACAAGCCCAATTATGCGACGCGCGAAGTGCGGCAGGGCGACCTGACCGTCAGCGTGTCGGCCACCGGCAATTTAAAGCCGATCAACCAGGTCGATGTCGGGTCCGAACAGTCCGGCAAGATCACCGCGGTCTATGTCGACGTCAACGATCGCGTGACCAAGGGGCAGAAGCTCGCTGAACTGGACACCCGCCGGCTGGTCGACACGGTGAACCAGAATCGGGCGCAGGTCGCATCGTCTCAGGCCAGTGTCGCGCAGGCGCAGGCGCAGGTCGCCTTGGCCAAGGCGACGCTCGACCGGCAATTGAACGTCTTCAACCTGTCGGGCGGCAAGGTGCCGGCCAAGACCGAAATCGATGCCGCGCGCGCGGACTATCAGTCGGCGCTGGCCACGCTGCGGTCGTCGCAGGCGCAGGTGGACGTGTCGCGCGCGCAACTGTCCACGGCGCAGACCAATCTGTCGATCGCGCAGATCGTGTCGCCGGTGAACGGCGTCGTCCTGTCGCGCGACATCGAACCGGGCCAGACCGTCGCCGCCTCGCTGAACGCGCCGGTGCTGTTCACCCTGGCCGAAGACCTGACGCAGATGGAGGTCGAAGTGTCGGTGGACGAAGCCGATGTCGGCCAGGTGAAGGAAGGCCAGAGCGCCACCTTCGCCGTCGACGCCTTCCCCGGCCGCACCTTCCCGGCGAAGGTCACGCGCGTCAATGTCGGGTCGAACAGCTCCAGCAGCTCGTCCTCGTCCACCAGCACGACGACGACCAGCACGACCGGCACGGTGGTCGCCTATACGGCGGTGCTGTCGGTCGACAATGACGATGAGACGCTGCGTCCCGGCATGACCGCGACCGCCGACATCGTGACGCAGGAACTGCAGAACGTCCTGCTGGTCCCCAACAGTGCGCTACGCTTCAAGCCCAGCAGCGCCGCGCAGGGCGGCGGCATCACCAGCGTCCTGCCGGGTCCGGGCCGGATGCGCCGTGGCGGCGCCAAGCGCCAGGTCAATTTCGGCGCGGGCAGCAGCCAGACCGTCTATATCGTCGGCGAGGACGGCAATCCCAAGGCGCTGCAGGTAACGGTCGGCGCCAGCGACGGATCGCGCACCGCCGTTACGGGCGGCGCATTGAAGGCAGGAATGCGCGTCATCACCGGCCAGCTCGCGGCCGGCCAGGAAGCCCCGGCGGAGGACCAGAAGGCCGATACGGGTGCCGACACCAGGGCGCCGGACCGCCGCCAGAGCAATCCGTCGGCCGACGGCACGCCCGCCAGCGTCGGCAAGCTCGGCAATTCGGGCGACGCCGCACCCGAAACCGCGCCGGTCGCGCCGACGAACGGCGCGCCCGCCGCACCATCCCAGCCTAGCGGCACCGGCCGCCAGAGTGGAAGCTGACGCGTCATGCCGATCGCTGATCCGATCATCGCCATGCGCGGCGTGACCAAGGTTTATGGCGAAGGCCCGACCGCGTTCCAGGCGTTGAAGGGCATCGACCTCGACATCGCGCAGGGTGATTTCGTCGCCGTCATGGGGCCGTCGGGGTCCGGCAAGTCGACGACGATGAACATATTGGGCTGCCTGGACGTGCCCTCGGGCGGGGAGTTTCTGTTCAAGGGCCGCCATGTCGAAACGCTGGACCGCGACCAGCGCGCGCTGCTGCGCCGCCGCTATCTCGGCTTCGTGTTCCAGGGCTTCAACCTGCTGTCGCGCACCACCGCGCTGGAAAATGTCGAACTGCCCCTGCTCTATCGCGGCGAGGACAAGAAGACCCGCTACGACATGGGCATGGCCGCGCTCGACAAGGTGGGCCTCAAGGACTGGTGGGACCATACGCCGGCCGAACTGTCGGGCGGCCAGCAGCAGCGCGTCGCCATCGCCCGCGCCATCGTCACCCATCCCGACGTGCTGCTGGCGGACGAGCCGACCGGCAACCTCGATTCGAAACGGTCGGTGGAGATCATGGAATTGCTGACCGACCTCAACCGCAACAGCGGCATCACCGTGCTGATGGTGACCCACGAACCCGACATGGCCGCCTTCGCCCGCACCATCGTCCATTTCAAGGACGGCCTGGTCGAGCGGGTGGAACAGAAGGTGGCGGCGTGACGGAGAGAGCGATCGAGCCTTCTCCCCGCGGGGGAGAAGGATATGCAGCCTTAGGCGCGAAGCGACTGAAGCGAAGTTGGAAAAGGGGGATGAAGCCTGCGCCCTCCCCCTTCTCCCAACTACGGCCAGGCAGCAAGCTGCCAAGTCTCCTCATCCCTCTCTCCCCAGGGGAGAGGAAGGACCGTCCATGCTAGGCACCACCATCATCCTCGCCTTTCGCGCGATCAACCGGCACAAGCTGCGGTCGTTTCTCACCACGCTGGGTATCATCATCGGCGTCGCCGCGGTCGTCACCATGGTGACGCTGGGCAATGGCGCCACGGCGGCGGTGCGCGAACAGATCAGTTCGCTCGGCGCCAATGTGCTCCAGTTGCGCCCCGGCCAGGGCTTCGGCCGCGGCGGCGGCGGCCCGCGCCCGCCCGATTTCAAGGAACGCGATCTCACCGCGATCGAAAATCAGCTGACCGGCGTGCGCGCCGTCGCCCCGGTGGTGCAGTCGAGCGGCACCGCCATCTATGAAGGCAATAACTGGTCGACCACCGTCTATGGCACCACATCGGCCTATTCCGAGGTGCAGCAGTGGAAGGTCGCGGACGGCCGCCTGTTCCTGGCGGAAGAGGAGGAGGCCGGCCGCCCCGTCTGCATCATCGGCAATACGGTGCGCACCAACCTGTTCCAGGGCGCCGAACCGGTGGGCAAGCGGATGCGGATCAAGGGCGTGTCCTGCCAGGTCGTAGGCGTGCTGGCGACGCGCGGCCAGGGCGGCTTCGGCGACCAGGACGATGTCGTCGTCATGCCGATCAAGTTCGTGCAGCGCCGCTTCACGGGCGACCGCGACATCAGCCAGATCATGGTCGCGGTCGATGACGCCTATGACACCAGCACGGTCCAGTCGAGCCTGGAGGAACTGATGCGCGAGCGGCGCAAGATCAAGGCGGGCGCCGAGGATAATTTCAACGTCTTCGACACCAAGCAGATCAGCGACACGCTGACCGGCACCACCACCATCCTGACCCAGATCGTCGGCGCGGTGGCGGCAATCTCGCTGCTGGTCGGCGGCATCGGCATCATGAACATCATGCTGGTGTCGGTGACGGAGCGCACGCGGGAAATCGGTATCCGCCTCGCCATCGGCGCGGTCGCGCGCGAGGTGTTGATGCAGTTTCTGGTGGAGGCGATCGTATTGTCCTGCCTGGGCGGCCTGATCGGGCTGTTCCTGGCGCTGATCGCGACGGTCGCCATCGCGCCGCTGATGCAGGTGCCGTTTCTGTTCGACATCAAGGTCAACCTGATCGCCTTCGTCTTTTCGGCGGCGATCGGCGTGGTGTTCGGCTATTTCCCGGCCCGGCGCGCGGCGGCGCTCAACCCGATCGACGCGCTGCGTCACGAGTAGCTGATATATTTTGCGACAAAAGCGGGTGTCGCCCGGCATAGTCCTGCGACACCCGCGCCCTAGTCCCTCTCCATCACCGGAAAGGGACGCCCGTCATGAAACCGATCATCCTCAGCCTGTCCGCCAGCCTGCTGGCACTGGGCGTCACCATCGCCCCCTTCGCGCTCGCGCAGCCGGACAGCGCCGCCCCACTGGTCGAGGGCAAGGACCGGCCGATCCTGTTGCAGCGCATGGTGGTGACGGCGACGCCGCTGCCCTGACAAGCCCCTCCTTATGATCGCCAGCCTCGCAGCCCATGCTGCGAGGCTTTTTCCTTTGGAGCTGCGCGCGCGGCATCCTCCGGAATCGCCGCCCCCCTTTTCTGAACAACAGTTCAGCTTAAATTTCAAACTGTTACAATTTCCGACAATCCAGGCCCGCCCGTGACACATCGTCGCGACAAGCACCCCCTATCTCTGTCTTCGACGCCACGGAATGGCGCCCGTCACACGGCAAAGGAGCCAACCATGTTCAAGAAGATCCTCATCGCCCTGGCCACCACCACGCTGGTCGCCAGCCCCATCGTCAGCGCGCAGGCGCAGGCCCAGAGCCATGGCCCGCAGCATCGCCAGGAACAGACCCGCAAGGTCGTGACGCACAAGGCCAATGGCCGCACCGTCGTCAAGAAGCAGACCGTCGTGCGCAAGGACACGCATCGGGACAATGGCCGCCGTTGGGCCAAGGGCCAGCGCTTCGACCACCGCTATGCAACCAACTATCGGGTGGTGAACAATTATCGCGACTATCGCCTGTCGGCTCCGCCGCGCGGCTATCACTGGGTCCGCTCGGGCAATGACGCGGTGCTGATCGCGATCACCAGCGGCATCATCGGCGCCGTCGTCGGCAGCGCGATCCGGTAAGTCTTCCCAAGCCGGAAGGTCGCACGATGCCCCGGGGTTTCTCTCCCCCCGGGGCATTTTTGTCGTCAGACCAGCCCGGTCAGATAATAGACCGCAATCACGACGAAGACGGTCACCGTCTTGATCAACGTCAGCGCGAATATATCCTTATAGGCCTGGCGATGGGTAAGGCCCGTCACCGCCAGCAGGGTGATGACCGCGCCATTATGCGGCAGGCTGTCCATCCCGCCCGACGCCATGGAGGCGACGCGATGCAGCACTTCGCGCGGGATGCCCGCCGCATCGCCCGCCGCCGCGAACTGCTCCGCCATTGCCGCCAGCGCGATCGACAGGCCGCCCGACGCCGATCCGGTGATGCCGGCGAGCGAGGTCACGGTGATGGCTTCGTTGACCAGCGGATTGGGGATCGCCCGCAGCGCCTCCTTGACGACCAGAAAGCCCGGCAGCGCCGCGATCACTGCGCCGAACCCATATTCGACCGCCGTGTTCATCCCCGCCAGCAGGGCGCCACCGACCGCCGCCTTCGATCCGTCGGCAAAGCGCTTCGCCACGGTGCGGAAGGCGAAGAGCAGGATCGTGCCGATGCCCAGCAGCAAGGCGCCCTCCACCGCCCAGAGCGCCGAAACCTGCGCGACCTTCACCGCGACCGGTTCCACCATGCCGGGCAGCGACAGCATCACCTCTTCCCCCGCCACCCAGCGCGGGATGGCGAGCGTCAGCAGCAGGTTGCCCACCCCCACCACGACCAGCGGCAGCAGCGCGATCAGCGGATGCACACGCACCTCCCCCTCGATCGCTTCCGGTTCGTTGACCAGCGTTTCGGGCGCGCCATAGCCCTCCCCCGCCGCCAGCATCGCCCGCCGCCGCCAGCCCAGATAGGCAAGGCCACTCACCGCGATAAAAACCGATCCGATCAGCCCCAGCACCGGCGCCGCCCATGTCGTCGTGCCGAAGAAGCTGGTCGGGATGATATTCTGGATCTGCGGCGTGCCGGGCAAGGCGTCCATGGTGAAGGTCAGCGCGCCCAGCCCGATGGTCGCTGGCACCAGCCGCTTGGGGATATCAGCGCGGCGGAACATCTCGGCCGCGAAGGGATAGACGGCGAAGACCGCGACGAACACCGACACGCCGCCATAGGTCAGCAGCGCCGTCACTGCCATGATCGCGGGGATCGCCCGCCCCGCGCCGATGACGCCGATCACCGCGGTCACGATCGCGCGGGAAAAGCCGGAAATCTCGACCAGCTTGCCGAACAAAGCGCCCAGCAGGAAGACCGGAAAATAAAGTTTGAGGAAACTCGCCACCTTTTCCATGAACAGGCCGGAAAAGGCGGCCGGGACCGCGGCAGGATCGGTCAGGAACACCGCCAGCATGGCCAGCAGCGGCGCCATCAGGATGACGCTCATGCCCCGATAGGCGGCGATCATCAACAATAGCAATGACAGGGCGGCGATCGCTACGGCCATATTTTCATTCTCTCCCAAGCAACACCGTTCACCCTGAGCGAAGTCGAAGGGCACCGCTGAACGCAGTGAAGCGCCTTCGCTCCGCTCAGGCAAGGGCTTCGACTTCGCTCAGCCCGAACGGATTGAATTTTCTCTACGCGCCTTGCTTTCCGCCCCCCTTTCCGCCATAGGCCCGCCTTCGCACGAACGCCGGGGTGACTCGGCGCAACTGCGGAGCATGACAGACGACAGCCGGAGGGGCGTTCCACATGGGGTGGGCGTCAGCGATCGGCCAACAGATGAGGTATATCCATGGCTCTTTACGAGCATGTGTTCCTTGCGCGCCAGGATCTGGCACAGGCGCAGGTGGACGCGCTGGCGGAAATCGCCACCAAGATCGTCGAAGATAATCAGGGCAAGGTGACCAAGGTCGAGACCTGGGGCCTGCGCAGCCTGGCGTACAAGATCGCCAAGAACCGCAAGGCGCACTATGTGCAGCTGAACATCGACGCCCCCGGCAATGTGATCGCGGAACTGGAGCGCCAGACCCAGATCAACGAAGACATCATCCGCTACATGACCGTCAAGGTCGACGAGCTGGAAACCGGCCCGTCGGTGATGATGCGCAAGCAGGACCGCCCCGAGCGTGGTGACCGTGGTCCCCGCGGCGATCGTGGTGACCGTGGCCCCCGTGGCGACCGCGAAGATCGTGGCCCGCGCCGCGACCGCGAAGACGCCCCGGCTGCTGAATAAGGAGATCTGAGACATGGCACGCCCGTTTTTCCGCCGCCGCAAGAGCTGCCCCTTCGCCGCCAAGGATGCGCCGAAGATCGATTATAAGGACGTCCGTCTGCTGCAGGGCTTCGTGTCCGAGCGCGGCAAGATCGTCCCCAGCCGCATCACGGCCGTTTCGGCCAAGAAGCAGCGCGAACTGGCCCAGGCCATCAAGCGCGCCCGTCACCTGGGCCTCCTGCCCTACATCGTGAAGTAAGGGAGTAGAAACCCATGGAAATCATCCTGCTCGAACGCATCGAGAAGCTGGGCGCAATCGGCGACGTCGTCACCGTCAAGGACGGTTACGCACGTAACTTCCTGCTGCCCAACAAGAAGGCGCTGCGCTCCAACAACGCCAACAAGAAGGTCTTCGAAGCCAACCGCGCGAAGATCGAGGCCGACAACGCCGCCCGTCGCACGGACGCCGAACAGGCTGCCGAAGGCGTCAACGGCAAGCAGATCGTCCTGATCCGCCAGTCGTCGAACGCCGGCCATCTTTATGGCTCGGTCGCCGTCCGTGACGTCGTCGAAGCGCTGCATGCCGATGGCGTGACCAACGTCACCAAGGCGATGGTCGTGCTGGAACGCCCGATCAAGACGCTCGGCGTCTTCGACGTCAAGGTCGCGCTGCACCCCGAAGTCGCCGTGACGATCACCGTCAACGTCGCCCGTTCGCCGGAAGAAGCCGAACTGCAGTCGCAGGGCGTGGACGTGATGGCCGACCTGTTCGAAAAGGACGAGAGCGGCTTCACCGAAGATTATGATCCCAACGCGGAGCCGGGCGAAATCGCTGCGGTCGCGAGCGACGAAGAAGAGACGGCTGAAGAAGCCTGAATTCTTCCGACAGGATCGAACGAGAAAGCCGCCCCGCAACGGGCGGCTTTTTTGTTGGGTGCGATTGACGGTGGATTTGGGTGCTTAGGGGACAGGCGGCTTTTGATTGCCAAAGGCTGGAAAGCGGTCGCTCGGCGCGATACGAGTGATGAATGGCACCGAAGAATTTTTACTTGAAACCACATCGTGCGCTTAGCAGTCGAGATTTCGATGAGATGCCCCTTTGGGCGGGATATTATGAACCCGACGATGTGAGTGAGATAGTCCGCTGGGGAGTACCGGAGGCGGAAGTTCATGCAGCCCTCGACCAGATAGATTGGGCGGACGATCACTACTTTCCTCTTCCATTAGCAGCTGTTAAATCTAACTGGGCGCGCGGGAAGCTCTATGCTGTAACCGCGACTTTCCCAGATGAAACCGAGCGCACCGGATACGTTGGCGAGGGTGACGATTATTTGGTCGTATTCTTCCAAGGCTCACAGCAGCTTGTCAGCAAGCGATTGCCCGAAATCGATCACGGTTTGCCTATGCCGATCCGAGTGAAGAACCGCGTGACGGGAGAGCAATGGGTCTTTTCACTGGTTTGATGTTCGCTGCGTTAAACAATCGACTGTCTGCTTGCGGAGCGTCTCTCGAAAGGCGCGATAGGCAACAAATGGTCGATAGCGGACAAAGAAGGCCGGAGGATCGCTCCCCCGGCCCGTCATTCCGACATGCGCGCGATCAGAATTTATAATTGGCGCTGATCGTGAAGTTGCGCGGGGCGCCGTAGCGATACTGGCTGAAGAAGCCCATCTGGCTGTAATATGTCTTGTCGAACAGATTTTCGACATTAGCCTGCAACTGCAACTGCTCGGTCACTGCATAGCGCGCCATCAGGCTGACCAGCGTATAGCCGTCCTGCTGGAAGCGGAAGGGTGCCGCGGTCACCGGGTTCAGACCTTCCGAATAGGCCTTGCTGCGGAAATTGACGCCGCCGCCGACGGTCAGGCCGGTCAGCGCGCCCGGCAGGTCGTAGGTGGTGAAGATCTTCAGCAACTTGCGCGGCTGGGTCGTGTTCGCGGCGACGCCGTCGCCATCCTCCGCCTTGAACTGGCTGTAGCTGGCGTTGAGGTTCCAGCCCGGCAACGGCTGGCCGGTGGCTTCGATTTCGAAGCCCTTGCTGGTCACCCCCTGCGCCGCGACATAGGTCTGCTGCGGGCCGCTGGGGGTGGTGATGATCTCGCCGATCTGGCCGACATTATCCTGTTCGATGCGGAACAGCGCGACCGAGGTCTGGAGCGCATCGCCGAAAAAGCGGCTCTTCAGGCCGATCTCATAGGCATTGCCGTCGAGCGGATCGAGCAGGTTCAGATTGCGGTCGTACAGATTCTGCGGCTGGAAGATTTTGGTGAAGCTGGCATAGACGCGATGGTCGGGCGTCACGTCATAGAGCGCGCCGACATAGGGGATGAACACATTGTCGTCGCCATAGTCGCTGGGTCCGCTCCAGGCGAAGCCCTTCTGGTTCCAGCTCGACAGGCGACCGCCCAGGATGATTTTGAACGGATCGGCGACGTTCAGGCGGAAAGCGCCATAATAGCCGGTCTGTTCGATCCGCTCCTGCTCGTTCCGGGTCGGCGTCGTACCCCATGTCGGCTCATCGAAATCCGCACCGCCCGAACCGATGACCGGCACGTTGGTCGGCCAGGGGAAAGGCGCCGCATAATTGTCGGTATGGCGTTTCAACACGCTGTGCAGCGCGCCCAGCACCACTTCATGATCGCGCCCGAACAGGCTGACCTCCCCCTTCAACTGCGCATCGAAGCTGTTCTGGATGCTGATGCCCTCGGCCTTGTAGGGATTGCTATATTCGATCGTGCCGGTCGCCTTGTCGACATTACCGTACAGATAGAGAAGCTCGCTCGAATTGGTGGTCCGCAACCGGTTGTAATTGACGGTGATGTTCCACTTGTCGCCAATGTCCTGCCGGATGGTGGCGAAGATATTCTGGTTGGTCGTGTTCCAGTGGGTCCAGTCCGCCGCCGTACTCTGCGACCGGGCCAGATCGGTGGTCGTGCCATCGGTGTAGAAGGTCGGCAGCGCCCCCCAGGTCGCGCCCTTGGGCTTGCTGTCCTGATGGCTCATACCGACGCGGACCAGCGTGCTGTCGGTCAGGTCAGCGTCAACCACGCCGTACAGCACCCACTTCTTCTTTTTCTGGAGGTCGATATAGCTTTCGCCCTCCTCGTAGCGGCCGACCAGCCGCGCGCGGATGCGCCCATCGGCGGTCAGCGCGCCGCCGACATCGGCCGACACGCGCCAGGTGTTCCAGCTGCCAATGCTGGCATTGACATAGCCGGTCAGGTCGGTGGCGTCGGCATGTTTGCGAACCAGATTGACCGAGGCGGACGGATCGCCGGCGCCCGACAGCAGCCCGGTCGCGCCGCGCACGATCTCGACCCGTTCGTAGATCGACACGTCGATGCTGGTTTCGCCATTGCCGCCCGCCAGCGTCCAGGCCGCCGGCACGCCATCGACCTGCGTGTTGCGGATTTCGAAACCGCGCGCGTAGAAATTATTGCGGACATCGTCGACTTCGTTGGCGGACACGCCGACGCTGTTGACGATGACATCCTTGATGCTGATCAGATTCTGATCGAGGATGCGCTGGGCGGTCATGATGCTGACCGACTGCGGCGTTTCCTGCACGGTCAGGCCCAGGCCGGTCGCCGTGTCGATCTTGTTGGGCAGGGTATAGGTGCCGGTGACGACGATCTCGTCCTCCACCGGCGCGGCATCGGCGGGCGCCTGGGCAGCGGCCGGCATGGCGCCGAACGCGGCGAGCGACGCGCTCAGCAGAAAGGAAAATTTGCGGATCATCAAGAGGCCCCCGGCGTGAAATGCGATGCCGCCTTCGCACATCAGGCCAAAACTGAGCCTGCGGCAGCATCCTTGCGGGGAGGCCGATATAATTGTTAATAATGTTTCGCAACATCATTATTAACCGTGCGCTGACTTGGTGACCTCATTTTGCGATAGCGTCGCATTTGCGTCACACATTATCGATCATTCCCGCGCCTGCGTCGCGTCTCCCAACCCTTTTTCGCCGCCGCCGACCGATCCGCCGCTGTCCGTCCTGCCGACGCCACGCCACCCTTTCGTCCGCCCTTGCACGACGATCCATGGGTATCGGGCCTGCCCCGACCGGAACCGGACCTGTTGCCGCCCCCCGATTCCTTGTTGATCGTGGCCCAGGCGCGCCGTTCGGCCTCGTCCTTCGACACGCCGCGATCCTCATAGCTTTCCTCGATATGGTGCGCCGTGCGCTTCTGCTTGTCGGTGTAGCTGCCCTTGTCACCCTGCGGCATGACCCATCTCCTTCGTCGCCCCGCACCGCTTCCAACACGCCGTCCCCATCCCGGTTCACATCGATCCGCTATCGTCACGATGCAGCGGAACGGCCGCTGCCCACGCGCGTTCGACCTGCATGGAAAACCGCACGCTCATCGAACGTCTGGCGCGCCATCTCGCCGCGGCGCATCCGGCCGGCTGGTCGTCCAGGATCGAGGACGCAGCCAGCGTCCTCGCTATACTGAAAGAACCCGACGCCGCGATGCGGGCGGCTGGTGACACAGGCATATGGAGCGCGATGATCGATGCCGCGCTGCGCGAGCGCTGGGCGATCGCCCAGGCAACCACCGATCCGGCCGCCGCCGACCCGGTCGATTCGGGCGGATCGGACGAAGAAGGCGAGATCAGACTGACATCCGATGCGGTCGGGCATGACCGGGCGGACTGGGTCCATCTGCATCACGGGCAGGAGAAGACTATATGAAGGGGCTGTTGAAGCTGGCGATCGTCACGGGGCTTGGCGCCTTTGCGATCAAGGGATGGCGCGACTGGATGGGTGACGCCGCCGCGCAGGACGATCGCGGCCCGGTAGGATCATCGGGCGTGGTCCGCGACGCCGGACCGCAGCAGGGCGTGCCGCCCAGCGAATGGGACAAGGTGGACGAACAGTCCGACGAATCCTTCCCCGCGAGCGACCCGCCGGGCAACTATTGACGCCCTATGACAGGATGGACGCGCTCCATTGCTCCCCCGATGCGCGCCCCCTATGAGACGAACGCAAGGACGGCATCGCCGCCCGCAACAGGGGATATCATATCTATGCCTTCGGGTCTGATCGCGCTGCTCGATGACGTGGCGGGCATCGCCAAGCTGGCGGCCACGTCGCTGGACGATGTAGCCGCCGCAGCCGGTCGGGCGGGCACCAAGGCGGCCGGCGTGGTGATCGACGATGCCGCGGTGACGCCCAAATATGTGATGGGCCTGACCCCCGACCGCGAATTGCCGATCATCTGGAAGATCGCCAAGGGATCGCTGCGCAACAAGCTGCTGTTCCTGCTGCCGGCCGCCCTGCTGCTGAGCGCCTTCGCGCCCTGGCTGCTGCCCCCGCTGCTGATGCTGGGCGGCGCCTTCCTCTGTTTCGAGGCGGTTGAAAAGCTGCTGGAGGCTATACAGGGCGGTCATGACGTCGCCGAGGAAGCGGTGGAGACGCACAGCTCCGTCGAACTGGAAAATCAGAAAGTATCGAGCGCGATCCGCACCGACTTCATCCTGTCGGGCGAAATCATGGCGATTGCGCTGGGCACGGTCGCGGCCGAGCCGGTGTGGGAACAGGCGCTGATCCTGGTCGTCGTCGCCATCCTCATCACTGCGGGCGTCTATGGCGTCGTCGGCCTGATCGTGAAGATGGACGATATCGGCCTGCATCTGGCCAAGAAGCAGGGCGCCGGCACGCAGGCGCTGGGCCGCGCGCTCGTGAAGGCGATGCCGGTGCTGATGGCGATCCTGTCCGTGGTCGGCACCGCGGCCATGCTGTGGGTCGGCGGCGGGCTGATCGTCCATGGCCTGCACGAATTCCGCCTCGACCTGATCCCCGGCGCGATCCACCATGTCGCGCAAGGCGCGGCCCAGGCCATCCCCGCGATCGGCGGCCTGCTCGACTGGCTGGTCAACGCCATTGGCGGCGCGATCGTCGGGCTGGTGATCGGCGGGATCGTGGTGGGCGCGCTGCACCTGTTCAAGAAGCACTGAGGGCTTTAGGGGGACGAATAACTTCACCTCCGTTCGTTTCGAACTTAGTCGAGAAACGTAAAGCGCAGTGCTATCCGCTCCGCGACTTCGCTCGAAGCGAACGGAAACTCTCCCTCTCGGATTGCCCAAAGTGACCCACCCTTCCCCCTGGCGTATCGAGGCCGGCGCGCTGATCGCGCTGGCGCTGCCGATGATCGCGGGCAATATCGCCTGGTCGGCGATCGCCGCCACCGATCTGCTGCTGCTCGGCCGGATCGGGGCGGAGGCGGTCGCCGCCGGCGCTCTGGCCATCAACCTGTTCCATGCGCTGCTGCTGTTCGGCATGGGTCTGGTCACCGCCGCTTCCCCCCTCATTGCAAGCGAACGCGGCCGTCGCCGCCACAGCGTGCGCGACATACGCCGCACCGTCCACCAGACGCTGCGCGCCGCGCTCTTCTTCGTGCTGCCCGCCTGGGCGCTGTTGTGGCAATGCGAGACGATATTGCTGGCGATGGGGCAGGATGCCGATCTGGCGCGTGAGGCCGGCCATTTGATGCACGGGCTGCAATGGGCGCTGCTGCCCTTTCTGGGCTTCACCACGTTGCGCAACTTCATCGCCGCGCTGGAACGGCCGATCTGGGGCCTGATCGTGATGCTGGGCGCGATACCGTTCAACATAGCGATGGGCTGGGCGCTGATTTTCGGCCATCTGGGCTTTCCCGCCTTCGGCCTGTTCGGCGCCGGGCTGGCCAGCACGCTGTCCTCCTGCTTCCTCTTCTTCGGCCTACTCGCCGTCATCTTGGTCGATCGCCGCTTCCGCCGCTATCGCCTGATGGGCCGTTTCTGGACCCGCGATCGCGAACGGCAGCGGCAGGTGTGGGCGCTGGGCCTGCCGATCGCGATCACCCTGGGGTTCGAAACGACCGTGTTCAACGCCTCGGCCTTCCTGATGGGCATCATCGACCGCGACTCGCTCGCCGCTCATGCCGTCGCGATCCAGATCGCCGCGCTCGTCTTCATGGTGCCCATGGGCATCGGGCAGGCGGCGACGATCCGGGTCGGCATCGCCTATGGCCGGCACGACCGCGCCGGCATCGGCCGGGCCGGCTGGCTGGCGCTGATGATCGGCACCGGCTTCGCCTGCTGCGCCGCCGCCTTGCTGATTCTGGCGCCGCGCACGCTGGTGTCGGCCTTTCTTGACCTGTCCAACCCTGCCAATGCGCGCACCGCGACCCTGGCCGTCAGTTTCCTCGCCATCGCCGCCCTGTTCCAGCTGGTCGATGCGGCGCAGGCGGTGGGCGCTGGCGTGCTGCGCGGGGTGCAGGATACGACCGTTCCGATGATCTTCGCGCTGATCGGCTATTGGGTGGTCGGCATCGGCGTCGGCACTTTGCTCGCCTTCCCGCTGGGCATGGAGGGGCTGGGCATCTGGCTGGGCCTCGCCAGTGGGCTGGGCGCGGTGGCCGTGCTGCTGATCAGTCGCTGGACCTTGCGCGAACGGCTGGGGCTGGTGCCCGCCTGAACCATTCGTCGCACCGATTACACGGGATGGATATGGTGCAACGCACAAAGCAATTGAAAGAATCGCCAAAATCGGTCAGGGAAGCGACATCATGCAAGCTCCGACCGAGATTTTTGAAGCCATCGCGCTCCAGAAGTGCCTGAAGGTGACCTATAACAAGATGGTCGTCACCCTCGCCCCGCACATCCTCTACACCCGTCATGACGAAATGTTCATCGACGCGGTGACGACCGACCGCGACGGCCGCCCGCCGCGCGAGCTTAAGCTCGGCACCTTCAAGCTGGTCGGCCTGTCCGACCTGCAGGTGCTGGACGAGCCGTTCGAGGCGATGCACGGTCTCTACGATCAGAATGACGACAAATATAAGGGCGTGACCCTGTTCGCCGTCGCGCCCGAAAGCGCCGCCGCCTGATCGTCGGATCGGCCGCTGCGGCGATCCGGTCCTATCTGTCGAACACCCGCTCCGACCATGGTTCGCGCGCCTGCCAGCCGCGGCGCTCCAGTTCCGGCGTCGGGCATTGTTCGGCCGGATAGCCGATGCACAGCAGCGCGATCAGCGACCAATGGGCAGGAACGTCCAGCAGGGCGCTGACGGCCTGCGGCTCCAATATCGATACCCAGCCGACACCGATACCCCGCACCCGCGCCACCAGCCACAGATTGTGGATCGCCAGCACCGTCGAATAGCGGAGCATTTCGGGCATGGTGGCGATGCCCAGACCATGGCCGGCCGACGGCGCGTCATCGCAGAATATCGCCATCAGTTCGGGCGCGTCGCGCACGCCGTGCAGCTTGAGCGCGCGATATCGGTCGCGCTGCGCATCATCGACATAGCGTTCGGACGCCCTGCCGCTCGCCGCATCGATATGGTCGGCCAGCATGGCGCGGACCTGTGGCGAGCGCAGGCGAAGGAACCGCCAGGGCTGGGCATTGCCGACCGACGGCGCCAGACAGGCGCAGCGCAGCAGGTCGCGCATGTCCGCCTCCGGCACCGGGCGCGCTTCGAAATGGCGCACGTCGCGCCGCCAGTGCAGCAGCGTCTCCAGTTCCGCGGCGAAGGCCGGGCCGAAGACCGGCGTCGTTTCCGCCGCAAATCCGTCGCCCGTCCTCACTTCTTCAGTCGATATCCCGTGCGGAACATCCAGCCGATGATGCCGATGCAGACGGCCAGCATGCCCGCGACGAACAGCAGGCTGAACCCGATCGCGACGTCGCCCCGGCCGAAGAAGGTCCAGCGGAAGCCCGAGATCAGATAGACGATCGGGTTGAACAGGGTGATCGTCTGCCAGGGTTCGGCCAGCATCTTGACCGAGTAGAAGGCGCCGCCCAGGAAGGTCATCGGCATGATGAGCAGCAGCGGGATCACCTGCAATTGCTCGAAACTCTGCGCCCAGATGCCCAGGATGAAGCCGAACAGGCAGAAGCTGACCGCGATCAGCACCATGAAGCCGACCATGGCGAACGGGTGCGCGACCGGCACGTCGACGAACAGATGCGCGGTCAGGAAGATGATGCTGCCCACGATCAGCGACTTGGTCGCCGCCGCGCCGACATAGGCGATGATCGTTTCCGTCGCGGACACCGGCGCGGACAGCAGTTCGTAGATGGTGCCGGTAAATTTGGGCATGTAGATGCCGAAACTGGCGTTGAAGATGCTCTCCGTGAACATCGCCATCATGATGAGGCCGGGCACGATGAAGGCGGCATAGGCGATGCCGTCCACCTCCGTCATGCGCGACCCGATTGCCCCGCCGAACACGACGAAATAGAGCGAGGTGGTGATGACCGGCACCAGCAGGCCGGTCAGCAGCGTGCGCCGGAAACGGTGAAGCTCAAACGAATAGATGGCCGCGATGGCGCGCAGATTCTGGAGGCTCATGCGGCCTTCTCCTGATGGACGAGGCTGACGAAAATATCCTCCAGGCTGCTTTGCCTTGTATTCAGATCCTTGTAGCCGATGCCCAGGTCGCCCAGTTTGCGCAGCAGCGACGACACCCCGGTCCGCTCCGCCTGGGTGTCGAAGATATAGTCCAGTTCATGGCCTTCCCCGCCCAGCGTGACGCCCCATTCGGCAAGCTCCGCGGGCACCACGTCGATCGGTTCGGCCAGCACGACCGTCAGCGTCTTCTTGCCCAGCTTCTTCATCAGCGCGGTCTTGTCCTCGACCAGCATCAGTTCGCCCTTGTTGATCACGCCCACCCGGTCGGCCATTTCCTCGGCCTCCTCGATATAATGCGTCGTCAGGATGATGGTGACGCCGGTCTGGCGCAGTTCGCCGATCAGCTTCCACATATCGCGGCGCAGTTCGACGTCGACGCCCGCGGTCGGCTCGTCTAGGAACAGCACGCGCGGTTCGTGGCTCAGCGCCTTGGCGATCATCACGCGCCGCTTCATGCCGCCCGACAGTTCCAGTATCTTGGCATGGCGCTTGTCCCAGAGCGACAGGTCGCGCAGCACCTTTTCGACATAGGCATCGTTGCGGGGCTTGCCGAACAGGCCACGGCTGAAATTCACCGTATCGATGACCCGCTCGAACTGGTCGGTCGACAATTCCTGCGGCACCAGCCCGATCGCGGTGCGCGCGCCGCGATAGTCGCGCACGATGTCGTGCCCGGCCACGGTCACGCTGCCCCCGGTTGCGCGCGCAATGCCGCAGACGATCGAGATCATCGTCGTCTTGCCCGCGCCATTCGGCCCCAGCAGCGCGAAAATCTCGCCTTCCTCGATGGTCAGGTCGACGCCTTTCAGCGCCTCGAAGCCCGACGCATAGCGTTTCGTCAGGCCCTTGATCTCAATGATGGATGCCATGGATGGCTCTGCCCCTTTTGCGTTGCGGCAAAGATAGGGCGGCGGCGCGCCGATGCAACCGAGGCGAAAAACATTGCCGTGGCAACATGACAGGCATAGCGTCCGCATCCCATAAGCGGAGAAGGCCCTATGAAAAAGGCAGTCCTATTTCTCTCGATCGCGCTCATCGTCCTTCCCGACGTCGCGCTGGCCCAGCAACAGCAGGATCGCATGCAAAGGCCGTCGCCTCCGACGACCCGCCCCGCACCACCATCGCGCCCGACTCCGCCCAAGCCCGAAAACCGACCCCAGCCACCCCGTCCCGGCGGTCCGTCGGTACAACCGCCGCGCCCAGGTACGGGTGGCCCGTCCGTCCAGCCTCCCCGCCCCGGCACCGGCGGTCCCCAGATCCAGCCTCCCCGGCCCGGCACGGGCGGCCCGGCGATCCAGCCGCCCCGTCCCGGCAAGCCCCAGCCGCCCCGCCCGGTCAAGCCGCAACCGCCGCATCGCCCCGGCGCCGGCCGGCCGCCGCATTTCAAGCCGATCCACCGGCCGGGCTTCCAATATCCGCATGGCTATCGCTATCGGCGCTGGAGCATCGGCCTGCTGCTGCCCGCCATCTTCCTGTCGTCGCGCTATTATTATGACGACTATGCCTATCTGGGCGTCGGCGCGCCGCCCTATGGCTATCGCTGGGTCCGCTATGGCCCCGACCTGCTGCTGGTCCGCACCCGCACCCGCCGCGTGGTCGATGTGATCTACGGCGCCTTCTACTAAGGCATATGAACGAAAGGGGGCCGCATCATCCGATGCGGCCCCTGGATGCCCTGCTGCTATTCGCCGCGTCGCGAAAAGCGGAAGACGGTGGCGGGCGGAAAATTGCGCACGGTCTGCCCGGCGCGCACCACGTCCAGCCCCAGCGCCTCGATCACGTCGCGGCTGACCGGCGGGCGCATCGAATAGGTGAACTGCACGAAGCTGCCGCCGGGCCGCAGCATCCGGAAGGATTCCGTCAGGATATCGTGATGCATATAACGGTCCATCGCCAGCAGGGGCAGGCCGCTGACCACGGTCTGATAATCGCCCGGCTCGCCCGCGGTCGCGGTCGATACGATCTGCGCGGGCGTCTCCAGGATCGACACATGGGGGAAATGCCGGCGCAACCCGCGCGCGAAGGCGGGATTGATCTCCACCACCTCCAGCTTCTCGGGCGGCAGGCCGGTTTCCAGGATCGCGCGGGTGAACACCCCGGTCCCGCCGCCCAGTTCCAGCACGCGACCGTCCAGCGGATCGATCTGCGCCACCATCAACCGGGCAAGATAGCGGCTGGAAGGCACCACCGACGCGGTCTGGCGCGGTTTCTTCACCCAGGCGGCCAGGAAATCGAGATATTCGGTGGCGCGGGCGCGAAATTCCCCGCCCGGCAGGGCGATCGCCCGACTGCGCTTGGGCTTATGCTGCATAAGCGAAATGCGACCGCTTCATTTCCATCCCGACTCCCTTAGCGAGGACGAGGGGCGGCGTCGATTGACTTTCGCGCGATTCAGCCCGCATCGCGCTGGCCCGACACCATGTCCACCCGCTCCTGCAGCCAGTCGGCGACGGCGCCGATCCGCGCCAGCTTGCGCAGGTCGCCATGCATGACCAGCCAGAAGCTGCGGGTGATCTCGACCCGGTCGGCCATCAACGGCGCCAGTCCGGGGTCGCGCCGCGCTATGAAGTCGGGCAACACGCCGATCCCCGCCCCGTCCGCGATCATCCGCTGCTGCATGATGATGCTGGTCGATCGCAGGGTCGCCTCCAGCCCCGCCTCCACCTCGTCCAGATAATCGAGTTCGGGAGAGAAGATGAACTCCGGCACATAGCCGACCAGCACATGGTCGCGCAGATCCGCCGGGGCGGCGGGCGCACCGGCCCGCGCCAGATAGGCGGGCGCGGCGTAGAGATGCAGCCGATAGTCGCCCAGCCGCCGCACCGTCAGCCGCCCGCGCTGCGGCCGCGCCAGCATCACCGCCATATCGGCTTCGCGGTTGGACGGGTTGAGGAAGCCGGACGCCGTCACCAGGTCCAGCCTGATCCCCGGATGCCGCCGGTTGAAATCCCCCATGCCCGGCGCCAGCACCCAGGTGCCGAAACCTTCCGCCACCGAAAGCCGCACCTGCCCCGCCAGCCGATGCTCCTGCCCCTTCACATCCTCCATCGCCGCCAGCGCCGCGCTTTCCGCGCCCTCGGCATGGTGCAGCAGCGCTTGGCCGCGCGCCGTCAGCGCCCGCTCACCCGCGCCCAGTTCGAACAATTCGGCATCGAGCGCCTTTTCCAGCCGTGCCAGCCGCCGCGCGATGGTGGTCGCATCGATGCCCAGCGCACGGGCGGCGGGCGCCACCTTGCGCGCGCGGGCGACCGCCAGAAATACCCTGAGATCGTCCCAGTCGAACATTACGCGCGCCCATCCTGCAAATTTGCAGCCTGTCCATGCACAACTTCGCCATTGCTTGCAATAACGCGGCATTGCTAGAAGCAGGATGAAAGCGAACCTGCTGCGCAGCGCCCGTCGGCGCGCCGGACAGGTTTGCGGAGTATGGAGAGCATGACCCAGTTCGACCTGACCGAGGACCAGCGCGCCATCCAGGAAATGGCGCAGCGATTCACTGCCGACGCGATCACGCCCCATGCGGCGGAATGGGACGAGAAGCATGTATTCCCCCGCGACACGATCCGCGCGGCCGCGGACCTCGGCTTTGGCGGCATCTATGTGTCGGAGGAAGCGGGCGGCATCGGCCTTGGCCGGCTGGAATCCGCCCTCATCATGGAAGCGATGGCCTATGGCTGCCCGTCCACCAGCGCCTTCATCTCGATCCATAATATGGGCGCCTGGATGATCGATCGGTTCGGCAGCCAGGCGGTGAAAGACAAATATCTGCCCGATCTCGTACCCATGGCGCGCATGGCGAGCTATTGCCTGACCGAAGCAGGCGCAGGATCGGACGCCGCCGCGCTCAAGACCAAGGCGGTCCGGGATGGCGATCATTATGTCGTGACAGGTTCCAAACAGTTCATCTCCGGCGGCGGCGAGAATGAGGTCTATGTCGTCATGGTCCGCACCGGGGAGGATGGGCCGAAGGGCATCTCTTGCCTCGTCATCGAAAAGGACATGCCCGGCGTCAGCTTCGGCGCGCAGGAACGCAAGCTCGGCTGGCACAGCCAACCCACGGCGCAGGTCAATTTCGACGCCGTGCGTGTGCCGGTGGAAAATCTGGTCGGCCAGGAAGGCGAAGGTTTCCGCATCGCGATGATGGGGCTGGACGGCGGCCGGCTCAATATCGGCGCCTGCTCGCTCGGCGGCGCACAACGCTGCATCGACGAAAGCATAGGCTATACCAAGGATCGCAAGCAGTTCGGCCAGTCCATCGCCGACTTCCAGAACACCCAATTCACCCTGGCCGACATGCAGACCGAATTGGAGGCCGCCCGCACGCTGCTCTATGCCGCCGCGGTCAAGGTGACCGACAATGCGCCCGACAAGACCCGCTTCGCCGCGATGGCGAAACGCTTCGCCACCGACACCGGATCGTCGGTGGTCGATCGCGCGCTGCAACTTCACGGCGGCTATGGCTATCTGATGGACTATCCGATCGAACGCTTCTGGCGCGACCTGCGCGTCCATTCGATCCTGGAAGGCACCAACCAGGTCATGCGGATGATCGTGGCGCGGGATATGTTGCGCTGAACCCAATCCTCGCCCCCTTGGGGGAGAGGATATGAAGCCTTGGCGCGGAACGCGCCTAGGCGAAGTTGGAGAAGGGCTGTTCCGCACGCCCCCTCTCCCGGCTCCGACTAGGCGGCAAGGCTGCCAAGTCTTCGCATCCCTCTCCCTCGATGGGGCGAGGAAGGAGAATGACATGACCGACCAAGTCCTGACCATCATCGACAACGGCGTCGGCCGCATCCGCCTGAACCGGCCCAGGGCGATCCACGCCCTCACCCCGGAGATGTGCGAAGCGATCAACGACGCGCTGCTGGCGTGGCGCGAGGATGACGCGGTCGTCGCGGTGATGATCGATCATCTGCCCGCCGCCGACGGCGATCCCAAATTGTCGCGCGGCTTCTGCGCCGGCGGCGACATCGCGCTGATCGCCAACAGCGCGAAAGCCGATTGCGTCGAGGCCGAACGCTTCTTCCATGTCGAATATCGGATGAACCATCTGCTGTTCGTCTATCCCAAGCCGATCGTCGCCTTCATCGACGGCATCGTCATGGGCGGCGGCGTGGGCATCTCCCTTCCCGCCCGGTTCCGCGTGGCGACCGAGCGAACGAATTTCGCCATGCCCGAAACCGGCATCGGCCTGTTCCCCGACGTGGGCGGCGGCTGGTATCTGCCGCGCCTGCCCGGCCGGGTCGGCGCCTGGCTGGCGGCGACGGGCGCGCGGATCGACGGGGCGGATTGCGCCGCCGTCGGCATCGCCACCCATTATATCGCATCGGACCGGCTGGATGCGATCAAGGCGCGCATCCTGGCCGACCCGACCGGGCTGGGCGAAATATTGGACGAAAATGGCGAAACCCCGCCGCCATCGAAGCTGGATGCGCACCGCGCCGACATCGACCGGCTGTTCGCCTCCGACAAGGCGGAGGCGATCGTCGCCGCGCTGCAGGCGGACGGCGGCGAGTGGTCGGGCAAGCAACTGGCGGTGCTCGCCACCAAATCGCCCCAGACGATCAAGGTGGCGCTGCGCCAGTTGGTCGAAGGCGCGGCCAAGACCGACTTCGCCGCCAATATGGCGATGGAATATGGCCTCGCCTGCGCGATCATCCGCCGCCCCGATTTCGTCGAGGGCGTCCGCGCGGTGATTTTCGACAAGGATAATGCACCGCAATGGAATCCGGCCACGCTGGAGGGGGTGAGCGATGCGATGATCGACGCGATCTTTGCGCCGCTGCCTGCGGGCAGCCAGTGGACACCCCTGCCGCCACGGGCCGGCGCGGACTGATCCTGTCCTATCGGGACGTCGGCTGATAGACTTGGGTCCGGCCTCTGCCGCCCTTCGCGCCCGACTTTCCGATAGGATCGGGCCAGCGCAACATAATGTCCGAATATGCGGGAAATATGCGAAGATAAGCGGAAGAGGATAGGATTATGACCCAGACGATCGCCTTCATCGGCCTTGGCAATATGGGTGGCGGGATGGCCGCCAACCTGCTCAAGAACGGCTATGCCGTGCGCGCCTTCGACCTGTCGGAAGAGGCTTTGGCCAAGGCGGAAGGCCATGGTGCCGTCCGCGCCGCCAGCGCCGCCGACGCGGTGACCGGGGCCGACGCGGTGGTGACGATGCTGCCCGCGGGCAAGCATGTCGAGAGCGTCTATAACGAGCAGGTATTCGGCGTGGCAAAGCCCGGCGCGCTCTTCCTCGACTGTTCGACCATCGACGTCGCCACCGCGCGCCGCGTGATCGACGCGGCCGTAGCCAAAGGCTTCGAGATGGTCGACGCGCCCGTATCGGGCGGCATCGCGGCGGCCAACGGCGGAACGCTCACCTTCATGGTCGGCGGCGCGGATACGGCCTTCGCCAAGGCCCGGCCGATCCTCGACGCCATGGGCAAGGCGGTGATCCATGCCGGCGGCGCGGGCAACGGCCAGGGCGCGAAAATCTGCAACAATATGCTGCTGGGCGCGACCATGGTCGCCACCTGCGAGAGTTTCGCCATGGCCAAGAAGCTGGGGCTCGATCCCCAGACCTTCTACGACATCTCCAGCGTGTCGTCGGGCCAGAGCTGGTCGATGACCAGCTACTGCCCCGTCCCCGGCGTCGGCCCGCAATCGCCGTCCGACAATGGCTATCAGGGCGGCTTCGCGGTCGGCCTGATGCTCAAGGACTTGAAACTGGCGACCGAAGCCGCCGCGTCGGTCGGCGCCAGCGTGCCGATGGGCAATGCCGCCGAAGCGCTCTACCAGATGCTCGCCAACCGGGGCGAAGCCGGCCGCGACTTCTCGCTGATGATCGAGATGCTGGAAGGGAAGTGACGCCGTCCGTACGGGCTGAGCGAAGTCGAAGCCCATCACTGAGCGAGGCGAAGTGTCCTCCCTACGGTCGGACTGACCCTTCGACTTCGCTCAGTCAGGGCGAACGGAACTCTACTTCCCCTTGCCCGCCTCCGCCGTGGCGAGCACGCGCAGCACGTTGCCGGACCAGATTTTCTGGATGTCGGTTTCGCTATAGCCTGCCTTCAACAGCGCATCGGTGATCTTGGGCAGGGCGACCACATCCTCCATGCCCACCACGCCCCCGCCACCGTCCCAGTCGAGGCCGATGCCGACATGATCCGGCCCCACGACCTTCAGCGCGTGCAGCATATGGGCCATGAAATCATCGAAGGTCGGCCGGTCGGTGTCGGGATAGAGCTTGTCTATCTCCTGCCGCTTGGCCAGCAGTTCGGCGCGCTTCTCCGGCGAGAGCTTGGCGTCCTCGCGCATCTGGCCGTAGAGCGCCTTCAGCGCCTCCTGCCGCTGCGGATTGGGCTTGGACGTGCGCAGATAGGCGCCATAGGCGTTCATCTGGATCACCCCACCCTTGGCCGCCAAGGCTTTCAGATGCGCGTCGTCGACGTTGCGCGGATGGTCGTAGATCGCCTTGCAGCCCGAATGGGTAAGCAGCACCGGCGTGGTGGACAGCGCCAACAGGTCATCCAGCACCTGGTCCGACGAGTGCGAGGCGTCGGGCACGATGCCCAGCCGGTTCATTTCCTTGAGCAATTCCTTGCCGAGCGGGCTGAGCCCGCCATAGCGCGGCTTCTTCGACGGGTCGGTGGAGCTGTCGGCGAACTGGTTATGCGCGAAATGGGCGAACCCCGACACGCGCACGCCCATGTCGTAGAAGGTCTTGATGAGCGATACATCCTCGCCCAGCGGATAGGCGTTCTCGATCGACATATAGACGATCCGCCTGCCCGCCGCCGCGATCGGCGCCGCGTCCTTCGCCTCCAGCGCGAGTTGGAAATTGACCGGATCGGCGGCGACCATCGACCGGATCGACAGGCCGCGCAGGATCGCGAAGTCGCGCGCCTTGCGGAACCCCTCGATCGTCAGCGGCCCCTGCCCGGTATAGATAGCCCAGAAACCGCCATCCAGGCCGCCTTTCTTCATGCGCGGCAAATCGACCTGGGTATAGTCGCTATGGACGCCATGTTCCTCGTCGATCGACCAACCCGGCAGGTCGAGCGAAGCCGGCGTATCGAGATGGCTGTCGAGGGTGATGAGCTTCTGATGAAGCTGATACACCTTCTTGGACACATCCTGCGCTTGCGCGGCGACCGGGAGCAGCGCCAGAAGCGCCGCCCCCATCATCCACCCGGCCCGCATCAGATTTCACCCGAGATGGTGAACTGGAAGGTGCGCGGGGACAGCGGCCGGAATGCGCCGTCGCCCGTCACCGACGAAGAGATGAAGGATAATACGTCCTTGTCGAAGATATTGTCGACGTTGAACCGCGCCTTCACGCTCTTGATCGGACCCAGGCTGAAGCCGTCGCCAATGTCCACATAGCCGCTGAACACGGTATAGGCGGGGACACTGGAGCCAGCCGTGTTGGTGAAGGTCGACCAGCGCTTGCTGGTATATTTGCCCGAGATATTGGCGACCAGCCAGCTTGCCGGTTCGATGGTCACGCCCCCGCTGACGATCCACTTGGCGCTGTCGGGGATATATTTGCCCGCCGTCGCATAGGTCACCGACGCGACGATGTCGTCCTGAAACTTGGCATGGTTGTAGGTGACGTTGGCGTTGGCATAGGCCAGGCCATTGAGGAAGGCGGGCTTGTAGGTGCCGCTGGCTTCGACGCCATAGGCCTTCACCCGGCCGACATTCTGGTAGAAGGTTTCGGTCGATGCGCCGCCGCCCTCGACGAAGGTCGTGATCGACTGGATGCGGTTCTTGAACTTGGTGTAATAGCCCGCGATCGAGGCATAGACCTGGCCCTGGTTGGTGCGGAAGCCCAGCTCCATATTCTTGGAACGCTCCGGATTGGGCTGCGGCACCAGCGCGGAGGTGCCGGTGCGGGTGACGGCATAGATATCGTCCATCCCCTTGGGCAGCGCCATATTCTCGGCATAGGAGGCGAATATCTGGCTGCGCCCGTCCAGCTTGTAAAGCACGCCGGCCATCGGCAGGAACATGTCGCGATAATGGGCGCTGTTGATCTGCGGTCCCCAGCCGGCAACGCCGACGCCGCCGACCACGCGATAATAATCGTCGAAGTCGCGATAGCCGCGCAGGCTGTAGTCGAGCATCAGCCCCTTGAAGCCCACGTCCAGCACCAGCCGGTCGTCCATCAGCTTGAGCGTGTCCTTGAGCGACACCTGCAACGTATCGCGCTGCGAGCGATAGTTGCGACGCAGATAGACCAGCTCGTCCAGATTGGGTTCGCCGTCGGGCGCGCCGTCGACCGTGTTGTAGCGCGCCTGGGTGCGGTGATACTTGTCAACTTCGGCCCACAGCCCGGCCTCGACGATATTGTTGCCCTGTTCCCAGTGCAGCTTGTTGGCGATGCCGTAGCGATTGCCACCCACGCCCGACCGGCCATATTGCACGCCCTTGGGCGCGGTGACGGCGAGGCCGGCCTGCGCCTGTGCGGTGTAGCGGGTCAGCGAATTGGCATAGGTGTCGGGCGACACGCCATAGCCGCCCTTGTCTTCCCAATAAAGGGTCGATTCCGCCCATACCCCGTCGGCGATCCCGGCATGGAAGGTTGCGCCATAGAGGCGATCCTTACGCACGTTGATGGCGAGATTGTAGACGTTGGCGTAGTTGCTGTTGGAATAATAGACGCCCGGCACCGTCGGCGCGAAGCCGGTCGTCGTGTTGGGCATATTCTCCAGATAGGCATAGTCGCGGCCGCACTGGCCGACCAGGTTGGTGCTCGCGCAATTATACTGCGCGCGCGTGAGGGTCGGCGAATCATAGTCGAAAAAGTCGTTCGATACGAATTTGAACCGCGCCCAGCTATCGCCACCCAGATCCGCGTGCAGTTGCGCTTCCCAATGCTCGCGGTCGATCGTGCCGGGGCCGCGCCACAGGTCGCTGTTGAGCTTGGTGCGGCTGACATAGGCCTTGAACGGGCCGACCTTGCCGGTGTTCACGCGGATGAAAGTGCGCTTCAGGCTGTCGTCGCCGAAGCTCTGCGACACGAACAGGCCCATCTCGTCCTGCGGTGCGATGCTGTTATACTGCACCACCGGGCCGAGCGTCGAATAGCTGGGCAGGCCGACGTCGCCCGCGCCGACCGAGGCTTCCACCACGCCCAGATTTTCATTGTCGACATAGCGGAAGACCGGACTGCCGCCGAAGGCGTCGCTGCGACCCGTAGGGATGCCGTCGACCACGAAGCCGATCTGGTCGAGATTGAAGGCGCGGGTCTGGACGCTGTTGCCGAACTCGTAGAGGCCGAGCGCCCCGTCGGTCTGAACGTTGAAGCCGGGTAGCTGCTCCAGCATCTTGAGACCCGAAATGCCCGACGGCGCCGACAAAAGCGCCTCGCGAGTCACCGCGACGACATTGCTGATCTTGTCCTCGCCGATCGCTTCGGACGATTGCGAGATGCGGCGGCCGGTGACGGTGATCGTCTCGCTCTCGTCGCCGACCGGTTCCTGCGCATGGGCGGCGTTCAGCGCTCCGGTGGCGCAGGCGAACAGTAGCGCCGCGCGCGCGGAACGACGGATGGACGAGATAACGGACATGCAAGGGCTCCCTGTTTCACAACGAGCCAATCAGGGGGCGCTTTTGCACGCCTCACCTCTCCCCGAACGATGACCGGGGACGCCTGTCTGCACCCGCCGTCGTTTCTACGTTTTCTTGTGAAACGAGACTGTCGGGGAACTCCGCCATAGGCCAATGAGATTTTCTCGGCCTATGGCAGAACAATCAATATGTTACGGATAATTTCAGTGCGGTCGCCCGCCGCAATATATCAGCGCCCCTTCCAGACGCCGGCACGCTTTTCGACGAAGGCGGTCATGCCTTCCTTCTTGTCCTGCGTCGCGGTCAGTATCTGGAACAGGCGACGCTCGGTCAGCAGCCCCTGCGCCAGGCCAGTTTCGAAGGCGATGTTGACCATTTCCTTGTTGATCATCGCCGCCATGGGCGGCAACGCCGCGATCGCCGCGGCGGTCTTGAGCGCTTCGTCCAGCAATTCGGCGGCCGGGACGATACGGCTCACCAGACCCGAACGCTCGGCTTCGGCGGCGTCCATCATGCGGCCGGTCAGGCACATTTCCATCGCCTTGGCCTTGCCTACCGCGCGGGTCAGCCGCTGCGACCCGCCCATGCCGGGCGCGACGCCCAGCTTGATTTCGGGCTGGCCGAATTTCGCCGTGTCGCCCGCCAGGATGAAGTCGGCCATCATCGCCAGTTCGCAGCCGCCGCCCAGCGCAAAGCCCTGCACCGCCGCGATCCACGGCTTGCGGGTCGCCACCACGCCGGTCTGCCAGCCGGAGAAGAAATCCTCCAGGAAGAAGTCGGCCGCGTCCTTGTCGACCATTTCCTTGATGTCGGCGCCGGCCGCGAACGCCTTTTCGCCGCTGCCGGTCAGCACCGCGCAACGCTGGGTCGGATCGGCGTCATAGGCGCCGAATGCCGCGCTCAGATCCTTCAGCACCTGGCTGTTGAGCGCATTCAGGGCCTGCGGCCGGTTGAGCGTGATCAGCGTCACGGCGTCGCGCTGCTCGACCAGGATCGTCTCGTAAGTCATCGCCATCTCCTTATGTCTTTGGGACCGCTCTATGGGCATGGGCGGCGCTGCACCAGTCCCCGTGCGCCCGCATTTGCGCCGAGCCTATCGGCACAGATGCATGAAGTCGCGATCATAGCTTTTGAGGTGCGCGCCGCCATCGACATAGAGCGTCTGCCCGGTCACGGCGGTCGCCTCGACCAGATAGAGCACCGCCTGCGCGATCTGCTCCGCCTGCGGCAGGCGGGCGAGCGGCATCATCTCCGCCAGACGTTCCATCTGCGCCTCGTCATAGTCGGGCGTCGCGATCGTCAGGCCCGGCGCGACGGCATTGACCCGCACCTTGGGCGCAAGGCTGCCGGCGCTGGTGCGCGTCAGCCCGGCCAATGCCAGCTTGGAGAGCGTATAGGCCAACTGGTCGGCATGGGGGTGATCGATGCGCTGGTCGAGGATGTTGACGATGCAGCGGTCGCCCACCCCCGCCGGCACGGTGGCGAACGCCTTGGTCAGCAAGGTCGGCGCGGCGCAATTCACCGCATAATGCGTCATCAGGTCGTCGGCCGTGACCGTGTCGAGCCGGTCCTGCCCGAACAGGGCGGCGCTGTTGATCAATATGTCTGGCGGGCGACCGAACCGCTCCGCGACCTTCGCCACCAATTCCTCCGCCCCTTCCGGATCGGCGAAATCGACGACGAAGCCGTCCCATTCCGTGCCCTCCTCCTCGAAGGTCAGGGCCAGATGGGAATCGAGCCGCGTATCGTGGCTGCCATGGATGGCGAGCGAATGACCGGCCTTCGCCAGCGCGGCCGCAATGATGCCGCCCAGCCGTCGATGCCCGCCCGTGACGAGCGCCAGCCGCTTGGGCGCCAGCGGCGCGCCGACCGGCGCGGTGTCGCTGCGCGCCTTACCCAGCGGCCGATAGGCAGGTTCGTCGTCGCCGCTCATGAAGCGATGAGCTTCAGCACTTCCTCCCGCGACTTTTCATCGTCGCGGAACACGCCGAGCATACGGCTGGTCTTCATGATGACATTGGGCGTGCGCACGCCGCGCCCGGTCATGCAGCCATGGGTCGCCTCGATCACCACCGCGACGCCCTGGGGTTTCAGATGATCCCAGATGCAGTTGGCGACTTCGGATGTCAGCCGTTCCTGCACCTGCAGCCGGTTGGCATAGGCGTGCAGGACACGGGCCAGCTTGGATATGCCCACGACATAGGCGCCGGGCAGATAGGCGATATGCGCCTTCCCCACGATCGGCGCCATATGATGTTCGCAATGCGACTGGAACGGAATATCCTTGAGCAGGACGACATCGTCATAACCGCCCACTTCGTGGAAGATGCGCGAGAGATGATAGGCCGGGTCGTCGCCATAGCCGCGGCAATATTCGCGCCAGGCGCGCGCGACGCGTTCGGGCGTTTCCATCAGGCCTTCGCGTTCGGGCACATCGCCCGACCAGCGAATCAGGGTGCGGATCGCCTCGCTGACTTCGGCCGGAACCGGCTCCTTGCCTTCGCCGACGGTCTCCGCTTCGAGTTCACAAGCCATGAACAGGGCCACTCCTTATGCTGTTGCGACGCATATGGCGCTTGGGGTGCGTGATGGCCAGTGTCTTTCGGACCGCTGGACACAAGATCGCCATGGTGGCAAATCGGGGAATAATCGGGATCGCCACCAGCCAATGCATTACCGCCTGAACATCCATGCGCACTGAACGGATCGCCGCCGTTCTGCTGGCGGCCGGAACATCCACCCGCTTTGGCGAAGACGACAAGCTGATGGCCGACCTGCGCGGCAAGCCGCTCGCCGCCCATGTGCTGGAAACGGTCGCCTCCATGGCCTTTGCCGAATTGATCGCGGTCGTGCGCCCGATCGAGCAGGCCCCGGTCATCCACCGCAAGCTGGACCGGCGCGGCTATACCATCATCGTCAACGACCGGCCCGAAGAAGGCATATCGGGCAGCATCGTCCGCGCGGTCGACTATGTCATGCCCAACATGAAGATACGCGGCATCCTCATCTGCCTGGCCGACATGCCCGACGTGCCGCAGACTCATTATAACCGCATCTGCCTGGCCGCGGAGGACATCAGGTCCGTCGTCGCTTCCACCGACGGCTTCTCCTCTTCCCCGCCCGCCTTCATTGGCCGCAAGCATTTCCCCGAACTGCTGGCGCTGAAGGGCGACCAGGGCGCGCGCGCCTTGCTGAGCCACGGCATCCAGATCGAAACGACGGGCAACGTCCTGCACGATATCGACACACCGGAGGATCTGCCCGGCTGGCGACCGGTGACGCCGCAATAACTACGCCAGATTATTGGTTTACGCGATTTCCAAGTCTAGTTCGACCGGGTCGGATCGGTCATGGGATCGCCCATCTCACGCGGGTCGGGCGCGCGGCTGATCGGCAGCGATCCGGTCTGGCGTTCCAGCATCCGGTGGACCACAGGCGGGTTGGGACCGGCATGGAGCGCATGGATGGCCTGGCTGTTGTCGATGTCCGCCACCGTCCGCCGCTGATTGTGCCGGACATAATCGAGCCAGGTCGACACATGATAGCGCTCCACCCATAAGGCCGGATCACCCAGGTCGCGCATCAGCGACCAGCCATGCGCGCCGTCGCGGCGGCGGATGCGCCGCCGCTCGCTCATCGCGGACAGGAAGGGCACGATCGATCCGGCCGGGATGCGATATTCGATGGTGACGACCACCGGTCCGCTGCGGGGTTCCACCGGCACCGCCGTATCCGGTTCGCGCCAGCTATTCTGCAGGTCCAGATTATCCTCACCGGCCTGCGGCAGCGGGCGGAGCAGGCCCAGCATGGCGGCCGCGAACTGCGCGCCGGCCGACGCATAGAGCGCCTCCACCACGCCATGATGCTCGGCGATCCAGCCGAACATCCACGCCCCGATCGCCATGCCGCCGAATGCGGTCATCTGATAGAGCGACACCGCCCGCGCCACGACCCAGCGCGGCGCCGACATCTGCACCGACACGTTGAACGTAGCCAGCGCCGTCACCCATCCCATGCCCGCCAGCAGGTAGCCCAGCAGCGCCAGCGCCAGCCAACTGCTGGCGCCAGTGATGGCGGTGCCGAGCGCCAGGGTCAGCGCCGCCGACCGCACCATCGTCTCCACCGAGAAGCGCGCCCGCAAATGGCGGGTCGACAAGGCCGCCAGCACGGCGCCGATACCGAACGCGCCGCTGGTCATGCCGAAGGTGAGCGCCCCGCCGCCCAGCACGTCGCGCGCGACCAGCGGCATCAAGGCCGACACCGCGCTGGCGCCAATGCCGAAGGCGGCGCCCCGCAGCAGCACCAACTGGATATTGGGCGACATCGCGACATAGCGCACGCCCGCCCCCATCGCGACGCCCAGCCGCTCGCGCGGGAGCAGCTTGGGTGGCAGGTCCGGTCGCCAGCGGAACAGAACCGTCAGCAGGGCGATATAGCTGACCGCATTGGTCAGGAAGGCCGCCGCCGCCCCTGCCGCCGCGACGATCACGCCACCCAGCGCCGGACCGACGCTACGCGCCAGATTGAAGCCCATCGAGTTCATCGCGACCGCGCTCGGCAGGATGGCGCGCGGCACCATGTCGCCGACCGACGCCTGCCAGGCGGGACCGTTGATCGCGGTGGCGCAGCCGATCAGGAAGGTGAAGCCCAGCAGCAGCCAGGGCGTGACCAGCCCGGCCCAGGCGGTCAGCGCCAGCGCGGTCGACACGATCAGCATCGACGCCTGGCAGGCGATCATCACCTTGCGCCGGTCGAGATTGTCGGCGACCGCCCCGGCCCACAGCGACAGCAGCATGATCGGCAAGGTCGTGGCGGCCGGAACCAGCGCGATCAGTTGCGGCGAGGCCGACAGCGAGGTCATCATCCAGGCCGCGCCGACCGACTGGATCAGACCGCCGAAGTTCGACGCAAGGCTGGCGGTCCAGATCGCGCGGAAGATGGGGATGGAGAGCGGCGAAGGCGGTTCTTGAGTCGGGGTTTGCGTCACGCTGTCCATGAAGGGGGATATAAGCCGCAACGCCGAGGGCGCAACGCTCCTAAACGCGCCCGGTGCGCAGCGCCACAGCCCAATCGGCGCGTTCGCGTGCCTCCGCTGCGCGGGCGGCGGCTTCCCAGTCATAGGGGATGGCGATCGGCTCCGCCCGCCATCCGTCCGCCGTCCGATCCACGATCGCGTAGCGGGCATGGGGCGCGCCCGTCTCCACCTTGTGCGGCACAGGATGATCGTCGGCATAGGCCGGCAAGCCCACGCTGCCGGGATTGACGATCATTCCGCCGTCCGGTCGGCGGTGGATGCGGGGAATATGGGTGTGGCCGCATAGGATCAAAGGGGCGGCTACGCCCCCTGCCCGCGACTCCACTTCATCCGCTGTGGCGGGCCGCAATCCGGCGGGTTCGACCGTTTCGAGCCAATAGCAGAGATCATCGCCCGGCGCGCCATGGACCATCAGCACATCGTCGGCCAGCCACAGGCTTTCCGGCAGCGCCGCGATCCAGTCGCGATGACGGGGTTGCAGGACCGAGTCCGTGTAGCGATCCGACGCGCCCATGCGGTCCTGATGCAGGGTCAGCAATTGCCGCTCATGATTGCCGCGGATCGTGGGCAGGTCGAGCGCCATCAGCCGGTCGGCCGTCTCGCAGGGGAAGAGCGGCCCGGACAGGATGTCCCCCAGGTTGACGATCGCATCCGCGCCGCGCCGCTCGACGTCGGCCAGCACGGCGTCGAGCGCGGCGATATTGCCGTGAATGTCGGAGAGGATGGCGATCCGCATCGCCCCTGAATGGCACAGGGATTCGCACCGCGAAAGGGCGGCGTGCGACAGCAAGTTGGACAGTATCTGCGATGTTTCGCTCCAGCCCCTCCACCTGCCGCTACGGCAGGGCGGGACGGCATATGGCCCATGCATTTACACTTGCACTTTACGTAAACGTAAATACATTTCCCTTCACATCCAGTGCGCCCGAAGGGCAGCCCACGGAGAGGGAAAGACATGGAAGCCTATATTTACGACGCCGTCAGGACGCCCCGTGGCCGGGGCAAGGCCGACGGGTCGCTGCACGAGATCACGCCCATTCAACTGGCGACGCAGGTGCTGGAAGCGGTGCGCGATCGCAGCCAGATCGACACGGCGGACGTTGATGACGTCATCCTGGGCTGCGTCAGCCCGGTCGGCGAACAGGGCGCCGACATCGCCCGCGTCGCAGTGCTGAACGCCAGCTATGCGGAGACCGTACCGGGCGTGCAGATCAACCGCTTCTGCGCTTCGGGGCTGGAGGCGGTGAACATGGCCGCCGCCAAGGTTTATTCGGGCGAGGCGATGTTCGCGATCGGCGGCGGGGTCGAATCCATGAGCCGCGTGCCGATGGCGTCGGACGGCGGTGCCTGGGCGATGGACCCGGCGGTCGCCTACAAGACCTATTTCGCGCCGCAGGGCATCGGCGCCGATGTGATCGCCACCAAGTTCGGCATCAGCCGCGACGATGCGGACGCCTATGCCGTCGAAAGCCAGAAGCGCGCCAAGGCCGCTTGGGACGAAGGCCGGTTCAAAAAGTCAATCGTGCCGGTGAAGGACGTGATTGGCCGCGTGGCGCTGGACCATGACGAACATATGCGCCCCGACGCGACGATGCAGTCGCTGGGCGCTCTGAAGCCCAGCTTCCTGGCCTTGGGCGAGGATATGCCCGGTTTCGATACGGTGGCGCTGCTGCGCTATCCCGAACTGGAGAAGGTCAACCATGTCCATCATGCCGGCAACAGCAGCGGCATCGTCGATGGCGCGGCGGCCGTGCTGGTCGGCAACAAGGATATGGGCGACAAATATGGGCTGAAGCCCCGCGCCCGCATCCGCGCCATGGCCTCGATCGGGTCGGAGCCGCTGATCATGCTGACCGGGCCGGAATTCGTCGCCGGCAAGCTGCTCGCCCGCGCAGGCATGTCCGCCGCCGACATCGACCTGTGGGAACTGAACGAGGCCTTTGCGTCGGTCGTGCTGCGCTACATGCAGGCGATGAACCTCGACCATGACAAGATCAATGTGAATGGCGGCGCGATCGCCTTTGGCCATCCGCTGGGCGCGACCGGGGCGATGGTGCTGGGCACGGCGCTGGACGAACTGGAACGGTCCGGCAAGGGCACGGCGCTCGTCAACCTGTGCGTCGGCGCGGGCATGGGCACCGGGATCATCATCGAGCGCGTTTGAAACAAGGATAAGACCCGTTCGCACTGAGTAGGGACTGAGCCTGTCGAAGTCCCGTATCGAAGCATGTTTGGATACGCCATTTCGACTTCGCTCAATGGCTAGTCAGGACGAACGGGGTTTGGGAAAGGTAGCCATACCAATGAACACCATCGCATTCGACATCGACGCCGACGGCATCGCCATTCTGACGATCGACGTCCCCGGCCAGTCGATGAACGTCATCGGCCCGGACTTCCTGGCCGATCTGGACGCCGCGATCACGCGCATCGCGTCCGAAGAGGGCATCAAGGGCGCCGTCATCGCGTCTGGCAAGGATAGCGGCTTCATGGCCGGCATGGACCTGAAATTTTTCGGGGCGATGCTGGCGAAGGCGGGGGATGCCCCCGCCCCGGCGGCGCTGTACGACGATCTGTTCGTGCTGAACGCGCTGTTCCGTCGCCTGGAAACCAGCGGCAAGCCGATCGCCTGCGCCATCGAAGGCACCTGCGTCGGCGGCGGGTTCGAACTGGCGCTGGCCTGCCATCGCCGCTTCGTGGGCGACAGCCCCAGGACCCAGATGGGCCTGCCCGAAATCCTGATCGGCCTGTTCCCCGGCGGCGGCGGGTCGCAGCGCCTGCCGCGCATCATGGGCGTGCAGGCCGCGTTGATGTATATGCTGCAAGGCAAGCTGTTCCGCCCGGCCGAGGCCGCGATGCTGAAGGTTGTGGACGCGGTCGTGCCGCAGGGCACGGCGGTTCAGGCCGCGCGGGATTGGGTGCAGGCGAACCCGACCGCCGGTACCCAGCCCTGGGACGTCAAGGGCTTCAAGGTGCCCGGTGGCGCGGGCGGCTTCAATCCCGCCTTCGTCCAGACCATGGCGGGCGCGCTGCCGATGACGCTGAAGCAGACCCAGCGCAACATGCACGCGCCGATCGCTTTGCTGTCGGCGGTCTATGAAGGCATCACTTTGCCGATGGACCGGGCGATCCAGATCGAGAGCAAATATTTCGCCAAGGTCGCCGCCGACCGCCAGGCGAGCAACATGATCCGCACCCTGTTCGTCAACAAGCAGGCCGCCGAGCGCGGCGCGCGGCGCCCCAAGGGCGAGGCCAAGGCGCCGACGAAGAAGCTCGCCATGCTGGGCGCCGGCATGATGGGCGCGGGCATCGCCACCGTCGCCGCACAGGCGGGGATAGAGGTCGTGCTGTTCGATCGCGACCTGGCCTATGCGCAAAAGGGCAAGGCGCATGTCGAGGAAGTGCTGAAGAAGCGGCTGGGCAAGGGCATGACGCCGGAAAAGCTGGAGCAGACTCTCGCGCGCGTCACGCCGACCACCGATTATGCCGACCTGGCCGGCGCGGATTTCGTCATCGAGGCCGTGTTCGAGGACGTCACGATCAAGGCGGGCGTCACCAAACAGGTCGAAGCCGTGCTGGGCGCGGACACCATCTTCGGGTCCAACACCTCTACCCTGCCGATCACGAAGCTGGCGCAGGCGTGGACGAAACCGGAGAATTTCATCGGCGTCCATTTCTTCTCGCCGGTCGAGAAGATGCCGCTGGTCGAGATCATCCTGGGCGAAAAGACCGGCCCCGCCGCGATCGCCAAGGCGCTGGATTTCGTCAGCCAGATCAAGAAGACCCCGATCGTCGTCCATGACAGCCGCGGCTTCTACACCTCGCGCAGCTTCGGCACCTATGTGCAGGAAGGCGCGGAACTGGTCGGCGAGGGCGTCAATCCCGCGCTGATCGAAAATGCCGGCAAACAACTGGGGATGCCCACTGGCCCGCTGGCCGTCAGCGACGAGGTGTCGATCGAACTGGGCTGGAAGATCATGAGCGCCGCGAAGAAGGAACTGGGCGACGCCTATGTCCCGCAGGAGTCGGACGAGATCATGGTGCGGATGGTCGAGGCCGGCCGCCTGGGCCGCAAGAATGGCAAGGGCTGGTACGACTATCCCGAAGGCGGCAAGAAGCATCTGTCGCCGGTGCTGGGCGAGATGTTTCCGCGCGCGGCGCAGCAGCCCGATGTCGAGGCGGTGAAGGAACGGCTGCTCTATCGCCAGTTGATCGAATGCGCCCGCTGTTTCGAGGAAGGCGTGCTGGAAACCCCCGAGGACGGCGATATCGGCGCGATCTTCGGCTGGGGCTTTGCGCCCTATACCGGCGGACCGTTCAGCCATATGGACACGGTCGGCATCGCCCATGTCGTGGCCGTGCTGGACCGGCTGGCGGCGGAACATGGCCCGCGCTTCGCTCCGACGGCGCAGCTTCGCGAGATGGCGGCGAGCGGCGCGACTTTCTATCATCCGGCGCCGGCCAAGGCGGCGGCATGATCCGACTGTAAATCTTAACGACACTCGGCTAGGTCTCCCGGCAACAGGCTGGGAGACCTTTTCTTATGAGCGATAAACCCACGATATTGGTCACGGGCGGCGCGGGCTATATCGGCAGCCATGCCGTGCTGGCGCTCAAGGATGCCGGCTATGGCGTCGTCGTGATCGATAATCTGGTCACCGGCTTCGACTGGGCCGTGCCCGACGGCGTGCCGCTGGTGCGTGGCGACATTGCCGACCAGCCGCTGGTGGAAGCGGCGCTGCGCGACCATGACGTCAAGGCGATCATGCATTTCGCCGGGTCGGTCGTCGTGCCGGAATCGGTTGAGAATCCGCTGAAATATTATCACAATAACAGCGCCAAGACGCGCGACCTGATTGAAAGCGCGGTGCGGGTGGGCGTGCCGCATTTCATCTTCTCGTCCACCGCCGCCACCTATGGCACGCCGGACGTGGAGGCGGTGCGGGAGGATACGCCGCAACGGCCGATCAATCCCTATGGCATGTCCAAGCTGATGACCGAATATATGCTGCGCGACGTGGCGGCGGCGCATCCGATGAACTTCTGCGCGCTGCGCTATTTCAACGTCGCAGGCGCGGACCCGCAGGGACGCATGGGCCAGTCGACGGCGGGCGCCACCCATCTCATCAAGGTCGCGGTCGAGGCGGCGCTGGGCAAGCGGACAAGCGTCGCCGTCTTCGGCACCGATTTCGACACGCCGGACGGAACGGGTGTGCGCGACTATATCCATGTCAGCGACCTGGCCGCCGCCCATCTGTTGGCGCTGGAAGCGCTGATCGCCGAGCCGGAGCGCAACCATCTGCTCAATTGCGGCTATGGCCGTGGCTTTTCGGTGCTGGAGGTGCTGGACGCGGTCGATCGCGCGACCAACATGCCCGTCCAGCGCGTCATGGCCGGCCGTCGGGCGGGCGACCCGGGCAAGCTGATTTCCGACAATGGCGCCATTCTCAAGACCTTCCCCTGGACGCCGCGCCATGCCGATCTGGACCAGATCGTCGCCCATGCTCTGGCGTGGGAGCGCAAACTGGGTGAGCGCGCATGAGCGAGGCGAGCGTCCGCGCCTTCTTGGCGGAACGGGCGCCCGACGTGGCGATCATCGACCAGGGCGTCAGCACCGCGACCGTGATAGAGGCCGCCGCGGCGCTGGGCGTCGAACCGGCGCGGATCGCCAAGACGCTGTCGCTGCGCGTAGGCGAGACGGTCATGCTGGTCTGCGCGCGCGGGGACGCGCGGCTCAACAATGGCAAGGCGAAGGCGGCGCTGGGCGCCAAGCCCCGGATGCTGGGCGCGGAGGAGGTCGAGGCGATCACCGGCCATCCGGTCGGCGGGGTCTGCCCCTTCGGCCTCGCCTCTCCCCTGCCCGTCTATTGCGATGTGTCTCTGCAGGATTTCACCACCATTTTTCCGGCTGCCGGATCGCGCACCACATCGGTCGAACTGACGCCCGATCGACTGGCCGACTTGACCGGAGCGCGGTGGATCGACATCTGCACGCTTCCGCAAGCAGCCGAGTGAAGCCCATGCCGACCGAACATCCTTTCGCCACCGGCGCGCAGGCCGCGGCCGATATCGCCGCGCGCATCGCCACGATCCTGTCCGATGCGATCGCGCAGCGCGGCGTCGCCAGCATCGCCCTGTCGGGCGGCCGTTCGCCCCGGCCGGTGCTCGAAGCGCTCAGCCAGGTCGATCTCGACTGGGATAAGGTCGTGGTGACGCTGGTCGACGAACGCTGGGTCGCGCCAGACAGCGCCGACAGCAATGAGAAGCTGGTGCGCGATGCGCTGCTCAAGGGCGCCGCGGCGCAGGCCCGCTTCGTGCCGATGAAAACGCAAGCCGCCGACGCCTATGCAGGGCAGGCCGCGGTCGAGGCGGCTTTCACCGGCCTGCCCTGGCCGCTGGACATCGTCCTGTTGGGCATGGGCGATGACGGGCATACGGCGTCGCTCTTTCCGCAAGGCAGGGAACTGGCCGAGGGGCTGGCGAGCGGGGCGCTGACGATCGCGGCGACGCCCCCGGTCGCCCCGCACCAGCGTATGTCGCTGACGGCGCACGGAATCATGCAGAGCCGCCATATCTTCCTGCAGATCAGCGGGGCCGGCAAGAAAGCGGTCTATGATCGCGCGCTGGCGAGCGGCGCCGTCGAGGAACTGCCGATCCGGCTGGCATTGTTGCAGGACAAGGTGCCGGTCGAGGTTTGGATCGCCGAAGTTTAATGCGAATCCATTCGGTTAATCTCTTACCTCATGCTTGGAAATCAGATAGCGCCACACGCCGACCGCATTGATGACCAGCAGCGCGACATTCTGCCAGCCTATCCCTTCGCTGTCCTTGTCGAGAAACCCCCAGCCGATCAGCGCGATCGATGAGGTGACGAACAGCACGAATGCCCATCCGGTTATGCGTCGTCCCAGATTGAGCGAGACGACCAGCGCTGCGATCGTTGCTGCCCCCGCGCCATAATATTGCAAAGCGGTGAGCAGCGTCATGGTCATGCCGGTCGAACGCCCCGGCTATCGACATGGTTGCGGCGCGGCTTTAGGCACGCCCCATGATCGCCGACATATCCCCCTTCCACGCCATCGCCATCAGCCGCGAAGCCCATGCGCTCGAAGCGACGGGCCGGTCCATCCTGCATATGGAGTTCGGCCAGCCGTCGACCGGCGCGCCTGCGGAGGCCATCGCCATGGCGCATCATGTGCTGGACACGGAGGCGATGGGCTATTGGGAAAGCATGCCACTTAAGGAGCGGATCGCGCGCCATTATGGCGAGCGGCACGGCGTGGCCGTCGACCCCGAACAGATATTGCTGACCTGCGGCGCGTCGCCGGGGCTGGTGCTGGCGCTGACCTGCCTGTTCGCGCCCGGCGCGCGGGTTGCGACGGCGCGGCCGGGCTATGTCGCCTATCGCAATAATTTGAAGGCGCTGTATCTGGAGCCGGTCGAGGTCGCCTGCGGCCCGGCCGAACGTTATCAGATCAGCGCCGACGCGCTGGCTGCGATCGATCCGGCGCCGGACGGCCTGATCCTCGCCAGCCCGGCCAATCCCACCGGCACCATCATCCCGGCGGACGAACTTTCGCGAATCGCGGCGGTCTGTGCAGAGCGTGGCATCCGCATCATCTCGGACGAAATCTATCACGGGCTGAGCTTCGGCGAACCCGCCCGGTCGATGCTGGAGTTCGCGGCCGACGCGGTGATCGTGAACAGCTTCTCCAAATATTACAGCATGGCCGGCTGGCGGCTGGGCTGGATCCTGGTGCCGCCCGCGCTGATCGAGGCCGCGCGGGCGCGGATGGGCAATCTGTTCCTGACGCCGCCGGTGCTGGCCCAGCGCGCCGGGCTGACCGCGTTCGATTGCACCGCCGAACTGGAGGGCCATGTCGCCAGCTATCGCCGCAACCGGCAATTGCTGCTGGACGCCCTGCCCGCACTGGGCCTGGCCAGCATCGCGCCGCCCGACGGCGCCTTCTACATCTATGCCGATATCAGCCATCTGACCAATGACAGTCTGCGCTTCTGCCAGAAGCTGCTGCGCGAAACCGGCGTGGCGACCGCGCCGGGGATCGATTTCGATCCCGTCGACGGCCATCGCTTCATCCGCTTCAGCTTCGCGGTGTCCACCGACCGGGTCGAGGATGCGATCGCGCGGATGGTGCCATGGTTCCAGGCGCAAGGCGAGAGGTAGCGCCGCCGCTTGGCTGCTTTGGGTGGATGGCGGACGCTAGTGAACGCGCTATCGACCGGCACCGCATTTTCGACAGTTGCTCTCTACCGGCTTGAGCAGGTTCACGCCGGTGAAATTCCATCCGGCCTCAGAAGGCGAGAAGTAATAACTGACGCCACAGGCCCGGCACTTACAGCCGGATATAATGATCGCCGAAAACGGCATGGTTAACGCCAATGCCAGCACGGCCCCGCCAATACCACCTACGCCAAAGAAAACGATGGCCAAGAATATCAGGCCACTGAAGAAAAAACCAGCTTGGACAATGCGGGCAGCGAACATTCGCATATTCTACCTGCAAACCGTAAGGTCCGCAATTGGTGGCTTGCAGTCCTCCCCAATCCCTATCGGCACCGCAGGATCAGCGCGCCGTCCGCTTGTACTGGCGCACCAGCCACAGGCCAGTCAGGACGGCGACCGTCAGCAGGCGCGGCGGGAGTTTTTCGAGCGCATGGGGCACGCTCCAGAACAGCGCGTCGCCCACGCTGATGACGATCAGGACAGCCAGGCCGAACAGCAAGGGCGGCAGGATGTGGCGAACCTTCATGCAACGGCCATAGCATGGCTGCGCACAGCCCGCGATAGTCGGGTCGGTTATGGCAGGACAGCCAGTGGTGCGGGCGGTCGGAATCGAACCGACACTCCTTGCGGAACCGGATTTTGAGTCCGGCGCGTCTACCAGTTTCACCACGCCCGCACGGCTGGTGTCGGCCAGATGACAAAATCCGGCGCGGGCGTCCAGCCGAAAATCGGGCAGAGGCGCAAAAGTCGCTCCATCCCGGTTGACAGCGCCACCCGACACGCCCACATGCCGCGCTTAAATGTAACGTTATATCATAATAGGATTGAACATGACCTCTTGCGACGACCCGCGAAAAATCGGGCTATCCGCGCCGAAGCGGACGGGCTGGCTCGATGGCTTCGCGCTTTGCGCCTCGTCGCTCTGCACGCTCCATTGCCTGGGCCTGCCGCTGCTGTTCGCACTGCTCCCCGCCCTTGCCAGCCGGATCGATCCGGGCGAATCCTTCCACCTCGTCATGCTGGTCCTGGCGGTCCCGACCAGCCTGTTCGCGCTGGCGCAGGGCTGGCGGCGGCACCGCGCGCCCGGCCTGATGCTGCCGGGCGTCGCCGGGCTGGGGCTGATGGCGATCGGGGCGCTGGCGGCGGAGGGCGCGATGGCGGAAGCGGCCTGGACGGTGGCGGGCAGCGCGTTGCTGGCGGGCGCGCACATCCTCAACTGGCGGCGCGGGCGTGGTCAGTTGCGCGCCTGATCCTCGCGCCGGGGCGGCACGAAGCTGAGCTGCGCCAGCCGCCACAGCCGCTCCTCCTCGGCCGGCCAGTGTTCGGCATGGTCGAGAGGCGCCTGCGGCCCGGCATGGCCATGGATTTCGGCGCGGATCAGCCGGCCAGTCTCGCGCAGCCGCACGGTCGCGCCGGGATAGCGCGCCGCCAGCCGCTGGCCCAACGCCTGCGCATCGGGCGACAGGTCCGGGCTGGACAGGGCGCGCGGTGCGCCGTCGATCAGTTCGGCGGTCGAAGAACGCAGCGCCTTCACCCCGTCGCTGATGATGTCGAGTGAGATGATCGCCGCCGCGACCGAATCGGCCCACCACCAGCCCAGCCCCAGGCCGATGATCCCGGCCAGCCCCGCCGCGCCGGTCAGCCAGTTGGCCTTGTTCATCAACGCGTCGGTGTGCAGCAGCTTATCGGACAGTTTTTCCGCCAGCGGCAATTCCCTGCGGCCGATGATGAGCGGCGGGATCAGCGAATAGACCTGCGCGCCCAGCATCAGCCAACCGAGCCAGATGTCGCGGCCGAAGACATGGACCGACGCGACCGTGGCATGTTCGGCGCGCGCCAGCGTCATCACCGAATCCCACAACAGCAACGCCCCGGTCGCCGCCAGCGCCACCGCGGCGAGGAAGAAGCCGAGGCCATTGACCCGTTCGAAGCCGAAGGGGAAGCGGGCCGAGCGATGGCCGCGCCGTTCCATCCGCGCGGCGATCAGGAAGGCGATCGGCGGGACGAGGCCCAGCGTATCCTCGATCCAGGCGGTCTTCATCGTCTGGCTCTGGCCCATCGTCAGGCCCATCACCGCGACGATGGTGACGGTCCAGAAGATGTTCCAATATTCCAGCCGCTCCGCCTGGCGCAGCGTCTTTACGATCTCGTCGGGCAGGTCGTCGGCGCTGGTCATTGCCCGGCACCCGGATCGGCTACGGCGCGGGCGGCACTTTCCACCGTCATGATCCAGCGATTTTCGCCGTTGCGCATTGCGGCGTAATAATCGAGGCGCTTGTCCTTTCGGCCCTGCGTCGCGATCGGCGGGCTGAGCGATATACGGGTCATCCACGGGCTTTCCGGATCGAGGGGCGTGAGGACGAGATCGATGTCGCCGCGCTCCAGCGCCTGGAACAAAGGCTCGGTCGCGCCGGGGCGGATCGCGGCCCGCGCCCCGGTCTGGCGCGACAGACGATCGAGCAGGCGGGCGGAGGTGGCACGGCCGAAATCGCCATCGCCCAGCACCAGCCCGACCCGCATCACACCGTGACGGCGGATCGCCTCGCTGCTGCCGGCCGGATCGCGCGGGAGCGCGTCGCACGCGACCAGCAGCATCATGCAGCAAAGGATCAGATTTTTCATTTCGATGGGAAAACGGTCGCCGAACCTGCCGGTTCCTCGATCCCGCCGCCTTATGCCTTTTCGCCGGGGAATGGATTGTCCTTGAGCAGTCCCGCCAGATGCGCCGCATTGCCCGCCACCATTTTCGCCGTCTTGGCGACCATCTCAGGCGTTTCCTTCAAATCCTTGAAGTCGACCGATCCCATCGCTTCGCCCACCCAATAGCAGGCGGCGACGGCGGGAATCGTCCAGCCGACATCGTTGAGCGACTGGAATATCTGCGCCGATGCGGCATGGGCGCCATCCTCATTGCCCACGATCGCCGCGACGGCGACCTTGCCATAGCTGGGCATCCGTCCCAGCTCGTCGGTTTCGGAGAGGAAGGCGTCCATCCGCTCCAGCGCCCGCTTGGCGACGCTGCCCGCCTGCCCCATCCAGATCGGCGTGCCGAGGATGAGGATATCGGCGGCCAATATCTTCTCGCGGATGGCGGGCCAATCGTCGCCCTCCCCCTCGTCGGATGTCACGCCGGCGAGCACATTGTGGGAGGCGACCCGGATCGTATCGGCCACCTCCACATCCAGCGCCGCAAATTCTTTCGCCAGCACCGCGATCATCGCGTCCGTCGAACTGGGCTGTCCGGTGTCGCGCTTCAGCGTGCAGTTGAGCGGCTGGACCTTGAGCATATGTCTCTCCTTTTTTGCGGAAGCAAAGTTCGCTTCAAGCGTTGGGAGAGACCCTATGTTCCACCGTGGGCGGGCCATTCTGCGACAGGATGTTGCAGCGCATCGACTTGATCGATAGCCTTCTTGCGTAACGATCCGCGGCCGCTATAAGGGCGCCTTCGTGCAGACATAGACAATCTTCAAACGGAGAAGGACCATCCTTTGACCGAGCCGTCTGCTACGTTCCTGTTATTTGGCGCCACGGGTGACCTGGCCCGCCGGATGATCTTTCCATCGCTCTATAATCTTCTGTCGGACGGTTTGCTGCCCGACGACTTCCTGATCGTGGCCTCCGGCCGGTCGGAAATGGACGACGACGCCTTCCGCCAGGAAGTCGATGCCGCGCTGCACCAGTTCCTGCCCGCCGACCGCTATGATGCGGACCTCGCGGCGCGGTTCGGCACGCTGGTCGGCTATCAGCCGGTCGATGCGGGCAATGCCGACCAGTTTGCGGCGCTCGCCCGGCGAATCGACGGACGGCTGGAACGCGGCCTGTCCGTCTATCTGTCCACCCCGCCATCCCTGTTCGCGCCGACCGCGCAGGGCCTGGCGGATGCCGGCCTCATCACGCCCCGCACCCGGATCGCGATGGAAAAGCCGATCGGCAAGGACCTGGCCTCCTCCAAAATCGTCAATGACGGGATCGGCGCGCTGTTCGCCGAAGAACAGATTTTCCGCGTCGACCATTATCTGGGCAAGGAAACCGTCCAGAACCTGCTGGCGCTGCGCTTCGGCAACGTCATGTTCGAACCCTTGTGGAACACCACGGCGATCGACCATGTGCAGATCACCGTGGGCGAGACGGTCGGGCTGGAAGGCCGCGTCTCCTATTATGACGGGGTCGGCGCGCTGCGCGACATGGTGCAGAATCACATGCTCCAGATCCTGTCGATCATCGCAATGGAGCCGCCCGCGCGGATGGACCCGACCGCGGTGCGCGACGAAAAGGTGAAGGCGTTGCGGTCGCTGCGGCCGATGACCGCCGAGACGGTCAAGAATCTGAGCGTGCGCGGCCAATATACGCCGGGCGCGGTCGGCGGGCAGATCGTCACCGGCTATGCCGACGAACTGGGCCAGCCATCCGACACCGAAACCTTCGTGGCGCTGAAAGCCTATATCGACAACTGGCGCTGGCAGGGCGTGCCCTTCTACCTGCGCACCGGGAAACGAATGCCCGCGCGCCAGTCCGAAATCGTGATCCAGTTCAAGCCGGTGCGCCACAGCATCTTCGGCCGCGACGGACAGCATGGCGCCGGCGGCACGGGCCTGGAGCCGAACACATTGGTCATCCGGTTGCAGCCGGAAGAATATATCCGCCTGCAGATCATGACCAAGCGGCCGGGGCTGGAGCGCCAGGTGCAGCTTGAGGAGGTGACGCTGGACGTGTCGCTGACTGCCGCCTTCGCCGGGCAGCGGCGCCGCATCGCCTATGAACGACTGATCCTGGACCTGCTGGCCGGCGACCAGACCCTGTTCGTGCGCCGCGACGAGGTGGAGGCCCAGTGGACATGGATCGATTCGATCATCGACGGGTGGAAGGAGGCCAATGTGAAGCCCGCCGCCTATTCTTCGGGGAACTGGGGTCCGTCTGCGGCCATTGCCCTTATCGAACGTGACGGAGCCAGCTGGCATGACTGACCTACATCCCGTAATCGCCAAGGTGACGGAGCGCATCGTCCAGCGCAGCGCCGCGTCGCGCCTCAAATATCTCGACCTGATCGAGCGCGGACGCGACGCGGGCACCAATCGCGATCAACTGTCCTGCGGCAACCTCGCCCATGGCTTTGCCGCGAGCGGCGAGGACAAGGCCGTGATCCGCACCGGCCGGGCGATGAACATCGGCATCGTGACGTCGTATAACGACATGCTCTCGGCGCATCAGCCCTATGGCCGCTACCCTGAGCAGATCAAGATCGCGGCGCGCGAAGTCGGCGCCACGGCGCAGGTGGCGGGCGGCGTGCCGGCGATGTGCGACGGCGTGACGCAGGGGCAGGCAGGCATGGACCTGTCGCTGTTCAGCCGCGACACCATTGCGCTGTCGACCGCCGTGTCGCTCAGCCATGCGATGTTCGAAGGCACGCTGCTGCTGGGCATATGCGACAAGATCGTGCCCGGCCTGCTGATCGGCGCGCTGCGGTTCGGGCATCTGCCCACGATCCTGATCCCGGCGGGACCGATGCCCTCGGGCCTGGCCAACAAGGAAAAGGTCCGCATCCGCCAGCTCTACGCCGAAGGCAAGGTCGGCAGGGACGAGCTGCTCGAATCCGAAAGCGCCTCCTATCATGGCGCGGGCACCTGCACCTTCTATGGCACCGCCAACAGCAATCAGATGATGATGGAGATGATGGGCCTGCACATGCCCGGCTCCGCCTTCGTCAATCCGGGCACGAAGCTGCGCAGCGAACTGACCCGCGCGGCGACGCACAGGATCGCTGACATTGGGTGGGCCAAAGACGGGCAGCCCAATGGGGACTATCGTCCGCTCGGCCATTGCGTCGATGAAAAGGCGATCGTCAACGCGATCATTGGCCTGATGGCGACCGGCGGCTCCACCAACCATGCGATCCATGTGCCGGCGATCGCGCGGGCGGCGGGCATCCATGTCGACTGGACCGATTTCGCCGAGATTTCCGACGTGGTGCCGCTGCTGGCGCGGGTCTATCCCAATGGATCGGGCGACGTGAACCATTTCCACGCCGCGGGCGGCATGGCCTATATCATCCGGGAATTGCTGGAAAATGGCCTGCTGCATCGCGACATCCTGACGGTCGCGCGGGCGGACCTGACCGACTATGGCAAGGAACCGGTGCTGGAGGATGAAGCGCTGCAATGGCGTGATGTGCCAGCGTCGCGCGACGAGGCGATGCTGCGCCCGGTGTCCAATCCATTCAGCGCCGATGGCGGGATGCGCCTGCTGGCCGGCAATCTGGGCCGTTGCGTCATGAAGGTCAGCGCCGTGGATCCGGTCCGCTGGACGATCGAGGCGCCCGCCGCCGTGTTCCAGGACCAGGACGATGTGCTGCGCGCCTTCAAGGCGGGCGAACTGGAGCGCGACGTCGTGGTCGTCGTCCGCTTCCAGGGGCCAAAGGCCAACGGGATGCCCGAACTGCACAAGCTGACCCCGGCGCTGGGCGTATTGCAGGATCGCGGGTTCAAGGTCGCATTGCTGACTGACGGGCGCATGTCCGGCGCCTCCGGCAAGGTGCCTGCCGCCATCCACCTGTCACCCGAAGCCCTGGGCGGCGGTCCGATCGGCAAACTGCGCGACGGCGATCTGGTGCGGGTCTGCGCGCAGACCGGCGCGGTCGATGCGCTGGTCGATGCGGCGACATGGGAAGCGCGGGACATTCCTCCCGCCCCGCCCCCGCCCTACGACACCGGCCGCGAACTGTTCGCCCTGTTCCGCCATCACAGCGACCTCGCCGAACAGGGCGCGTCGCCGATCCTGGCGGCGATGGAAAGCGAGATTTGATTTAGACCCGTTCGGCCCCTCGACTTACTCGGGAGAGCCTGTCGAAGCCCTTCTCTTCTCCCAAGAAGAGTTGCCCTTCGACAAGCTCAGGGCGAACGGATGGAGAGTGACATGACCGACATCATAGCCGCCGACATCGGCGGAACCAACGCCCGTTTCGCTCGCGCGTCGCTGGACGCCAAAGGCGTGCCGACGCTTGGCACCGTGCGCAAATATAAGGTCGCCGACTATCCCAGCCTGCAAAGCTGCTGGGCGGCGTTCGCCGAAGACGAGCAGAAGGCAGGCGATGGCGACCTGCCCCGCGCCGCCTCGATCGCCTTCGCCACCGCCATCGGGCGGGACGTCATCAAGCTGACCAACAGCAATTGGGTGATCCGCGCCGATACGCTGGCCGACGACATCGGCGTCGATACCGTCCGCCTCGTCAATGATTTCGAGGCGGTGGGCCATGCCGTGTCGCGCCTGCCGGCCGAGAATCTGCCGCTGCTGTTCGGCGAGGATCGTCCCTTCCCCACCGATGGCGGGGTCACCATCCTTGGCCCCGGCACCGGCCTGGGCGTTGCCATGATCGCCTATGACCAGGGTCGCCCCCATGTCATCGCGACCGAGGGCGGCCATCTCGACTTCGCCCCGCTCGACCCTATCGAGGAGAAAATCCTCTCCTATCTGCGCGACAAGTTCCTGCGCGTATCGACCGAGCGGATCGTGTCGGGGCCGGGCCTCAACTATATCTACAAGGCATTGGCGACGATCGGCCATGACCGGGTCGTGCTGATGGAAGACCCAGAACTGTGGCAGGCGGCGCTGGACGGAAGCGACGAATTCGCCCGCCGCGCGCTCGACCGCTTCTGCCTCTGCTACGGATCGGTCGCCGGCGACCTCGCGCTGGCCCATGGCCCGCACAGCGTCGTGCTGGCCGGCGGCCTGACCCAGCGGATGGGCGACTTCCTGCAACAGAGCGGGTTCCACACCCGCTTCAAGGCCAAGGGCCGGTTCGAAAGCCTGATGGCTGGCGTGCCGATCCGCCTGGCCGTCCATGATGAAATCGGCCTGTTCGGGGCCGCCGCAGCCTTTCGGGAGATATGAGAATGAGCAAGCTGACCGTCGAACAGGTGATGGAACTGGCCCCGGTGATCCCGGTGCTGGTGGTCGACCGGGTCGAAGACGCGCTGCCGATCGCGCGCGCGCTGGTGGCGGGCGGCCTGCCCGCGCTGGAAGTGACGCTGCGCACCCCCGCCGCGCTCGACGTGATCCGCGAAATGGCGCAGGTCGAGGGCGCGGTGGTCGGCGCCGGCACCGTGCTGAACCCGGCCCAGCTCGACGCCGCGATGGAGGCCGGCGCGCGCTTCATCGTCAGCCCCGGCCTCACCAAGCCGCTGGGCAAGGCCGCGATCGCAGCGAAAATCCCCTTCCTGCCCGGCACCGCCACGGCGGGCGATATCATGCGCGGCATGGACATGGGCCTGACCCATTTCAAATTCTTCCCCGCCGAAACATCGGGCGGACTGCCGGCATTGAAGGCCCTGGCCGCGCCGCTGCACACAGCCCGCTTCTGCCCGACCGGCGGCATCACGGCGCAAAGCGCGCCGGAATGGCTGGCCCAGCCGTTCATCACATGCGTCGGCGGCAGTTGGGTCGTGCCCAAGGGGCCGGTGGACGCGGCGAAGATCGAGGCGCTGGCGCGCGAAGCCGCGGCCTTGCCCCGGTAACGACGTCGCGCCGAGGCCATTGCGCCTTATCGCGGCCCGCCCTAGATGAAGGCCATGACACCGCGCCGCCTCCTCACCGCCCTGGCCCTGTTCCTGTCCGGTTGCGCGGGGGCGCCGCAAAGCTATCCGTCGCTCGCCAAGCGCCCGGTCGAAAGCGCCCCGGTGGCGAAGATCGCGCCGCCGGTCGCGTCTGTCCCGGCCGATGCGGCCCTTTCGGCCGAGATCACGACCTATGTCGCCCAAGCGGACAAGGGTGCCGCCGCCTTCGACGCCGCCTATGCGCGCGCCGACAGGGCGGTCGGCGCGGCGAAGGGCGCAGGCGTGTCCAGCGATGCCTGGGTCGCGGCGCAGGTCGCGATCAGCGCACTCGAATCCGCCCGCAACGACAGCGTATCGGCGCTCGCCAGCCTCGATACCCTCTATGTCCAGCGCAGCAACGCCGTTGCCGACGGCAAGGCGACGGGCGGCCTGGAGGATGTCGACGCCGCCCGCAGCGCGGCGCTGGCGCTGGTCGACCAGCAGAATGATCGCATCGACATGATGAAAGCGCGACTGCCGCAGCCGTAAAGCGGATGGTCTGAGAGCGACCATTTGCGGCCATCAACTGTCGTCATGCCAGCATAGGCTGGGATCTCACTTCTTTTAACGAAACACTTGAAAGAAAAGAAAGATGTCGTTGAGAGTCACGCGCCTCTCAATGACCTTCGCTGGCATGACGGCGGAGGAAATGGATCTCCACAATCGCCCCAAATCAGCCCCCTACCCCCCCATCGCCTTGACCGCGCCCTTATGCGCCTTGGCGTTATGGACATAATGATCCACCCCCTCGCGCATGTCGATCAGCGCCGCATCGGGCAGGTCGCGCATATATTTGGCCGGCCGCCCGGCCCATAATTGGCGATGCAGCACCGTCTTGCCGGGCGACAGCAGGGCGCCAGCCGCCAGCATAGCGTCGCTTTCGACCGTGCAGCCGCTCATCACGATCGCACCCAGCCCGACGAAGGCGCGATCCTGCAGCACGCAGCCATGGATCATCGCCATATGGCCGATCAGCACATCGTCGCCGATGATCGCGGGCCAGCCGTCGGCCGGACGGCCATCGGCGCGGTCGCCGGGGCTGTCGCAATGGATGACCGTGCCGTCCTGCACATTGCTTCGCGCGCCGATCCGCACGCGGTTCACATCGCCGCGGATCACGCAATTATACCAGATGCTGGCGTCCTCGCCGATCTCGACATCGCCGATGATGCGGCATCCCGGCGCGATGAAGGCGCTGGGATGGATCACCGGCGCCTTGCCGTTGAAGGGAATGATGCTGGCGCCCGGAAAATCAGGCGCGGGATAGTCGGTCGCGGCCATATGGCGTTCCTCTCATGGTCTGATCTTCAACACCGGCAGGATGCTGGCATGATCGTCGGTCCAGGCGGAAAAGCCCCGACGCGGTTCGATCAACTGCCATTTTTCGCGGCCGGACAAGGCCATCAGATGGTCCAGCCGTGCGGGATCGCGTGACAGGGCGATCCAGAGCGACGCCGCATAGTGTCGCCCGTCATCCCGCTTGTCCGGCACATAATGGCGCAATCGCGCGTGCCACCCCGCTGCCGCCGCATCCCCGGCGACCACCGGCCGCAGGTCGAGATACCGGTTGGAGATATGAATGAGCAGCAGCCCGTTCCGCGCCAGCCGGCGGCCGTAAATGTCCATCGCCTCGCGTGTCAGCAGATGCATCGGAATGGAATCGGAGGAAAAGGCGTCGATCACCAGCAGGTCCGCGCCGCCCGCCTGCTGCCGCGCCAGCGTCATCCGCGCGTCGCCGATGACGATGTCGGCCTGCGGCTGGCAGCGGGACAGGAAGGTGAAATCCGCCGGATCGCGGGCAATGGCGACCATCGCCGGATCGATCTCGTAGAAACGCCATGTCTGGCCGGGGCGCTTATAGCAGGCGAGCGTCCCGGCGCCGAGGCCGACCACATCGATCCGCGCCTGCGGTCCGAACAGGTCGGGCGCATGGCGCAGCGCCAGGCCCACGCCCGAATCCGGCGCATAATAGCTGGTCGGATCGCGTTCGCGGCCGGGTGTGAGGTTCTGGATGCCGTGCAGGGTGGTGCCGTGAAAGAGGATGCGTTCGCCCGCTCCCCCATCGGCTCCCTTGTTCGTCACGCCATAGACGCCGAAATAGCTGCGCGTCAGCATCCCGCTGGCCGACTGGGACAATTTCTCCCAGCCGCTCAGGCACAGCATCAGATAGACCAGCATCGCCGCCGTCATGAAGCGCTGGCCCAGCGTCAGGATCGCCATTGCGATGATCGTGACGAAGCAGATCGACTTGACCAGCGGCGGTGTGGCGTCGCCCATCACCAATCCGCCGCCGACCATCGACAGGGCAAGGCCAAGCAGCAGCATCAGCGCGGCCAGCCAGGTGCGGCGCCCCGCATCTTCCCACAGCAATCCGGGCAGGCGCAGCAGCGCTTCGCGCGCCGGCAGCAGCAAGGCCGCCGCGACCAGCAGGATCGGATATTCGTAAGTCCAGTCGAAGATCAGGGGGGCCAGCAGCGCGCAGAACAGTCCGCCCAGCATACCGCCGACCGACATCAGCAAATAGAAACGGGTCAGATGCACGGGCGCGGGGCGCAGGTCGTACATCCGCGCATGGAGCGCGGTCGCGGCGACGAACAGCACCGCCAGGATGCCGAGCGCGATGAAGACGGGGAAATGGATGCCGCCGGTAAAGGCGATGCACGCGCCGATCAGCAACACCAGCGGCGCGATCAGGATGCAGAGATCGGCCGCGCCGCGCCGCGCCGCGAAAGCGACCGAGAAGCTGAGCAGATAGAGGCCGAGCGGCAGCACCCAGAGCAGCGGCATCGCGACGATGTCGGTGGTGAGGTAGAGGCTGGTGGCCATCATCAGGCCCGACGGCACAGCCGCCAGCGCCAGCCAGTGCAGCATCCTGCGCCCGTCGGGCAGCGGCGCGTCGCTGGCCTCCGCGACGGCTGGCCCCGCACTGTCGAGAGGCAGGCGGCGCGCGCTGGCGTAGACGAGGAAGAAGAGCGCGCCATAGGATAGCGACCAGAGGAGACTTTGCGCCTTCAATGTCAGCAGCGGCTCGACCAGCAGCGGATAGGCGATCAGCCCGGCGAAACTGCCGAGGTTGGACGCGGCATAGAGCGGATAGGGGTCCCCCCCGTCCGCCAATGCGAACCAGCGCTGGAGCAGAGGCGCCTGCGCGGCGACGACGAAGAAGAGCGGCCCGATCGACGCGCCCAGCAGCCATAGCACCCACAGCGCCGGCTCCATGTCCTGCGGCGGTTGCCAGCCCATCAGCCCGATCGGCAGGAAGATGGCGGCGACGAGGAAGAGGCCGAGATGAATCAGCGCCTGTCGCCGCGCCGGGAAACGCCCCAGCATATGGGCATAGGCATAGCCGCCCAGCAGCAGAGCCTGATAGACCAGCATCGCCGAATTCCACACCGATGGCGCGCCCCCCAGGCGCGGCAGCGCCATGCGGGCGATCATTGGCTGGACCAGGAACAGCAGGAACGAGCCTGCGCAGATCGTCAGGACAAAGCGCGTGCGTGTTCCGATCATCCGTTTTCAACCCCCTTGACGACCTGTTTGCTCTTCATGGCGTAGCAAGTCGCTGCGGTTCAAGCGGAAGTTGCCCGATGCAGAGAGACTTGCCGGGCGATCATCATCGCGCGGGCTTGGGGTCAGCCATTCAGCAGGCGCGCCGCGTGGAGCGCATGATAGGTCAGCACGCCGCTGCACCCTGCCCGCTTGAACGCCATCAGCGTTTCCAGGATCAGTGCGTCGCGGTCGCCAGCGCCAGCGGCGGCGGCATGTTCGATCATCGCATATTCGCCCGACACCTGATAGGCGAAGACCGGCACGGCGAAACGGTCGCGCACCCGCGCGACGATGTCGAGATAGGGCAGGCCCGGCTTCACCATTACGCTGTCCGCCCCTTCGGCCAGGTCGAGCGCGACCTCGCGCAGCGCTTCTTCGCCATTGGCGGGGTCCATCTGGTAATTTTTCTTGTCGCCCTTCAGCAGTCCGCGCGACCCCACCGCATCGCGGAACGGGCCGTAGAAGGCGCTGGCATATTTGGCGGCATAGGCCATGATCTGGACATTGGGGTGGCCGCCCTGCTCCAGCGCTGCGCGGATCGCGCCGACGCGGCCGTCCATCATGTCGCTGGGCGCGATGATGTCCGCCCCCGCCGCCGCCTGGTTGAGCGACTGGCCGATCAATATGTCGATCGTGGCGTCGTTCAGCACATAGCCTGTGTCGTCCAGCAGCCCGTCCTGCCCATGGGCGGTATAGGGGTCGAGCGCGACGTCGGTCAGGATGCCGATATCGGGCACCGCATCCTTGATTGCGCGGATCGCCCGGCACATGAGGTTGTCGGGATTGAGCGCTTCGGCCCCGTCGTCGCTGCGCCGGTCCATCTGCGTATTGGGGAAGAGGGCGAGGCAGGAAATGCCGGCGTCGCGGGCGTCCTTCGCCCGTTCCACCATCAGGTCCACCGACCAGCGCGACACGCCGGGCAGCGCGGCGATCGGCTCTTCCACCCCGGCCCCTTCGGTGACGAACAGCGGCCAGAGGAAATCGCCGGGCGACAGGCGGTTTTCGGCGTGCATCGCCCGGCTCCAGGCCGAGGCGCGGGTGCGGCGCAGGCGCAGCGCCGGATAGGGTGCATAGGTCATGGCGCGGGTGTAGGCGGCGGACGCCGAGGGATCAAGCAGGGCACATCGTCCATGGCGACAGGAAGACTTTGCCGATCGCTTAGACCTTGGTCGAAGCGGCGAAGCCTGATCATGTTTCGTAAACCCTATCGGCGCAGGCTTTTGCCCAGCGACCCATAGGAAAGCCTCATGATCAAAGTCACATCGGACCGCAGCCGCCAGCTTGTCATTGCCGAAATGTCGGGGTTTCTCAATCCGGCCGACGTCGAGCGCTTCGACGCCGACAAGGAAGCCGCGGTGCTGGCGATGGGGTTGGGATCGGGCGACTATGTCATCCTGATCAACACCGAAGGCTGCGTCATCCAGTCGCAGGAGGTCGTCGCCGCCTTCACCCGCGTCGTGCTGGACACACGCTTCAAATCGCGAAAGCTGGCGGTCGTGCGGCACGACAATCTGACCCGGTTGCAGACCCGCCGCATCCTGAGCGTGCGCGACGATGCCGAGATATTCGCCTCGGTGGACGAAGCGGAAGCCTGGCTGTTCGATGTCGGCGAACAGCGGCGCGTCGCCTGAACCCACCACCCAGATATCGAAACTGGCGGGCCGCGCAGCCATCGCCTATCAGCGGCCGATGCGCTGCATCCACCATATCGCCCTCATCTGTTCCGACTATGACCGCTCGCGCGCCTTTTATCGCGATATAATCGGCCTGCCCGTCATCCGCGAAGTCTGGCGCGCCGAGCGGCAATCGTGGAAATGCGATCTCGACGCGGGCAATGCGCAGATCGAACTCTTCTCCTTCCCCGCGCCCCCGCCTCGGCCCAGCCGCCCGGAAGCTTGCGGGCTGCGCCACCTGGCCTTCATAGTCGCGGACATCGACGTGGAGGTGGCGCGGCTCGACGCGGCCGGGGTGCCATGCGAGCCGATCCGCGTCGACGACCATACCGGCCGGCGCTTCACCTTCTTCACCGACCCCGACGGCCTGCCGCTCGAACTCTATGAGCAACTGGCGGTATAGCGCTGCTATTTCGCGAACCGCTTGAAGAAACTGTCGTCATTCCACGCCGGCCGTGCCGCCGCATTGGCGACGCGCAGCGTGACCGCGGTCACATAGGCGTTCAGCTTCGCGCTTTCGGCAGGCATGACCGGCTGGTTCAGATCGTCGAACGGCGAATGATAGAGGTTCGCCCGCCATGCCTTTTCCGTGTCGGCTTCCGGCGTGCCCGCCTTGAAGCCATATTTGAAGAAGAGCGCGGGAATGCCTTCGCGGATGAAGGCATATTGGTCGGACCGGATGAAGACGTTGCGATCGGAGAAGGGATCGGGGGTGATCGGCAGGTTCATCTGCGCGCTCACCGCCGCCGCATCCTGGCCGAGCGAGCTTTGGTCATAGCCGATCGGCGTCACGCTGGTCAGCGGGAAGATCGGCAGCGCCATGTCGAAATTCAGATCGGCGACGATGCTGGACTGCGGCACCGTCGGCCGCCGCGCGAAATAGCGCGCGCCCAGCAGCCCCTTCTCCTCCGCCGTGACGATCGCGAACAGGATCGACCGCTTCGGCTTGACCTTGCTGGCCTTCAACGCCTTCGCGATCTCCAGCAGGCTGGCGACGCCCGACGCATTGTCGAACGCCCCATTATAGATGGCGTCGCCCTTGATCGGCGTGCCCACGCCATAACCGTCCAGATGCGCCGACAGCACGACATGTTCCGGCCGCAATTTCGGGTCGCTGCCCGGCAATATGGCGATCAGGTTGGGCGACGACAGGTCGCGGCGCCTGGCGGCCACCTGCGCCTTGAAACGCAGCGCGAGCGGGAAGCTGGCGACCGCGGCGGAGGCGTCGGCCGCGGCGGCGATTGCGGCGAAATCCTTGTCCATCCCGGCGAAGAATTGCGCCGACTTGGCCGGGTCGACCTGCGCGCCCAGGAACGGCGTCTGTGTTTCCCGCAGGGTTGGGTCGGCATAATAGAGCGCCGGCGCCCCCGCCAGCGCCACCCGGCGGACCCAGGGAATCTCCACCTGCCTGGGCGTCACCAGCGTGATGAGGCCCAACGCCCCCTGCTCTGCCAGCCAATGCGCGCGTTCTGACCGGGCATGGGACTTGAGCGCGCCGGAAATGGTGGACGGCCCGCCCGACAGCACGACGACGATCTTGCCCTTGAGGTCCAGCCCGGCGAAATCGTCATGCCCCGCTTCGGGCAGGTGCAGGCCATAGCCGGCGAACACCATCGGCGCGTCGATGCGTTCGGGCACCGGACCGCCGCTCCCCGAAAAGATCAGGTCGCCCGGCACCGCCAACGCCGTTTCGCCCTGCGGCCCGGCCAGCGCGGCGCGGCTCTGGTCCGCCAGGATCACCTGCTCGATAAAGGCGACCGGCTGCTTGTAGCCGTCGATCCCCGCGGGTTTCAAGCCCAATGCCTTGAACTGCGCGATCACATAGTCGGCCGCGCGATCATAGCCCGGCGTGCCGGTGCCGCGCCCTTCCATGCCGTCATTGGCCAGCGCCTGCACATGCGCCCACCAGCGCGCGCCGGCGTCGCCCTCCCCCTCCGCATGAACAGGGGCAGCGGCGATCGTCGCAAGCAGGGGAAGAGCGAACAGGGAAAGGCGCATGGACGGGACACTCCATATTTTCAGTCATCTATCATGCCTGAACCGGTCCGACGAACATGGGGCTTGGAACCGCCACGGACAACGTGTATTGCTCAAACAACACACGTTGAGGAGATTGTGATGCCCCGCCCCTTTCCCCGCTTTAAGATGCCGTTACTCGCGCTGGCCCTGACGGGCATGGCGCTGTCCACCACCGCCTGCTCTCGCACCGACGAGTCGCCCGCCGCCGATGCAGGCGCGCGCAGCACGCAGGACTGGTCGGCGCTCAAGGATTTCACCGAGATCGACGCGACCGGCCCGGACAATGTCGCCGTCACCATCGGCAGCGGCTTTGCGGTGAAGGCGGACGGCGATGCCAGGGCGGTCGCCGACCTCGACATCCGGGTCAAGAACGGCAAGCTGGTGATCGGCCGCAAGTCGAAGGGCGACTGGAACTGGGGTCGCAAGGATGGCGACAAGGGGGCGACGGTCCATGTGACCATGCCCGCCATCACGGCCGCCGCACTGACCGGCGCGGGCGATTTCGACCTGGATAAGGCGCAGGGCGAGCGGCTGGACCTGTCGCTGACCGGAGCGGGCGATTTCCGCATCGGCACGGTGGCGCTCAAGACGCTGAGCGTCGATATTACCGGCGCGGGATCGGTGAAGATTGCGGGCGCCGCCGACGCTGCGAAACTGTCGATCACCGGCGCGGGCGACATTGATGCCGAAGCGCTGAAGGTCGGCACGGCGGACCTGTCGATCCTGGGCGCGGGCGATATCGACATTGCCTCCGACGGGAAGGTCGCTATCAGCATCATGGGTCCGGGCGACGTAACGGTGAAGGGCAAGGCGCAATGCACGACGAGCGGCGTGGGACCGGGCGAAGCGCGCTGCGCACCCTGAGCGCAATCCTGGCTGGTGCAGTGGGCCTGATCCTCGCCGCGCCTGCGGGCGCCGCGACGCGCGGCTATACGATCACCAGCTTCGACGCGATCCGCGTGGATGCGCCGGTCACGGTCATCCTGACCACGGGCGCTGGCGCATCGGCGCGGGCGGAAGGCGACCAGGGGGCGCTCGACCGGCTGAAGGTCGATGTGTCCGGCCGGCTGCTCACCATCGGCATGGACCGGCCGCGGCCGGGCGAAAAAAGTGGCGGCGCGGCGACTTTGCGCCTGTCCACCGCCATGGTGCAGCGGATCGTGCTGACCGGCGGCGGATCGGTGTCGATCGACCGGATGAAGGGCCTGCTGGGGCAGATCGTCCTGGGCGGCAATGGCGATATCACTGTCGCGACGGTCGATCTGGACCAAGTCGAACTGGCGTTGGCGGGCGGCGGCCGCGTGACGATGGCGGGCCGGGCGGGCGTCGCCAATATTCGCGTCAACGGCCCCGGCGCGCTGGCGGCCGAACCCCTTATCGCGCGCCAGGCCAGCGTCACCAACGAAGGACCAGGCAGCATCACCCTGACCGCCGACGTTACCGCGAAGGTGACGACATCGGGATCGGGCGACGTCACCATCACCGGCAAGGCCGCCTGCACCGTCGACAATCGCGGCACCGGCCGCGTGCGCTGCGGGGGCGAGAGTTTTTAGGAGGATTGGGATGGGTGGGGCGCGGTCGGTCTGCTTCAGATGGACATCCATATTTTAGCTGACATACGATGGCCTTGATATCGTTAGGAATGGCTCTGCATCATGATTGACCCGCAGGAACTGTTTGATCGCGTGAAGCAGCTTTGGCCAACCGAAGTCTCTATTCTGCAAAACGAACAGAATGACATTTACTGGTCTTTGGAAAAGCGGTTGGGAGACGACGATTGGGTGCAGGTTGCTGCATGGTCATTTCATCAGGCGCTCGAAAAATGTGCAAAGGAGGCTTTCGCTCAAGGCAAAGAAGTCCTGCTGACGTCATCGGTCACCATAGATGATTTCGACATGAATGTGAGGGAAAACCTGAAGCATGAAAGCTGGTCAGTAGACAGGCCGCTCTATGGCGGCTTAGGATTGAAGCATTAGGTCTGGCATTAGTCGCCGTCAGTCCGACCGGTTACGCCGGGACATAGATCGAGCACACAGAAATGCGGCTGTGACGAAGATGAGCGTAGGAAGGGGGAATGGTATAAGCCTCCACCATAACTCCTCCGTTCCCGGCGCAGGGTCGCCAAAATTTCGCCCGAAATCAAAGAACAGAGCGACGACGCCCACCACTGCTCCGGCCAAGCAGCCCATCTGGTTGTTCGGATCGCCTCGATATCCCTCCTTCATAGTGTGTGAGTAGCATACGAGCGAACGTCTGCAATCGGGCGCGGCGATTTGTCCAATGAACGGCTATAAATGGTCGCTTCCAGACATGCCCGCTCCAGTCATGCCGGGCTTGCCTCGGCATCGCGCCTCTTTCCGAGCGCATCAGCAAATTGCGCCCTGCCTTACCGCTGCTTCTTGGCGATGGTCGCGGTGAAATCAGGGTCTTTATTCGCCACCCAGTCGACGAATTTGCGCACATTGGGATGGGCCAGCAGGCCCTCGACATCCGTGCCGTGGCGCTGCAATTCGGAATTGGTGAAATTGGCGATCAGCGTCTGCTGGCAGATGCCATGCATGGGAACGACATCGCGCCCGCCCCGGCTCTTGGGAACGGGATGGTGCCAGACGATCGTCTTGCCGGTCGGCCGCCCGCACAGCCAGCAGTCTATCACCGGCGCCGGCGCATCCTCCTCGACAGGCACGTCTTCGTAGCGACCATGTTTGGAATGTTTGCGGGCCATCTTCTACCTGCCATCATCTATATGAACGTCTTGGAACTGCGCCGCCCCTCTAAAGGAGCGGGGGCGCCATTACCACAGTCGAACCTGTTAATCGGCTTTGGCTATCCATCGGCGGAAAGACGGGTATGCTGCCCATTCACGAGGGCCTTCCAATGTAGGATTTTGTCTGGTCTATCCTTCTGGATGAATCCGCCGCCCCTCCCCGACAGTCCTGCCGTCGCGCGATCGGCGCATCGCAGTCGCGTGGGCGTAGCGCCAGTGTCGCGCGCGTGTCGCTTGAGTGTGGCCCATGTGGCGCGTCGCAGGGGCGTCACGAGGGCTTCGCGGCAGCCTCACAGTGACTATTGGCCGAATTTGCCCGACGACGGTGTGAACTTCGCCCGTCGTGTCCCGTCGCGTCCTGCCGCTGCATCGCCCGTCACCAATCGACCTTACTTATCGAAAACTTTACCAGAGCGCCGCTAGACACAGCGGACTTGTCCATAGCCGGGTTTTGATGATGCGCTTTTCCTTCGCCCTGCCCCTTCTGACCGCGATCGCGGTGCCGCAACCTGCCTGGGCGCAGGTGGCCGTGGCCGACAGCGGCGATACCGGCTGGATGATCCTGTGCGCGCTGCTGGTGCTGCTGGCCGCGTTGCCGGGGCTGATGTTGCGCCATGCGGGGCAGGTCAATGTGCGCAGCGCCCTGTCGGTGACGGCGCAGGGCGCGGCTGTCGCGGCGGTCGCGGCGCTGACCTGGGGCATTGCGGGCTACAGCATCGCCTATGCGCCGGGCAGCGCCTGGCTGGGCGGCGGCGCGAACCTGCTGCTCGCCAATCTCGCCCAGTTGCGTGACGGGCTGACGGTGCCCGAATCGGCCTTCGTCCTGTTCCAGCTTGCGATTGCGCTGCTCGCCGCCTGCCTGCTGGTGGGCGCAGTGGCGGAGCGGACGCGGATCGGCTGGTGGGTCGCCTTCACCCCGCTCTGGCTGCTGATCGTCTATGCCCCGGTCGCCCATGCGGTGTGGGGCGGCGGCTGGCTGGCCGATATGGGCGTCATGGATTTTGCCGGCGGGCTGGTGCTGCATGGCGTGGCGGGCTTTTCCGCCCTTGCCCTCTCCCTGATCGCGGGCGGGCGGCGCGAACCGTCCGATCCCGGCCACGCCCCGCTGCTGAGCCTGGCGGGCGGCGGGCTGCTGTGGGTCGGCCTGTCCGGCGTGGTCGGCGGCTGGGCGCTGGGCGCGACCGACGACGCCGCGACCGCCATCCTCAATCACCTCTTCGCCGCCTGCGCCGCGGCGCTGACCTGGGGGCTGCTCGACCGGATGCTGAACGCCCGCACCAGCGCGACGGGCATACTGTCCGGCGCACTGGCCGGCATCGCCGCCATAGCGGCCAGCGCCGCGCTGGTGGGCACCGGCGGCGCGATGCTGATCGGCGTCATCGCCGCCTGCGTCGCACGCACCGGCGCAGGCATCCTCTCCGGCCGGGTCGATGACGGTGCAGGCGTCTTCGCCATCCATGGGCTGGGCGGACTGACCGGCGTGCTGCTGCTGCCGCTGTTCGTCCTGCCGCTGATGGGCGGGGTCGGCTTCGACGCGAATATCTCGGTTGGCGGGGCGTTGACGGCCCAGGCCATCGGCCTGATCGTCGTGGCGCTGTGGGCGATGGTCGGCAGCGCGATCGCTGCGCTGGTCGTGTCGGTCGTCATCCCCATGCGGGTCGGCGCGCAGGAAGAGGCCGACGGTCTCGACGCCAGCCAGCACGGCCAGCAGGGCTGGGACTTCCGTTAAGGCGATGACGCCCCCCCCCTCTTCCGTCGCCCCCTCTTCCGTCGCCGTCGCCATCTTCGCCCATCAGGAAGAACGGCGGATCGGCGCCTGCCTGGCGTCGCTGCCGCTCGACCGGGCGGATACGCTCTTCCATGTGCTGGTCAACGGCACCACCGACTCCACCGTGGCGCGAGCAAAGGCAGCGGCGGCCGGCCGGGCCAATGTCATCGTCCATGACATCCAGGCGGGCGGCAAGTCGCGGACCTGGAACCATATGGTGCATGATCTGCTGACCGGGTCCGAGGATGCGGTCGTCTTCCTGGATGGCGATGCCCAGATCGCGGCGGGATCGATCGACGCGCTGGTCGCCGATCTGGCCGCCCATCCCCGCGCCAATGCCGCGTCGGGGATGCCGATGAACGGGCGGATGGCGGCAACCTATCGCGGCACGCTCCACAGCGAAGGCGGACTGTTCGGCGATCTCTATGCACTGTCTGGGAATTTCGTGCGGGCTATCCGCGCCCGCGGGCTGCGCCTGCCCGACGACCTGATCGGCGACGACGGGCTGGTCGCATCCTGGGCGCATACCGGACTGCAAAAGGATATCGCCTGGGATCTGGCCGGGATCGTGCCCTGCGACGATGCGGGCTTCCTGTGCGAGCAGGTCAGCCTGGCCCGACCCCAGACCTGGCGGATGCATTACAAGCGGCTGGTCAACTATTCGGTGCGTTTCTACCAGAACCGGATCGTGTCGGACATCATGACGCGCGAGGGGCCGGCCGGCCTCCCCGCGCGTCTTGCGAGCCTTTATTCCGAATGGCTGCCCCGCTTCCGCCCGCGCCCCGGCCTCACATCTTGGTTCGACCGGAAGGCGCTTAAGAGAATGCGCGACGCGGTTTAACGATCGCGGCCGGCCAGTTCCTTGTTCACAAACAGGGCGACACCCGTCACCACCGCACCCGACAGCAGATAGATGCCCGATGCGGCCAGGCCGAACTCGGCCGACACGAACAGCGCGACCAGCGGCGCGAAGCCTGCGCCCACCAGCCAGGCGAGGTCCGACGTCAGCGCCGATCCGGTATAGCGGGACGCGGTGCGGAAGTTGGAGGCGACGATGCCCGACGACTGGCCGAAGCTTAGCCCCAGCAGGATGAAGCCCAGCACCATGAAGGCGACTTCGCCCAGATCGCCGCCATTCAGCAGCAGGGGCGCCGCGACCGCGAAGATGGCGATGCCCACGGCCGACCAGCCGATCAAAGTGCGGCGGCCCACCATGTCGGCGACGAAGCCCGACACGATGATCGCCAGCACGCCGACGAACGCGCCGATCACCTCGATCATCAGGAAGCGTTCCAGCGGCTGGTCGGTGTAGAGCGCGATCCAGGACAGCGGGAACACGGTGACCATGTGGAACAGCGCGAAGCTGGCCATCGGCGCGAAAGCGCCGATCACGATGTTGCGCCCTTCGCTGCGGACGGTTTCGACGACCGGCGAAGGCTGTAGCTCGCGCGTTTCGAACAGCCGCTCGAACTCGTGCGTCACCACGATGCGCAGGCGGGCGAACAGCGCCACCACGTTGATCGCGAAGGCGACGAAGAAGGGATAGCGCCAGCCCCAGTCGAGGAAATCGGCGGTCGAGAGGGTGTTGAGGAAGAAGGCGAACAGGCCGGCCGCCACCATCAGCGCCAGCGGCGCGCCGAGTTGCGGCATCATCGCATACCAGCCGCGCTTGTTCTGCGGCGCGTTGAGCGAGAGCAAGGAGGCGAGGCCGTCCCAGGTGCCACCCAGCGCCACGCCCTGCCCGGCGCGGAACAGCGCCAGCAGGAAGGCGGCACCATGGCCGATCGTGTCATAGCCCGGCAGGAAGGCGATGGCCGCCGTCGATCCGCCCAGCAGGAACAGCGCAATGGTGAGTTTCACGCCGCGGCCATAGGCGCGATCGACCGCCATGAAGATGAATGACCCGATCGGACGTGTGATGAAGGCGAGCGCGAAGATGGCGAAGGACCAGAGCGTTCCCATCAGCGGCGACATATAGGGGAAGATATGCGCCGGGAAGACGATGCAGGAGGCGATCGCATAAACGAAGAAGTCGAAAAATTCCGACGTGCGACCGATGATGACGCCGATCGCGATCTCGCCGGGCGCGATCTTCTTGTGCCCATGCGCATGAAGCTGGCGCACGTCGCGTTCCGCCTGGGTCGAATTGGGCGTGGTCGTCGCGGAAGTCATGGGGTAAAACGGACCTTCATGCTGCGGGAACGATCCGTGCCGCACTTCGTTGCACGACGAATCATCCCGGTGATAAATTCACCCATGCCCTATTTTGCAGATGCACAGGGATAGGACAAAAGGTCCAATGTCGCGCGCCGGCCATCCTGATAATGCGGGCCGCATGATAGCCCGTCATTCCGCCACCAAGTGCGCATTTCTGCGCCGAATCGCGCCACTCCTGCTGCTGCCGCTGGGCGGATGCAACTGGGTGGTCCTGTCCCCCGCCGGCGACGTTGCAATGCAGCAACGCGACCTGATCCTCATTTCCACCGCGCTGATGCTGCTGATCATCATTCCGGTGATGGCGATGACGATCTGGTTCGCCTGGAAATATCGGGAGAAAGCGAAGGCGGAGGATTATGATCCCGACTGGGATCATTCGACCAGCCTGGAGCTGCTGATCTGGTCGGCGCCGCTGCTGATCATCATCGCGCTGGGCGCGGTGACGTGGAGCAGCACCCATCTGCTCGACCCCTATCGGCCGATCGAACGCGTCGATCAGGCGCGTAAGGTCGATCCGGCCGCCAAGCGGTTGCAGGTCGAAGTGGTGGCGATGGACTGGAAATGGGTGTTCATCTATCCCGAGCTGGGCATCGCGACGGTGAACGAACTGGCCGCGCCGGTCGACCGGCCGATCGAGTTCAAGATCACCTCGTCCAGCATCATGAACAGCTTCTTCGTGCCCGCACTCGCCGGCCAGATCTACGCCATGCCGGGGATGCAGACGGTGCTGCACGCGGTCGCCAACAAGCCGGGCAATTATGAGGGTTTCTCCGCCAATTATTCGGGCGCCGGCTTCTCCAACATGCGTTTCCGCTTCCACGCGATGGATGAGGCCGGTTTCGACCAGTGGGTCGCCAAGGTGAAAGCCAGCGGCGCGACCCTGGACCGGCCGACCTATATCAAGCTGGAACAGCCCAGCGAAAAGGTGCCGCCTATGTATTTCGGCGGCGTCGAGCCCAAACTGTTCCACGCCGCGCTCAACATGTGCGTGCAGCCGGGCAAGAAGTGCATGGAGGCGGTGATGATGACCGACATGCACGGCGGTGCGGGCAAGGAGTCGGCGCATGACGTCGAAGGGCTGCGCCATGACGGCACGATCGACGTGGGCGGCTATCATCCGGTCGAACCGGGCAAGAAGGGCGAAATCGCCCAGCCTGCGGGCATGACCCCGGCGGCGGACCGCACCCCGGCCGCGCAGGGCAAGCAAGCCCCCGGCCAGCAGGACGGCGATGGGCATGGCGGTGGCCATGCCGGTCATGAAGGCATGTGATCGCCCATGCCCTGCCCCCCGTTCTTTCTTTTCTCTCTCGCCTGAAGGCTAGACGCCATGTCCCCCTCCCCCGCCTCTGAAAATAGCGGCATCTGGAAGCTGATATTCGGTCGGCTCGACTGGAGTTCGCTCCCCCTGCACGAGCCGATCGTCGTCGGCACCTTCATCATGGTCATGCTCGGCGGCCTCGTCGTCGTCGCGGGCATCACCAAGTATAAATTATGGGGCATGTTGTGGCGCGACTGGTTCACCACCGTCGACCATAAGCGCATCGGCATCATGTATATGATCCTGGGCCTCATCATGTTCGTGCGCGGCTTTGCCGACGCGGTCATGATGCGCCTGCAACAGGCGATGGCGTTCAACGGATCGGAAGGCTATCTGAACGCCCATCATTACGACCAGATTTTCACGGCGCATGGCGTCATCATGATCTTCTTCGTCGCGATGCCGATGATCACCGGGATCATGAACTATATCGTCCCGCTCCAGATCGGCGCGCGCGACGTATCCTTCCCCTTCCTCAACAATTTCAGCTTCTGGATGACCACGGCGGGCGCCGTGATCGTCATGATGTCGCTGTTCGTGGGCGAATTCGCGCGCACCGGCTGGCTGGCCTATCCGCCGCTGTCGGGCATCGCTTATTCGCCGGGCGTGGGCGTCGACTATTATATCTGGGGCTTGCAGATTGCGGGCATCGGCACGCTGCTGTCGGGCGTCAACCTGATCGCGACCATCGTGAAGATGCGCGCGCCGGGCATGAACATGATGAAGCTGCCGGTCTTCACCTGGACTTCGCTGTGCGCCAACGTCCTGATCGTCGCCGCCTTCCCCGTGCTGACCGCCGTGCTGGCGCTGCTCAGCCTCGACCGCTATATCGGCACCGCCTTTTTCACCAACGACATGGGCGGCAACCCCATGATGTATGTGAACCTGATCTGGATCTGGGGCCACCCGGAAGTCTATATCCTGATCCTGCCGCTGTTCGGCGTGTTCAGTGAGGTCACAGCGACCTTCTCGAACAAGCGCCTCTTCGGCTATAGCTCGATGGTCTATGCGACGATCGTGATCGCGCTGCTCAGCTATCTGGTCTGGCTGCACCATTTCTTCACCATGGGTTCGGGCGCCAGCGTCAACAGCTTCTTCGGCATCACGACGATGGTCATTTCCATCCCGACCGGCGCGAAGCTGTTCAACTGGCTGTTCACCATGTATCGCGGCCGCATCCGGTTCGACCTGCCGATGATGTGGACGGTCGCCTTCATGCTGACCTTCACCGTCGGCGGCATGACCGGCGTGCTGCTCGCCGTGCCGCCCGCCGACTTCGTGCTGCACAACTCGCTGTTCCTGATCGCGCATTTCCACAACGTCATCATCGGCGGCGTATTGTTCGGCCTGTTCGCGGCGATCAATTACTGGTGGCCCAAGGCGTTCGGCTTCACGCTGGACACCAAATGGGGCAAGCGCAGCTTCTGGCTGTGGGTCGTGGGCTTCTGGTTCGCCTTCATGCCGCTCTACATCCTGGGTCTGATGGGCGTGACTCGCCGGATGCGCGTGTTCGACGATCCTTCGCTACAGATCTGGTTCCAGATCGCCGCCTTCGGCGCGCTGATGATCGCCGCCGGCATCGCCTGCATGTTCATCCAGTTCGCGGTCAGCATCATCAACCGCGACAAGCTGCGCGACACGAGCGGCGATCCTTGGAACGGCCGCACGCTGGAATGGGCGACCAGCTCGCCCCCGCCGGACTATAATTTCGCCTTCACGCCCGTCATTCACGACAATGACGCCTGGGCCGACATGAAGAAGCGCGGCTATCAGCGTCCGCTGACGGGTTACGAAGCGATCCATATGCCGTCCAACACCGGCACCGGCATCATCATCGCGGGTCTGTCCGTCGCCTTCTCGGTCGGCATGATCTGGTACATCTGGTGGCTCGCAGGCCTCAGCTTCGCCGGCATCCTCGCCGTCGCGATCGGCCATACCTTCAACTATAAGCGCGACTTCTACATCCCCAAGGATGTGGTCGAGCGTACCGAGGGCGAGCGCACCGCGCTGCTCGCGACCCAGGGTTAATCCATCATGGCAAGCGCATCTCCGATCGACCCCGCCTTCCTCGACAAGGACGGCAACCCGCTCTTCCATCTGGACCATGAGCCGCATCATCCCGAAGGGTCCAGCACCATGCTGGGCTTCTGGATGTACCTGATGAGCGATTGCCTCATCTTCGCCTGCCTGTTCGCCACCTATGCGGTGCTGGGCGGCAATTATGCGGCGGGACCGGGGCCGAAGGATCTGTTCGATCTGCCGCTGGTGGCGGTGAACACGGCCATGCTGCTCTTCTCCTCCATCACCTATGGCTTCGCCATGCTGGCGATGGAGAAGAACCGGGTCGGCGCGACGCAGGGCTGGCTGGCCGTCACCGGCCTGTTCGGCCTCGCCTTCCTCAGCATCGAAATGTACGAATTCGCGCACCTCATCCATGAGGGCGCGACGCCGATGCGGTCGGGCTTCCTGTCGGCCTTCTTCACGCTGGTCGGCACCCACGGGCTGCACGTCACCTTCGGCTGCATCTGGCTGGTGACGCTGATGGTGCAGGTCGCGAAAAAGGGCCTGATACCCGCCAACCAGCGCCGCCTGATGTGCCTCAGCATGTTCTGGCACTTCCTCGACGTCATCTGGATCGGCGTCTTCACCTTTGTCTATCTGATGGGAATGCTGCGATGAGCGATGCCGCCCACCCCAAACCCGGCCATGACCACCCCGACGCCCATGCGGGCGCGCATGGCAGCATGGGCAGCTACATGATCGGCTTCGGCCTGTCGGTGATCCTGACGGCCATCCCCTTCTGGCTGGTCATGGCCGGCGTCTTCGCCAATCCGCAGACCACCGCAATCATCATCATGGCCTTCGCCGTGGTGCAGATCGTGGTCCACATGATCTACTTCCTGCACATGAACACCCGCTCCGAAGGCGGCTGGTCGATGATGGCGCTGATCTTCACGCTGGTGCTGGTCGTCATCACCCTGTCCGGGTCGATGTGGGTCATGTATCATCTCAATCATAATATGATGCCCATGTCGCAGCATGACATGAGCCAGATGCCGTGACACAGGCCGACCCCCGCCCCGCCCCCAAGGGCAAGCGGGCGGGGTTTCCGGTCGGCCTGACATTGGCTGCACTGATCCTGTTCGTCGGCCTATGTGCGCTGGGCGTCTGGCAGGTGGAGCGGCTGGAGTGGAAGCGCGACCTGATCGCCCGTGTGGACGCCCGCATCCACGCCGCGCCGGTGCCAGCGCCGCAAAGCGCGACCCAGGCCGACGAATATCGCCGCGTGTTCGCCACCGGCACCTTCCTGCATGACAAGGCCGCGCTGGTGCAGGCTTCGACCGTGCGCGGCGCGGGCTATTGGGTGCTGACGCCGCTGCGCCGCCCCGATGGCGCAATCCTGCTTATCAATCGCGGCTTCGTGCCGCCGGACGCCAAAGCCCGTTACGACCGGCCGCAAGGCGTGGTGCGCGTCACCGGCCTGCTGCGCCTGACCGAGCCGGGCGGCGGCTTCCTGCGCAGCAACGATCCCGCCGCCGACCGCTGGTATTCGCGCGACGTCGCCGCCATCGCCGCCGCGCGCAGGCTTGTGCCGGTCGCGGGCTATTTCATCGACGCACAGGCTGGCCCCGCCCCCGACGCACTGCCCGTCGGCGGACTGACCGTCGTCAGCTTCCCCAACAACCATCTGCAATATGCCATCACCTGGTTCATACTGGCGGCGATGGTCGCCGGGGCCTATAGCCTGGTCATGCGCCAGTCTGGAAAAGATCGCCGGGGATGACTGCACAGCCGGGAAGACGCGCGCGCTGGCTGCCGAGCCGGTGGCCCGCCGACGCAGCCGGGCGCCGCAACATGGCGTTGCTGGTGCAATTGCGCTGGATCGCCATCGCCGGGCAGGTCGCGACGATCCTGTTCGTCCATTTCGGCATGGACATCCACCTGCCGCTGCCATCGATGCTGGTCGTGCCGTGCATCGCAGCGGCGATGAACATCGGCAGCCTGATGGTGCTGCGCAGGCGCACCGACATCACCCATGCCGAGCTGTTCCTGGCGCTGTTGTTCGACGTGTTCGCGCTGACCACCCAACTTTATCTGAGCGGCGGCGCGACCAATCCGTTCGTGTCGCTCTATCTGGTGCAGGTGGCGCTGGGCGCGGTGCTGCTGCATCGCTGGAGCGTATGGGGAATCGTGGCGGTATCGATGCTCTGCGCGGCGATGCTGGCCTTCGTCTACCGTCCGCTCGACCTCAGCGAAACGCTGGAAGGGCATTTGTTCGACCTGCATATCGTCGGCACCTGGATCTGCATCACCATGATCGCGGTGTTGCTGGTGCTGTTCATGACCCGCGTGACCCGCAACCTGCAACAGCGGGATGCTTATCTGGCGGAACTGCGGCAGCAGGCGGTCGAGGAAGAGCATATCGTACGGATGGGCCTGCTGGCATCGGGCGCGGCGCATGAACTGGGCACTCCTCTCGCCCAGCTCGCCGTGGTGCTGGGCGACTGGCGGCACATGCCGGAGATCAAGACCCACCCCGCACTGGTCGAGGAAGTGGGAGAGATGGAAGCGGCAGTGCAACGCTGCAAGACCATCCTGACCGGCATCCTCATGTCCGCGGGGGAGGCGCGCGGCGAAGCGCCGCAGATCACCAACGTCCGCGATTTCATCGACATCATCGCGCGCGACTGGCGGATCGCCAATCCGGGTATGCCGCTGCGCTGCGATTTCGGCCCGCATGAATATCCGCGCATCATCGCCGATCCGGTGATCCGCCAGGCGGTGACCAACCTGCTGGACAATGCGCGCGAGGCGGGCGCGACCTATATCAACATGATGGTCAGCCGCGACAGCCAGTGGCTGCACATCGCGGTGCGCGACAATGGCCGTGGCTTCGACGCGGCGATGCTGGCCGATGTCGGCAAACCCTATCGGTCGAGCAAGGGCAAGCAGGGCGGCGGCCTCGGCCTCTTCCTGGTGGTCAATGTCGTGCGCAAGCTGGGCGGGCGGGTCGACGCCAGCAATGGTGCGGAGGGCGGCGCGATGATCCTGCTGCGCCTGCCGCTCTCGACGCTGGCGCTGGAGGAGGCGAATGATGACGGATGAACGGCAATTGCTGATCGTCGAGGATGACGAAGGCTTCGCCCGCACGCTCAAACGCTCTTTCGAACGGCGCGGCTACAGCGTGCTGTCGGCCGACAGCCTGGAAACGGTGACCGCGATACTCGCCGACAACCGCCCCGGCTTCGCCGTCGTCGATCTCAAGCTTGGCCCGCAATCGGGCCTGGCCTGCGTCCAGGCGCTCCACGCCCATGATCCGGCGATGCTGATCGTGGTGCTGACGGGCTTCGCCAGCATCGCGACGGCCGTGGAGGCGATCAAGCTGGGCGCCACCAATTATCTCGCCAAGCCTTCCAACACCGACGATATCGAGGCCGCCTTCGCCCGCTCCGGCGGCAATCCCGCCGCGCCGCTCGCCCCCCGGCCGACGTCGATCAAGACGCTGGAATGGGAGCATATCCACGAGGTGCTCAAGGACAGCGAGTTCAACATCTCCGAAGCCGCGCGGCGGCTGGGTATGCATCGCCGCACCCTCGCCCGCAAGCTGGCCAAGCGTCAGGTAGGTTAAGTTTACTTACCCACTTGCGACGGACCCAGACAGGCTGGATCAAATAGAGAATCTTCGCTGTCGCAGTCCATGACAAAGTAGCCGCGCCGGACAGATGGTAATGGGCCGCTGTTTTCTTGTCGGAACCAGCGGCGTCGTCTATGATCTGTCCATCCATCCCGGCAGGAGGGGATCATGGCAGGCTTTATCGGCTATTGGCTTACGATCGATCGTGATTCCGGCACATTCGACATGCAGATCGATTATTATGTTCCCGGCTATGACGATCCGGAAACCGGGGAAGCCTTCTACGAAACAAGCTGGAATTACAATTATTACGACCAGGGCGGGACGATCGGGGGCACCGGCGGCTATGGCTGGGACTCGGGTTCCGCCATCGTCTATCTCGGCTTTCCGGGAGGCGAGGATGCGTCCGACGGCACTCTCTCCTTTTCCGCGATGAACAATTTCAGCGGCGAGTCGGTCTCCATGACCTGGCACATCCTCAATGCCGGCCTTGCCCATGGCGACCAGTTGCTGACCGGTTCCGCCGACATGGACATCATCCTGTCCGGCTATGGCGCCGATGAACTGCGCGGCGGCGATGGCGACGATTTTCTCGACTCTGGCGATGGCAATGACCGGCTGTTCGGCGGCGCGGGCGATGACTGGCTGGACGGGGGGCGCGGCGCCGACCAGATGAGCGGCGGCGACGGCCATGACATTTATTTCGTGAGCAACATCTACGATCAGGTGATCGAGGCGGACGGCGAAGGCATCGATTTCGTCGTGTCGTCGGTCAGCTACACATTGGCGCCCTTCGTCGAAGCGCTGGCGCTCGACGGCGCCGATGCCCGCAACGGCACAGGCAATGAGCAGGATAACCGGATCGACGCCAACGACCTGGCCAACGTGCTGAGCGGTCTGGGGGGCGACGACCTGCTGCTGGGCTATGACGGCGATGACAGGCTGCTGGGCGGCGCCGGCTCGGACCTGCTGGACGGCGGCGCGGGCGACGATCGGCTGGAGGGCGGCGATGGCGATGACCTCTATGTCGTCGACTCAATCAATGACCAGACGATCGAACTGTCCGGCGGCGGCACGGACGAGGTTCTTGTTCTGGATCTGGACGATTACGAGTTGGCGAGCCATGTGGAAAATCTCACCTATCTCGGCGGCGCAGCGCTGTTTCGCGGCAGCGGCAACAGCCTGAACAATCTCCTGAACGGCGGATTGGACGCGGATATCCTGCGCGGCCTGCAAGGCAGCGACACCCTGCACGGCGACTTGGGCGACGATGTGCTGATGGGTGGAACGGGCGCCGATATGCTTTATGGCGATCAGGGCGTCGACATGGCCAGCTATGCCGAGGCCCTGTCGGCCGTCGCCGCCAACCTCGCCTCCGGCGTCGGAACGCGCGGCGAGGCGATCGGCGACCAATATGACGGGATCGAGGGGCTGATCGGCAGCAGCCACGACGACAAGCTGACCGGAGACGCCGGCGAGAACCAGCTTATGGGCGGCGCGGGCGATGACATGTTGTTCGGTGGCGACGGGCGCGACTGGCTGATCGGCGGAGCCGGCGCGGATCTGCTCAACGGCGGCAAGCATGGCGACGTTGTGAGCTATCGCGGATCGGTCGGGGCAGTGCTTGTCAATCTGCAGACCCAGACCGCATCGGGTGGCGACGCCGACGGCGACACGCTCATCAGCTTCAGCCATGCGGAGGGCGGCGACGGCAACGACGTACTGATCGGCGGCGGCGGCCGCAACCAGTTGATCGGCGGCCTGGGGAATGACCGGCTGGAAGGCGCCGCTGGCGACGACATGTTGCGGGGCGGCGCAGGCGCGGATACGCTGCTGGGCGGCGACGGCAACGACATTCTGGACTATAGCGGATCGACCGCCGGCGTGACTGTGAACCTCACCACCGGCGCAGCGGACGGCGGCGATGCGACCGGCGACAGCTTCAGCGGCATGGAAAGGATCACCGGCAGCGACCTTGACGACACTCTGGCTGGCGATGGCCGGGCCAATATATTGGTCGGCGGCGCCGGCGACGATATTTTATACGGCGGTGCTGGCAACGACATCATCATCGGCGGCCTTGGCGCGGATGAAATGCACGGCGGCAGCGGGTCGGACCTGTTGAGCTACAGGGGATCGCTCGACTGGGTGACCATCCATCTCGACCTGGGCTGGTCCTATGGCGTGGAAGGGGCCGGCGACAGGTTCATCGGGTTCGAGAATGCCCGCGGGAGCGAGGTCGGGGATGCGCTGTACGGCAATGCCGGCAACAACCATCTCTACGGCGGCGGCGGTGGCGACTATCTGGACGGCGGCGGCGGCAAGGACGTCCTCTACGGCGAGGCCGGCGACGACGCCTTCCTGTTCTGGACGGGGTCCGGCCAAGTGCGAATCATGGACTTTACCGCCGGCGACGAGCAGGCCGATGATCGCATCATTCTGACGATGGGCGAGGATTATGACAGTTTCGCCGAAATCATGGCGATCGCGACGACGGATGGCGCCGACACCCGCTTTGATTTTGGGGGTGGACAGTCCCTGATCCTGACCGGCGTCGATAAAGCCGCGCTGGTCAGTTCGGATTTCGTCTTCAGCTAGGGAGGGAGAGGCAATTCCCGCCACGGCATGGCCGGTCAGGGCGTAGCGCGCCAAAAACGAGGGTTCGCATCGTAGAGCATCGTGCGGAAAAGTGGGAACCGTCCGCATGATGCGAAGATAAAAAACCAGATCGTACGACTTGCATCCGATTAAACGCAGCGCGCTTTAGACGGCTGGAGCGGGTGAAGGGAATCGAACCCTCGTCACTTGCTTGGGAAGCAAAAGCTCTACCATTGAGCTACACCCGCCTGCCCGATCGCCCATGGCGCAAGCCATGGGCTGCTGTCAACGGGGATCAGCCATAAGGCGCATCGGCATCGCGCGCCGGAATCGCGCCGCGGCGGCCGATATTCCAGCCGGCGAGACGATGCCCGGCCAGCGCCGCATCGCGCGGGCTGGCGCCGGCCAGCCGGGCATGGAGATAGCCGCCATTGAACGCGTCCCCCGCCCCGCTCGAATCGATGACGTCCAGTTGACGCGGTATCGGCACGATCTCACCCGCCACCAAACAGCCATCGCCGCCCAGCTTCACGACCACGTCCCGCCCTTCTCCCGCACCCCAGCGCGCCGCCGCGTCGCGGGCGTCGTCGGCTTCGCCCATCTCGACCTCGTCCGCCAGCGTCGGCAGGCCCATGTCGCTGACCGCGATCGCCCGGTCGCGCCAGCGGCGCGCGGTCGCCGCATCATCCCACAGCCGCGCGCGATAATTGCCGTCGAAGGCGATGCGGCCGCCATGGGCACGCACCTGCGCGCACAGGTCCAACAGCGCCTCCCGGCCGGCGTCCGGCAGGATCGCCAGGGTGATGAGCGAAAAATAGAGCAGGTCCGATTGCGCCGCCTGCGCCACCATCGCCGCGCTTTGCGGCAGGTCGAACATCCGCCGCGCCGCCGCCTCGCCGCGCCAGTAATGGAAGCTGCGCTCGCCCGCCGCATCCGTCTCGATCGCGTAGAGGCCGGGCAGCTTGTCCTTTGCCGCGATGACCAGCGACGTGTCCACGCCTTCCGCTTCCCATTGGGCGCACAGTTGCGCGCTCATGGGATCGGTGCCCAGCGCGCTGGCGAGGCGGACAGTGTCGCCCGCGCGCGCCAGATGGATGGCGGTGTTGATGACGTCGCCGCCATAGCGCAGGTTCCAGCCATCCCCATCGCCGCGGCTCAGCTCCAGCATCGCTTCGCCAATAACCGTGATCGTCGCCTTCGTCGCCATGCCCGCTCCCTGTGCAGTAGAGCCGGCGTGGTGCGCAGGGCCGCGTTTCAAGTCAAGAGGGCCTGCCGCGCGACCGCAGGGAACGATTGCGCTGCAGCGCCGTTTTGCCGATGGCAAAGAGAGCACCGTCCACCGGCGCTTGATTCGGGGACAAGATGGTTACCGCCTCCACTGACGAAACAGGCAATCGCTTCGAACTGCTGGTTCAAAGCGTCACCGACTATGCGATCTATATGCTCGACCCGACGGGCGTAATCGTCAGTTGGAACGCGGGCGCGCGCCGCTTCAAGGGCTATGAAGCGGACGAGATCATCGGTCAGCATTTTTCCCGCTTCTACACGCCGGAGGACCTGGCGCGCGGTATCCCCGCAATCGCGCTCCATGCCGCCGAGCATGACGGCCGGTTCGAAGCGGAAGGCTGGCGCGTCCGCAAGGATGGCGGACAATTCTGGGCCAGTGTCGTGATCGATCCTATCCGCGCCCCCGACGGCCGCCTGCTGGGCTTCGCCAAGGTGACGCGCGACCTGACCGAGCGACGCGCCGCGCAGGATGCCTTACGCGCCAGCGAGGAACGCTTCCGGCTGCTGGTGCAGAGCGTGACCGACTACGCCATCTACATGCTCGATCCCGTCGGCACGGTGACGAGCTGGAACATGGGCGCGGAACGATTCAAGGGCTATAAGGCCGAAGAGATATTGGGCCAGAATTTCTCCCGCTTCTACAGCGAGGAAGATCGGCTGGCGGGCCTGCCCTCGCGCGCGCTCCATACCGCGCAGACCGTGGGCCGGTTCGAGGCGGAAGGCTGGCGCATTCGCAAGGACGGCACGCGCTTCTGGGCCAATGTCGTGATCGACCCGATCCGCACCCCGGACGGCACCTTGCTGGGCTTCGCCAAGATCACCCGCGACCTGACCGAACGACGCGATGCGCAACGCGCCCTCGACGAGGCGCGCGACGCCATCGTCCAGACCCAGAAGATGGACGCGATCGGCAAGCTGACCGGCGGCGTCGCGCATGATTTCAACAATCTGCTGGCGGTGATCGTCGGCAGCCTGGACCTCGCCCGGCAAAGGCTGACGACCGGCGGCGACATCGCCCGTTATCTCGACAACGCCATGACCGCGGCCGAGCGCGGCGCGACCCTGACGCAGCGGATGCTCGCCTTTGCGCGCAAGCAGGAACTCAAGCTGCAAAGCGTCGACTGCGTCCTATTGGTGCAGGGCATGGCCGAATTGTTCCGCACCACGTTGGGCGCGGCGGTAGCCATAGAGATGCGCTTTCCGCCGGCGCTGGGCGCCGCCCATGCCGATCCATCCCAGTTGGAACTGGCGCTGCTCAACCTGGCGGTCAACGCGCGTGACGCCATGCCGGAAGGCGGGCGGATCATCGTCGACGCGGCGCGAACGACCGTCGCCCCGGACGAGCGCCCCGACCTGGGGGCGGGCGACTATATCCGCCTGTCCGTGATCGACGAGGGCGAGGGCATGGACGCCGCCACGCTGGAGCGCGCCCGCGAACCCTTTTTCACCACCAAGGGCGTGGGCAAGGGCACCGGCCTGGGCCTGTCGATGGTGCATGGCTTCGCCCAGCAATGCGGCGGCTCGCTGACGATCGCCAGCGAGCCCGGCGTCGGAACCAGCGTATCGCTGTGGTTGCCAATGGCGCAGGCCGATGCGGAGGCGCAGCACATCGCCATGGTGGTGGAGGAATTGCATGACCCCAACATGCCGCTGGTCATTCTGGCGGTGGACGATGACGATCTGGTGCTGACGAACACGGCCGGTATGCTGGAGGATCTGGGCCATACCGTGTTCCAGGCGTCGTCCGGCGCCGATGCATTGCGGGTGCTGGCGGGCGGCAGCGTAGACCTGGTCGTCACCGACCATGCAATGCCGGGCATGACCGGCGCGCAGCTCGCCGATGCGATCGAACAGATGCAACCCGGCCTGCCGGTCGTCATCATTACCGGCTTTGCCGAACTACCGCCGCACGCCACGCATCGCCTGCGTCTCGACAAACCGTTCAGGCAGGCGGAGCTTGCGCGCACCGTCGCGACCGCCATGCGCACCGCGCTCGCATCGGCGATCGTGGCGCGCGAACCCGATCCGCCCCGTACCGACTGTTGATCCATTTTTCGAAAAACCCGGCCGAAATATTGGAAAAGCGGCATTTTTCGTCGCTCTTTACTTGCAACATCGGTGCAGTTCCCTGATGGGGACCATATCTGTTCCCAGCCTGCAGGATCGCATGGACATCTTGACCGCGCCGACCCCGACTTCGCATTTCTTCACATCGTTGCGGACACGGCTGCACTATCTCGACTGGGGCAATCCATCGGCCCCGACGCTGGTCCTGGTGCATGGCGGCTTCGACCATGCGCGCAGTTGGGACTGGACGGCGCGCGCGCTGGCGCGGGACTATCATGTCATCGCGCTGGACCTGCGCGGCCATGGCGACAGCGGCTGGTCGCCCGACGGCTCCTATATGATGGCCAATTTCGTGTACGACCTGGCGCAGCTGGTCGACCTGCTCGACCGGTCGCCCATGACGATCGTGGGCCATTCGCTCGGCGGCGCGATCAGCCTGCGCTATGCGGGTCTGTTCCCTGAAAAAGTGCGCAAGCTTGTCGCGATCGAAGGTCTGGGTCTGTCGCCCGACCGCCTGAAGCAAAAGGCCGAACAGGCGGCGCCCCAGGTCTGGCGCGAATGGATCGACACGCGCCGCGCCAGCGCACGGCGCACGCCGCGGCGCTATCCCACGATCGAGGCGGCGATCGGCCGGATGCGCGAGCGCAACGAGCATCTGACGGTCGAGCAGGCGCTGCATCTGACCAGCCACGGCGTCAACCGCAACGAAGACGGCAGCTATGGCTGGAAATTCGACCCCTATCTGAAAGGGCTGGCGCCCCAGGCCGGCACCGATGAGGAACTGCCCGACTTCTGGAAGCGGATCAGTTGCCCCACCCTGCTCTGCCTGGGCCAGGATAGCTGGGCATCCAACCCGGAAAAGGACGGCCGCATCCGCCATTTCAGCGACGCCCGGCTGGTCGAGTTCGCCGATGCCGGCCACTGGCTGCACCATGACCAGTTCGAGCGCTTCATCGGCGAGGTTCGCGGCTTCCTAGAGGGTGAAGCCGGCGACAGCCGCACGGTAGTCCGCCTTTAACCCCGCGACGAAATCGGCGGTCGGCTGCACCTTGTCGACCGCGCCGATCCCCTGGCCGCAACCCCATACGTCGCGCCACGCCTTCTTGTCGCCGCCGGTCATCGCCGCGAAATCCATGTCCTTCGCCTTGGGCAGGCTGTCGGGGTCCAGCCCCGACGCGACGATGCTGGGGCGCAGATAATTGCCGTGGACGCCGGTGAACACGTCCGAATAGACGATGTCGGCGGCATGGCTGTCGACGATCATCTGCTTGTAGGCGGGGTCGGCATTGGCCTCCGCCGTGGCGATGAAGGGCGATCCCATATAGGCGAGGTCCGCGCCCATCATCCGCGCGGCGGCGATGGCGCGGCCGGTGGCGATCGATCCCGACAGCGCCAGCGGCCCGTCGAACCATTGGCGGATTTCCTGGATCAGCGCGAAGGGCGACAGCGTGCCGGCATGGCCGCCCGCCCCCGCCGCCACCGCGATCAGGCCATCGGCGCCCTTCTCGATCGCCTTGCGCGCGAACATGTCGTTGATGATATCGTGCAGGACGATGCCGCCATAGCTGTGGATCGCCGCATTCACATCCTCGCGCGCGCCGAGCGAAGTGATGACGATCGGCACCTTATATCGGACACACAGCGCCAGATCCTCCTCCAGCCGCGCATTGGTGCGGTGGACGATCAGGTTGACGGCGAAGGGCGCATCGGCGTCGGTCAGTTCCGCCTGCAACTGCTGCAACCACGCCTCGAACATGCCCGACGGCCGCGCATTGAGTGAGGGAAAGGCGCCGACGATCCCTGCGCGGCACTGCGCCATGACCAGCGCCGGTTGCGAGATGATGAACATCGGCGACCCGATCAGCGGCAGCGCAAGGCGGCCTTCCAGCAATGTCGGCAGGGTCATGGAACAGGCGTCTCCTCTATTATCACACCGCGCTAACACCGCTCGACCCTCGGAAAAAGGCCAAAATCATCTGTGTTGATGTATTAATACAGCAATGCTATAACGACGCTGCCAGACAGTGTCGGGAGCAGGACGATGTATAGCGAGAGCGATCTACAGGATGCCGTAGCGGCGGGCGCAATCCCCGCGCAGGCGGCGCAGGCGTTGCGCGATCATGTGGCGGGACTGCGCGCCTCGCCGATGGTGGACGAAGAACATTTCCGGCTGCTGACGGGCTTTAACGACATCTTCGTCGCGATCGCCAGCGTCCTGCTGCTGGTGGCGGTTGGCTGGCTCGGCAACAGCCTGCGATTCGGGGCGCCGGACCATCATCCTGCCTTCATGGCCGGCCTGCTGGTGGCTGCCGTCAGTTGGGGCCTGGCCGAATATTTCACCCGGCGCCGCCACATGGCGCTGCCCTCCATCCTTTTGCTGGGCGGTTTCGTCGGCGGCATCGTCTTTGCGGTCGGCGCGCTGGGTGCGCAGATATTCCCCCATGCGGGCGACAGCCTGGCCTCGATGATCGTGTGCGTCGCGGCCGGCGCGGGCGTGCTGGCGGCCTGGGCGCACTGGCGGCGCTTCATGGTGCCGATCACCGTGGCGGTCGGCGCGGCGGCGGCGGCCGGCGTCGGCGTCAGCCTTGTCATGGCCGGCACGCCCGACGATATGACCCTGCCCTTCGCGTTGCTGCTGATCGCGGGCCTCGCCATCTTCGCGCTGGCTATGCGGTGGGACATGAGCGATCGCGCCCGCACCACGCCGCGATCCGACGTCGCCTTCTGGCTGCACCTGGCCGCCGCGCCGATGATCGCGCATTCGCTGTTCCACCTGCTGGGCGTGATGAACGGCGACGAGATCAGCGCCGCGCGCGCCGCGCTGGTGATCGCCCTCTATGTCGCCTTCGGCCTCATCGCACTGGCGATCGACCGGCGCGCGCTGCTCGTCTCCAGCCTCGCCTATGTCCTTTTCGCCCTGTACGGCCTGTTCCGCCAGGCCGGCGCGGTGGAACTGTCCTGGGCGCTCACGACGCTGGTGATCGGCGCGGCGTTGCTGCTGCTGTCGGCGCTATGGCACCATGCCCGCGCGCTGGTGGTGCATGGCTTGCCGCCACGCCTTTCCGAGCGCCTGCCCTATCTGGATCGCGCCGTCGCTTGACCGCGACCGGCTGCTCCCTCTTTTCAGGAGGGAGCAGCCGCAGACCTTCAATCCTCGACGATCCGCAGCAGCTTGCGCTCGACCGGTGCCAGCACGCCCTGCAACTCCTGGCCGCGCTTCAATATCTGGCCGCTTTCCCCGACCAGCGCCCACATGCCCTGGCGATGGCGCAGCGCCGGGCGCTTCTCGATCCGATATTCGGGGCGTTCGGCGGAGCGGCGGAAGGCGCTGAAGATCGCCGCCTCCTGCCCCATGTCCATCGCATAGTCGCGCCAATGGCCGGCCGACACCATGCGGCCGTACAGATCCATGATCCGTTGCAGTTCCAGCCGCTCGAACCCGACCTGGCCGCCCTTCGGCCCCGGCCCCGCTCCTTGATGGGGAAACGGCGTCACATTGGTCATCAGGCCCGGCCGCGCTCCTTGAACAGCGGCGCATCGTCATCGTCGCCCAATGCCGATGGCAATATCGGTGTCTGGCGCTCCGCCATCAGTTCGGCGAGGCGCTTCTGCAACTGTTCGACCTCGCACTGAAGCATCTCCAGCTTCTGCTTTTCGGGATCGAAACAGTCCGAACAGGGCGTGCCATAGGGCATGAAGTCGCGCTGATAGGCGGTCACGTCGACCAGCATCGCCCGCGCAGGAATGCCGACCATGGTCGCGCCTTCCGCCACATCCTTGGTGACCACGGCGTTCGCACCGACGCGGGCGCGCGCGCCGACGTTGATCGGCCCCAGCACCTGTGCGCCCGACCCGACGATCACGCCGTCATTCAGCGTGGGGTGACGCTTGCCGGCAATGCCGTTGGCGGGGTCGGTACCGCCCAGCGTGACATTCTGGTAAAGCGTCACATCGTCGCCGATCTCGGCCGTCTCGCCGATCACGGTAAAGCCATGGTCGATGAAGAAGCGTTTGCCGATCTTCGCGCCCGGATGGATGTCGTTACCGGTCAGGAAACGCGACAAATGGTTCACGGCGCGCGCAAGAAAGAACAGCCGCGCGCGATACAGGCGATGGGCGACCCGATGAAAGGCCAGCGACCAGACGCCGGGGTAGAGCAGGATTTCCGCGCGGGACCGCGGCGCCGGATCGCGGGATTTGATCGAATCCAGATAGGAAATGAGGCTGCGCACCATCCAGACGTCCCTGACCGTTCCTAGACTTGTTATGAGCATCCCATATAAGAGGAATTGCCCGGCTTTTCCAGATGGGGCGCTAACCGCGCTTTTTCGCCGCAAATAGAAACTTGCTTGGCGGCACGCGATATACCAATCATGGAAGTAGACAATTCCAGTGAGGGGTAGCGGATGATCGACACTTTTATCGCCCATTTCGGCGAAATCCTGCCTTTCATCCTCGTCGGATTCGGCGCGCAGATCATCGACGGCGCGCTGGGCATGGCTTATGGCGTCATTTCCAGCACCCTGCTGCTGACCCTGGGTGTGTCGCCCAGCCGCGCGTCGGCCAGCGTCCATGTCGCCGAAACCTTCACCACCGGCGTATCGGCGATCAGCCATATCCTGCACCGCAATGTCGACTGGAAACTATTCGCCCGGCTTATCATTCCCGGCGTGATCGGCGGCGTCAGCGGTGCCTATTTTCTGTCCAATATCGACGGCGCGGTGATCAAGCCTTTCGTTCTGGCCTATCTCGCCGCGATCGGCTTCTACCTCATCTGGCGCGGCTTCCATCTGCCGCCCAAGCCCCGCGATCCCAAATGGGTCGCGCCTCTGGGCCTGGTCGGCGGCTTCATGGACGCCAGCGGCGGTGGCGGCTGGGGACCGATCGTGACATCGAACCTGCTGCTGCAGGGGTCCAGCCCGCGCCACACCATCGGCACGGTCAACACGGTCGAATTCATCCTGACCCTGTCGATCAGCCTGACCTTCCTCCTTCATCTGGGCTGGGAAGCCTTCACCACCTATACGCTGGGCCTGCTGATCGGTGGGGTGATCGCCGCGCCCTTCGGCGCGATGCTGGCACGCCGGGTGGCGCCGCGCATCCTCTTCTCGGCGGTGGGCGTCATCCTGACGATCACGTCGCTGTTCGGGGTCGCCAAATATCTTGGATATATCGGCTAAGACGCTTATATTCGGATTTCTGATCGAGGAATCCGATAAATGTCCAGTTATCTGCCCACGCTCAAGCAGCTGCAATATCTGGTTGCGCTCAAGGAGCAGGGCCATTTCGGCAAGGCCGCCGATAGCTGTTTCGTCACCCAGTCGACCCTGTCGGCGGGCATCCGCGAACTGGAATCGCTGATCGGCGTCACCCTGGTCGAGCGCACCCGCCGGGTGGTGCGCTTCACCGCCCTGGGCGATCGCATCGTGGTCAAGGCGCATCGCGTGCTGCGCGAGGCGGAGGAGCTGGCCGCCATCGCCGAGGCGTCGGGTAAGCCGCTGACCGGCGAGTTGCGGATGAGCGTGATCCCGACCATTGCGCCCTTCCTGCTGCCGCGGATGCTGCCCAGGCTGCGCGCCGACCGGCCCGACCTCAAACTCTATCTGCGCGAGGAAACGACCCAGGCGGGGATTGAATCGCTGCGCCACGGCCATGTCGATTGCGTGCTGATGGCGCTGCCCTTCGCCATGGGCGAGGTGGACAGCGAAATCCTGTTCCAGGACCGGCTCTATGTCGCCTTTCCGCATGACGAGCCGCGCGATCCGCCCGAATGGATCGGCCCGGACATGATCGATGAGAGCAAATTGCTGCTGCTGGAGGACGGCCATTGCCTGAAGGACCATGCGCTGGCCGCCTGCAACCGGCCCGACCTGCGCGCCAGCGCGACGATGATGGGTACATCGCTGCACACGCTGATCCAGATGGTCGATAATGGCCTGGGCATGACGATGATCCCGGAAATGGCGATTGCGAGCGGGATATTGGAGCATACGCAAATTGTCGCGCGGCCGCTTCAGTCGGAACGCGCCTGGCGCGACATCGCGCTGGTGTGGCGCAAGAACAGCCCGCGCGAGAAGGAATTCCACCTGCTGGCCGGCATCTTGCGCGACGCCGCGGCGCTCAATTGCCGGTTGCCCGAAGCGGCTTAAGCCTTCCAGCCCTTCGCCCTGGCCTCATCCTCGGCCCGCGCCGCAACCCATTGAGTTGCGCCGTCGCCAAAATGCTCCTTCTTCCAGAAGGGCGCGTCGGACTTCATCCAATCGATCAGGAAGGCGCAGCTTTCCAGCGCGGCGGTGCGATGGCGCGACGCCGTGCCGACGAAGACGATGCGCGCGCCCGGCGCCAGCCGCCCGAAACGATGGATCACGCTGACGCCCAGCAGCGGCCAGCGCGCCAGCGCCTCGTCCACGATCCGGTCGACCTGCGCCTGCGTCATCGCCGGATAATGTTCCAGCTCCAGCGCGATCAGGCCGCCGTCCCCGCGCACCACGCCGGTAAAGCTCGCCACGCCGCCACCGCCCAGCGCCTCCAGCGCGGCCAGTTCGGCGGCGACATCGAAATCCGCCGTCTGGATGGCAACCCGTTTCATCCGCCCGTCACCGGGGGAAACAGCGCCACTTCGCGCGCGTCGCCGATCAGGCTGTCCAGCGGCACGAAACGCTGATCGATCGCCGCACGCAGCCGCGCCGGATCACTCAAAGCCTGCGCGTAACCCCCGCCCCGGGCGGCCAGCGTCGCGACCAGATCGGCCACGCTGCTATCTGCTGCGGGCCGCGCGACCCGCTCCTCGTCGCGGCCGATGGCCTCGCGCACCCAGGCGAAATAGACGATGGTCAGGTCCGCCATCGCCGGTCAGTCCATATGCTTGATGCCGACGCGCAGATAGTCCCAGCCGGTGACCAGCGTCAGCATCGCCGCGGCCCACAGGGTCACGATGCCCACCGTCTGGACGAAGGGGAATTGCGGCACCGCCCCGGCCAGGATCAATGCGCCCAGCGCGATGATCTGGAACGTCGTCTTCCATTTTGCGAGGCGCGACACCGGCACCGACACCTGCAGCCCGGCCAGAAATTCGCGCAGGCCCGACACTGCGATCTCGCGCAGCAGAATGATCATCGCGGCGGCGATATGGATGCCCGCTATGTCGCGGGTCGCCGCCAGCATCAGGATGACCGCGCCGACCATGATCTTGTCCGCGATCGGGTCCAGAAACACGCCCAGTTTCGACACCGTGCCCTGCGCGCGCGCCAGATAGCCGTCGAAATAATCGGTCACGCCCATCAGGCAATAGAGGGCGAAGGCCAGCGCATAGCCGGTGGTCCAGCGCGCGCCCTGTTCCGCCGGCCACAGCAGAGCGACCAGCAGCGGCACCGTCACGATCCGCGAAAGCGTCAGCAAATTGGGCAGCGTTAGCATCGCCGCGAACTGCCACAGTCCGGCGCGGCATACAAGCAAAGCCGTATCGTCATGCCCAACCCATTGGACACAGACGTCGTCAACCGCTAGACCCCGCCCCGGTCGCTCACGGGAAAGAAGACGCCCCTATCCATGCAAGCCTCTCTCAGGCTCTTGAACAAGCGCCGTTTTCTGCCGCTTTTCATCACCCAGCTCCTTGGTGCGTTCAACGACAATCTGTTCAAGAACGCGATGGTCCTGTTCGTGGTCTATCAGGTCTATAATGACGAGAAATCCGAAACCTGGTTCAGCGCGCTGGCCACGGGCCTGTTCATCCTGCCCTTCTTCCTGTTGTCGGCGATATCGGGCCAGTTGGCCGACCAGCGCGACAAGGCGGTCATCATCCGCTGGGTGAAGGCGGCGGAAATCCTGATCATGGGCGTGGGTGCGGTGGGCCTCGGCCTCATCTGGAGCGGCATTGCCGTCCACACGCTGGCGATCCCGCTGCTGCTGGTCGCGCTGTTCGCCATGGGCATCCATTCGACCTTCTTCGGCCCGATCAAATATGCGATCCTGCCCCAGCATCTGCATGACGACGAAGTGCTGGGCGGCACCGGCCTGGTCGAAGCGGGCACCTATATCGCGATCCTGGCCGGCACGATCCTGGCCGGCGTGATCCCGGTGGAGGCGGCCGCGGTCGGCATCATCATCACGGCGCTGATCGGCTATATCGCGGGGCGGGGAGTGCCCTCGGCGCCGTCATTGCTCGAAAAGCAGCCGATCGACTTCCACATCATCCGCTCGTCGGTCGCGCTGGTGCGCGGGACGATGCATATTCGCCGCCTGTTTCTGGCGATCATGGCGATCAGCCTGTTCTGGGCGGTCGGCTCGATCCTGTTCATCCAGTTCCCGCCGCTGGTGAAGAATGTCCTGACCGCCGACAAGCCGGTCGCCAGCCTGTTCCTGGCCATCTTCTCGATCGGCATCGCGATCGGCTCCGTGGCGATCAACCGGCTGTTGCAAGGCCATGTCTCGGCCAAATATGCGCCCGCGTCGGTGATCGGCATGGGGCTGTGCATCGTCGCCTTTCACATCGTGTGCGACCTGTGGACGCCCTCGCCGGACGGGAAGATGCTGTCGCTCGCCGGGTTTCTGGCCCATCCGCTGGCGATTCCGCTGTCGTTCTGCCTGCTCGGCGTCGCGACCTTCGGCGGCATGTTCGTCGTGCCGCTCTACGCCTTCCTGACCACGACGGTCGAAAAATGCGAAGCGGCGCGCACCGTGGCGGCCAATAATATCGTCAATTCGGGCGCGATGGTGGTCGGATCGCTCTGCGCCATCGGGCTCAGCATCGCCGGCGTATCGGTGGTGATGCAGTTGCTGCTGGTCGCCTTCCTCACCCTGCCCTGCGCGGCGATGGCGTGGAAGCTCCACAAGGCCTGCGACGGCCCTCTATGCCATTGACCGGACGCCCGGTCCTCGTCTCAGAAAATGAAGCTGTAGAAGGCCGTGAAGAAGGCCGCGAAGCTCAGGCCGAACAGCTTCCAGTCGCTGTCGTCGTCGCTGAACCGCTTCTTGCGCGCGGGCATATCCTCCACCACGCGCAGCACATGGGCGGGCAGCCGCTGGCGGAACGGATGGCGGGCCGATTCGGTGGTGAGGACGAGGGGTCGGTTTCGCATAGCGATTGGTTAACGCAAAATTTACCATATAGACCAGCGCATATTGTGGTTAATTCCGGCCTGTCCCGGCACGGGACAGGCTTGACTGTATGATATGAATAACACAGTATGACCCAAGACATGCCCGATTCCGCCCCACTCGATCCCTTCGCGCAACCCCCGCGCGAGTTCGGCGCGGGTCCGCCCAGCGCCTTCGCACGGCCCACGCCCTGGCGTCGCCGGCTCCAGATCGCCGGATGGGTGATCGCCGCAGGCCTCGCCGTGCTGATGATTCTGGTCGCCTGGCTCGCGGTCACGGCGCCGCTCTCCCGCTCGCTCAAGCCGATCGCGCCGCCCAGCATCAGCCTGACGTCGGCGGACGGCCATCTGATCGCCCGGCGCGGCGCGGTGATCGACACACCGGTGACGATGGCCGAATTGCCCGCCCATGTGCCGCAGGCGTTCATGGCGATCGAGGATCGCCGCTTCATGACCCATTGGGGCGTCGATCCGCGCGGCATCGCGCGGGCCATGTGGCATAATCTCTGGTCGGACGGATCGTCGCAGGGCGGCAGCACGATCACGCAACAACTGGCCAAGGGCGTCTTCCTGTCCAGCGACCGCACCTTCGGCCGCAAGGCGCGCGAGGCGCTGATCGCACTCTGGCTGGAAGCGTGGCTGACCAAGGACCAGATCATGGAGAGATATCTCTCCAACGTCTATTTCGGCGACAATGTCTATGGCCTGCGCGCCGCCGCGCTGCATTATTTCAATCGCGCGCCCGAACGGCTCACCATCCCGCAGGCCGCGATGCTGGCGGGGCTGTTGAAGGCGCCCTCGCGCCTTGCTCCCACCGGCAACCTGAAGGGCGCCCGCACCCGCGCCGCGCTGGTGACGCAGGCGATGGTCGATGCCGGCTATATCAGCCAGGCGGAACGCAACGCCCTGCCTCCCGCCCGGCTCAACGTCCATGACACGCCCGACGCCACCACCGGCACCTATTTCGCCGACTGGGTGCTTGCCGACGCGCGCGATCGCGCCGGGGCCGTCTATGGCGAACAGAAGATCGAAACCACGCTCGACTGGCGCATCCAGCGGCTGGCCGAAGCCGCGATCCGCCGCGCGCCGCTGGGGGCTGCGCAGGCGGCGCTGGTGGCGATGAAGCCCGATGGCAGTGTCGTCGCCATGGTCGGTGGCAAAAATTACGCCAAGAGCAGCTTCAACCGCGCGGTGCAGGCGAAGCGCCAGCCGGGTTCGACCTTCAAACTGTTCGTCTATCTCGCCGCCTTCCGCGCGGGGATGACTCCCGACGACATGATCGATGACACGCCGATCACCACCGGCACCTACCGCCCCGCCAATCACAGCGGCAAGTATCGCGGCCGCATCACCCTGCGTCAGGCCTTCGCCGCGTCGAGCAACGTCGCCGCCGTCCGCCTGACCCAGAAGGTCGGCGTCGACAATGTCATCAAGGTCGCCCGCGATCTGGGCGTCACCGCGCCGCTGACCGAAGATTTGAGCCTCGCGCTCGGCACGTCGGAAATCCCGCTGGTGGAACTGGCGGAGGCCTATGCGGCGGTCGCGGCGGGCGCCTATCCGGTGCTCGCCCATGGCCTGCCGCCCGAGGAACAGGGCTGGTTCGAAAAGCTGATGCAGCGCCAGCGGCAATTCAGCCAGGACCAGCTCGACATGATCCGCGACCTCCTCTCCTCCGCCGCCAATCGCGGTACCGGCAGCGCGGCGGCGCTGCGCACCAGCACCTTCGGCAAGACCGGCACGACGCAGGACAGCCGCGACGCCATCTTCGTCGGCTATGCCGGGGGCCTCGTGACGGCGGTGTGGATCGGCAATGACGACAATGCCCCCCTGCCCGGCGGCGCGGCCGGCGGCGGCGTGCCCGCGCGCATCTGGCGCAATTTCATGAGCGGCGCGATCAACGAACCGGTCGAGGATGCGCCGGAAGAAACGCAGGACGCCGACCTGGTCAACGCCATCGCCAATGTCACGGTGGAAACCGGCATCGGCAATGTCGGGCTGGGCGTGGACGAAGGCGGCATGACGGTGAATATCGGCGGCGGCCAGATCCGCCTGCCGATCGACCAGCCTGCCGGGCCGTCAGGCACTCCACCGCCGAGGATCGCGCCGACGCAGCCGGGCGAAGGCGAGGATGGCGGGCCGCAATAAGGATGAAACAGACCACCTTGCCCCCGTCCTGAATATTCCATATCCTGTGGACAGGAAGGTTATCGCATGTCCAAACCCATGACCCTGAATGTGCGCGTGAGCGGTGCGCTGAGCGATTTCGTCTCTACCAATATCGGGGACAGCGGGGCTTATGAAAATGTCAGCGAATATGTTCGCGATCTCATCCGTCGGGACAAGGCACGGGTCGAGGGCGAGCGGCTTGCGCTTCTCAAAACCGAACTGGTCCATGCCTTCGCCGCACCAGAGAGCGACTATCAACCGCTCGATGCCGATATGATTATCGCCCGCAACGCGCGGCCATAGGCGCATGGCCGCCTATCGCGTGCGGCAGGCGGCCGGACGGCGGATCGACGATATCTATCGCTACACCCGTGATAGATGGGACCAGGACCAGGCCGAGAATTATATTCGCGGCCTTTTCGCGCGGTTCGAGGATATCGCTATGCGGGACTGCGTCTGGCGGGATATTCCTGCGGAGTTCGGCGTCGATGGCTTTTTTTGCCGCTATGAACACCATTATATTTATTGGCGCGTCCTGTCGGACGGTGCTGTCGGCATCGTGACGGTGTTGCATGAACGAATGCACCAGATTGATCGCTTCCGGCAGGACCTGACCTGACCATCAGCCCGAAAAGAAAAAGGCCCCCGCAGTGCGGAGGCCCCTTCCTTTGTCTTCGCGATAAGCGAACCGATCACATATGGATCGGCTTGCCCGTTACGGCCATGGCCGCTTCCTTGATCGCTTCGCTGTGCGTCGGGTGCGCGTGGCAGGTATAGGCGATGTCTTCGCTCGACGCGCCGAATTCCATCGCCTGCGCCGCCTGCGCGATCATCGTGCCCGCGGGCACCGCGATGATCCACACGCCCAGCACCTTGTCGGTTTCGGCGTCGGCGATGATCTTCACGAAGCCGTCCGGTTCGTGATTGGTCTTGGCGCGGCTGTTCGCCATCATCGGGAATTTGCCGACCTTGATCGCGCCCTTTTCCTTGGCTTGTTCCTCGGTCAGGCCCACGCCCGCGATTTCCGGCTTGGTGTAGACCACCGACGGGATCACGGCATGGTTCACGATGCCGGTCAGGCCCGCGATATTCTCCGCGACGGCAATGCCTTCGTCCTCGGCCTTGTGCGCCAGCATCGGACCGGGGATCACATCGCCGATCGCCCAGACGCCCGGAACCTTGGTCGCGAAGTCATGATCGGTTTCGATCTGGCTGCGCGCGTTGAGTTCCAGACCGATCTTGTCGAGACCAAGCCCTTCGGTGTTGGGACGGCGGCCGATCGACACGAGGACCACATCGGCCTCGATCGTCTCCGCGTCGCCACCGGCGGCGGGTTCGACGGTCAGGGTCACGCCCTTCTTGCCGACTTCCGCGCCCGTGACCTTCGTGCCGAGCTTGTACTCGAAGCCCTGCTTCTTGAAGATCTTGTTGGCTTCCTTGCGGACTTCGCCGTCCATGCCGGGCAGGATCTGGTCGAGATATTCGACCACGGTCACCTTGGCGCCCAGGCGCTTCCAGACGCTGCCCAGTTCCAGCCCGATCACGCCGCCGCCGACGACGACCAGATGCCCCGGAACCTTGTCCAGTTCCAGCGCGCCAGTCGAATCGACGATTCTACCGCCCGCATTGTCCACCGCGACGCCCGGCAGCGGCGTGACCGACGATCCGGTGGCGATGACGATATTCTTCGCCGTCACCGTCTCGCCGTTGATCTCGACCGTGTTGGCGCCGGTGAAGCGCGCCAGACCCTTGAGCCAAGTCACCTTGTTCTTCTTGAACAGGAACTCGATGCCGCCGGTCAGGCCTTTGACCGCGTCGACGCGCTGGCCCTGCAGGGTGGGCAGGTCCAGGCTCATCTTGTCGATCTTGACGCCCAGCTTGGCGAGCGCGCCATTGGCCGCTTCGTCATACAGCTCCGACGCATGCAGCATCGCCTTGGACGGGATGCACCCTACATTGAGGCAGGTGCCGCCCAGCGTCTCGCGGCTTTCGGCGCAGGCGGTCTTGAGGCCTAGCTGCGCGGCGCGGATCGCGGCGACATAGCCGCCGGGGCCAGCGCCGATTACCAGGACGTCATAGTCGAAGTCTGCCATCGTTCTTCTTCCGATCAGGTGTAATAGGTTATGATCGCTTCGCCGTTTCGCGCTGCTGCGACGGCGAAGTCACGGAGAAAATGAAAGTTCTCCAGCGAATATTCTTTCATATCATCGTGGTCGCCACGCGCCACAACATCACCCATATAGAGTTCATCGGTAGGCATTTGCTCTGGTATGAAACGAGCTAGGAAAACCTCATCGGAAATCGATTGGGCCGCTTCAGCGAACGCCTTTGTCGCATCGACAGAAATAACGTTGGGCTTACCAAGACCTAGATCGAGATCGGCAAGGGGGTGGAGGTCGTCTGCAATCAAACCAAGCGGCCCTTCGACGCGCCCCGTCTTACCGGTTAGCAAATAGTGGACGAGATGCCATGCCTTATCCAAGTCGGCTTCATCATCCTTTCCACGATCTGGTACGGGCGCGTTGTCGCTAACGACGCCCGCTCTAGACAAGCGTGCAAAAAAGCCCGGCTTCGGCGGCTCATAGGCATCGGGGTCCTGATACACGAACTCAGCCACGGCTTTCGGCCGCCCCCGAAGTTGATCCACAACTTCGGGCTTTGCTCTAATCAGGCTGTAAGCGATGCCCATGAGTTCACCTCATTATTACAGGTCGATCAGCAGGCGGGTCGGATCTTCGATCGCGTTCTTCACTGCGACCAGGAACGTCACCGCTTCGCGACCGTCAACCATGCGATGGTCATAGCTCAATGCCAGATACATCATCGGACGCGCCACGATCTGACCATTGCGGACGACCGGGCGTTCCTCGATGCGGTGCAGGCCCAGAACCGCCGACTGGGGCGGGTTAATGATCGGGCTGGACAGCAGCGAACCGAACACGCCGCCATTGGAGATGGTGAAGGTGCCGCCCTTCATATCTTCCATGGTCAGCTTGCCTTCCTTGGCCTTCTTGCCGAAGCCGCCGATGGTCTTTTCGATGTCCGCGACGCTCAGCGCCTCGGCATTGCGGATGACCGGCACGACGAGGCCGGTGGGCGCAGACACGGCGACCGAGATGTCGCAGAAGTCGTTATAGACGATCTCGTCGCCTTCGATCTGTGCGTTCACGCCCGGAATGTCGCGCAGCGCCATGCAGACGGCCTTGGTGAAGAAGCCCATGAAGCCCAGACGAACGCCATGCTTCTTCTCGAACAGATCCTTATATTTCGCGCGCGCCTCGATGATGTTGGTCATGTCGACGTCGTTGTAGGTCGTCAGCAGCGCGGCGGTGTTCTGCGCTTCCTTCAGGCGCTTGGCGACCGTCTGGCGCAGGCGGGTCATCTTGACCCGTTCCTGCTTGCGGCTCGGGCCAGCGGCGGGCGCGTCAGCGGCAGGCGCAGCGGCGGCCGCACCGGCGGCAACCTTGGCGGTGCCGGCGGCGGCGGCGGCAGTGACGTCGTCCTTGGTCAGGCGGCCGTCCTTGCCGGTGCCCTTGATCTTGCTCGGGTCAAGGCCATGTTCCAGCACCAGGCGACGCACCGCCGGCGACAGGGTCAGATTGCCGCCCTCTTCGTCATCCGAAGCGGCAGGCGCAGGCGCCGACGCGGCGGGCGCCGGGGCAGCGGCTTCCGCCTTGGCGGCAGGCGCGGCAGCAGCGGCAGGCGCAGGCGCGGCAGCGGCCGAACCGCCTTCGTTCACATAAGCCAGCAGCGCGCCGACCTCGACCGTGTCGCCTTCCTTGGCGATGATGTCGCCCATGACACCGGCGACGGTCGAGGGTACGTCGACCGCGACCTTGTCGGTTTCGAGGGACACGATCGGCTCGTCGACCTTGACGGCTTCACCGGGCTTTTTGAGCCACTGGCCCACGGTTGCTTCGGTAACGGATTCGCCCAGGGTTGGGACTTTGACTTCGGTAGCCATGAGCTTGATCAGCCTTTCTTCTGGCGACGGATTTCTTCACGGACGCTGTGACCCAGCGCATCGGCGACGAGGGCGCCCTGTTCGGACACATGGCGCGACGCCAGCCCCGTCGCGGGCGATGCCGACGCCTTGCGACCGGCATAGCGGGCGCGCTTGGGCGCCTTGCCGGCCTTGGCCAGGGCTTCCTCGATATAGGGTTCGACGAAGAACCATGCGCCATTGTTGCGCGGCTCTTCCTGGCACCAGACGATTTCGTCCAGATTGGTCATGCGCTCGATGCGCTTGGCCAGGGCGTCGGTCGCGAACGGGTAGATCTGTTCGATGCGAACGATCTGCACATCCTTGTCGCCGGCCGCGTCGCGCGCCTCCATCAGGTCGTAGAACACCTTGCCGGAACACAGGACCAGACGCTTCGTATCCTTGTCGGCCGACCCGTTGGGGTCCGACAGGATGCGCTTGAACTGGGTTTCGCCCAGGAAATCCTCCGCCTTGCTGACCGCCAGCTTATGACGGAGCAGCGACTTGGGCGCCATGATGATGAGCGGCTTGCGGAAGGGCCGCAGCATCTGGCGACGCAGCGCGTGGAAGTAATTGGCCGGGGTCGTGATATTGGCGACCTGGATATTGCCTTCCGCACATAGTTGCAGGAAGCGTTCCAGACGCGCCGAACTATGTTCCGGCCCCTGCCCTTCATAGCCGTGCGGCAACAGGCAGACGAGGCCGTTGGAGCGCAGCCACTTGGTTTCGGACGAAGCGATATACTGGTCGAAGATGATCTGCGCGCCGTTGGCGAAATCGCCGAACTGCGCTTCCCAGATTACCAGGCTCTTCGGGTCGGCCAGTGCGAAACCATATTCGAAACCCAGCACGCCATATTCGGACAGCGGCGAATCCAGCACCTCGAACCGGCCATGTGGTACGGTCGACAGCGGGATATATTTATTCTCGCTGTCCTGATCGGTCCAGACCGCGTGACGCTGGCTGAACGTCCCGCGCCCGGAGTCCTGCCCCGACAGGCGGACGCCATAGCCTTCCGACAGCAGCGAACCGAAGGCCAGGGCCTCGCCGGTCGCCCAGTCGAAATTCTCGCCGGATTTGAACATCTCCGCCTTGGCGGCGAGGACGCGCGTCAGCGTCTTGTGGACGTTCAATCCTTCGGGAACGGTGGTCAGCGTCTTGCCGAGGCCGTCGAACAGCTTGGTGCTGATCGCCGAATCCACGCTCTGGCGCGAGGTTTCGGCGTCGGCCGGCTTGTGCAGGCCCGACCAGCGACCGGCGAACCAGTCGGCCTTGTTGGCCTTGTAGCTCTTGGCCGCCTCGAACTCTTCCTCCAGATGATTGACAAAATCGCCCGTCACCTTGTTGACATAGTCGTCGTCGACCACGCCTTCATTCTTCAGCCGCGCCGAATAAACGTCGCTGACCGGCGGATGCTGGCGGATTTCCTTGTACATCAGCGGCTGGGTGAAGCCGGGCTCGTCGCCTTCATTATGGCCGAAGCGGCGATAGCACCACATGTCGATCACGATGTCGCGGTGGAAGGTCTGGCGATATTCCATCGCAAGCTTGCACGCGAAGGTCACCGCTTCGGGATCATCGCCATTGACGTGCAGGATCGGCGCCTGGACACCCTTCGCCACATCGGACGGATAGGGCGAGCCGCGCGAAAATTGCGGGCTGGTGGTGAAGCCGATCTGGTTGTTGATAATGAAGTGGACGCAGCCGCCGGTATTGTACCCATGCACACCGGAGAAGCCGAGGCATTCCCAGACGATGCCCTGCCCCGCAAAAGCGGCGTCGCCGTGGATCAGCACGGGCAATACCTGCTCATGCTTTTCCAGATCGTCGCGGAAGGTCTGCTGCGCACGGACCTTGCCCAGCACCACCGGATCGACGGTTTCGAGGTGCGAGGGGTTGGGGACCAGCGACATATGGACCTTGACGCCGTCGAACTCGCGATCGGTCGACGTGCCCAGATGATATTTCACGTCGCCCGATCCGCCCACATCTTCCGGATTGGCGGTGCCGCCGGAAAATTCGTGGAAGATGACGCGGAAGCCCTTGGCCATCACATTGGCCAGCACATTGAGGCGGCCGCGATGGGCCATGCCGAACACGATCTCGCGCACGCCGGACTGGCCACCATATTTGATGACCGCTTCCAGCGCGGGGATCATGGATTCGCCGCCGTCCAGGCCGAAGCGCTTGGTGCCGACATATTTGCGGCCCAGGAACTTCTCATATTGCTCGCCCTGGATGACCTTGGCCAGGATCGCCTTCTTGCCCTCGGGCGTGAAGATGATTTCCTTATCCTTGCCTTCCAGCCGGTCCTGCAGGAAGCGGCGTTCCTCCACATCGGCGATGTGCATATATTCCAGGCCGACATTGCCGCAATAATTGGCGCGCAGGATCGCGACGATCTCCGCCACGGTCGCATATTGCAGGCCCAGCGTGCCGCCCAGATAGATTTTTTTCGCGGGGTCGGTCAGGCCGTGATATTCCGGCGTCAGGTCGGCCGGCAGATCGCGCTTGGTCAGCCCCAGCGGATCGAGATTGGCGGCCAGATGGCCACGCACGCGATAAGTGCGGATCAGCATCTGCGCGCGGATGGCGTCGTCGGCAGCGGCGACGGCGTCGACATCCGACACGGCTTTGCCGGCGGACTTGGCGGCGGCCTTCACGGCGACCTGCATCTGGGTGGGGTCCATCGCCCCGGTCAGATCGTCGGTGTCGCTCAGCGGCCAGTTATCGCGCGCCCAGCTTGGCCCGCGTTCAATCTCGAATTCCTGGTTCTCGTAACCCATTGCCTTGTCCCATGCCAGCCGCGTGCAGTCGCGGCGCGGGGAAATCAGCGGCCGGGGTGCAGCCCGGCCGCCTGCATAGATAGGAGCTGTTTAGCCCTTCAGCACGTCGACCAGCGTCGAGCCCAGCTCGGACGGGCTGGCGGCGACCTTGATACCGGCCGCTTCCATCGCCGCGATCTTGCTTTCCGCGTCGCCCTTGCCGCCCGACACGATCGCGCCGGCATGGCCCATGCGACGGCCCGGAGGCGCCGTGCGGCCCGCGATGAAGCCGGCCATCGGCTTCTTGCGGCCGCGCTTGGCTTCGTCGATCAGGAACTGGGCGGCCTGTTCTTCCGCATCGCCGCCGATTTCGCCGATCATGATGATCGATTCGGTGGCGTCGTCGGCCAGGAACAGTTCCAGCACGTCGATGAAGTTGGTGCCGTTGACCGGGTCGCCGCCGATGCCGACGGCCGTGGTCTGGCCCAGGCCCGCATTGGTGGTCTGGAACACGGCTTCATAGGTCAGGGTGCCGGAACGCGACACGACGCCGACGCTGCCCTTCGAGAAGATCGAACCGGGCATGATGCCGATCTTGCATTCGCCCGGCGTCAGGACGCCGGGGCAGTTCGGGCCGATCAGGCGCGACTTGCTGCCCGACAAAGCGCGCTTTACGCGGACCATGTCGAGGACAGGGATGCCTTCGGTGATCGCGACGATCAGCGGGATTTCGGCATCGATCGCTTCCAGGATCGAATCGGCCGCAAATGGCGGCGGCACGTAGATGACCGAAGCGTCGGCGCCGGTCTTGCTCTTGGCTTCGGCGACCGTGTCGTACATGGGCAGGCCGATATGGCTGGTGCCGCCCTTGCCGGGGGTCACGCCGGCAACCATCTGGGTGCCGTAGGCCAGGGCCTGTTCGGTGTGGAAGGTGCCGGTGGCACCGGTCATACCCTGCGTGATGACCTTGGTGTTCTTGTTCACCAGAATGGACATGGGTGTCCCTTTATCTGCTGTGGAAGTGGCACTTGGGTCTAAAGCGCCCCGTTCCAGGCTGCGCACTTACCTGGAACGGAACGGTGCAGCTGTTAAAGCTCAGGCGAGCGAGGGATCGATGCCCTTGCACGCTTCCAGCAATTCCTTGACGGCGTCGACCGACACCTGAAGGTTCGCCTTGGCTTCGTCATTCAGTTCGATCTCGATGATCTGCTCGACGCCGTCCTTGCCGATGATGACCGGCACGCCGACATAGAGATTGTCGACGCCATATTGACCGGTCAGGTTCGCGGCGCAGGGCAGCAGGCGCTTCTTGTCGCCCAGATAGGCTTCGGCCATCGCGATCGCGCTGGTGGCGGGCGCATAGAAGGCCGAACCGGTCTTGAGCAGCGCGACGATCTCGCCGCCGCCCGAACGGGTACGCGCGACGATGGCGTCGATGCGCTCCTGGGTCGACCGGCCCTGCTTGATCAGGTCGGGAACCGGGATGCCGGCGACGGTCGAATATTCGATCACCGGGACCATCGTGTCGCCATGGCCGCCCAGCACGAAGCTGGTGACGTCCTTGGCCGAAACCTGGAATTCCTCGGCGAGGAAATGGTTGAAGCGCGACGAGTCGAGCACGCCGGCCATGCCGACGACCTTATTGTGCGGCAGGCCCGAAAATTCGCGCAGCGCCCACACCATCGCGTCGAGCGGGTTGGTGATGCAGATGACGAAGGCGTCGGGCGCATTGGCGGCGATGCCCTCGCCCACGGCCTTCATGACCTTGAGGTTGATGCCCAGCAGGTCGTCGCGGCTCATGCCCGGCTTGCGCGCCACGCCGGCGGTGACGATGATCACGTCCGCGCCCGCAATGTCGGCATAATCGTTGGAGCCGGTGATCTTGGCGTCGAAGCCTTCGACCGACGCGCACTGCGACAGGTCGAGCGCCTTGCCCTGCGGCACGCCTTCGACGACGTCGAACAATATAATGTCGCCAAGCCCCTTGAGGGCCGCGAGATGCGCCAACGTGCCGCCGATATTGCCAGCGCCGATGAGCGCGATCTTGTTACGGGCCATATGCAATCATCCTCCAAGTCGTGACTACTGGAATTGCTGGTCCGCCTACGCCCTTCGAACAGGGGTTTCAACCGCCGAAGCCCTGGGAATGCAAATTATCTTTGCAATTCATTCGCAATTGCATTAGATGCGATTCACACCCTGTCGCTGTAGACTTCTACCCTGGTCTCCAGCCTTCCCTGCAGAGGTATCCTGCCGGGCGCCTTTCTCCTCGGAGGCGCCCGGCCTGTTTCCCACCTTAAGATTGCGGCCTGATGAACGGCCCGCGCGCGATCGGACGGGCCGATTCCACCCGGCGACGAACGGACCGACGAGGATGAAGTCATGTCGGGTCCATGACCCGGCGGGCTATTTCGGCCCGTGGCCCAGCGCCAGATAGTCGTCCGACTGCATTTCCATCAGCCGCGACACGGTGCGCTCGAATTCGAAGGCGCCGTCTCCCTCCGGATAGAGGCGCGCCGGTTCGGCATCGGCCGACGCCAGCAATTTCACCTTATATTCGTAGAGCGAGTCGATCAGCGTCACGAAGCGCGCGGCTTCGTTGCGGTTTTCCGGCCCCAGCACGGGAATGCCGACGATGATGACCGTATGATATTTACGCGCGATCGCCAGATAGTCCGGCGCACCGCGCGCTTCCGCACACAGCCGCTTGAACGAGAAGACCGCGACGCCCTTCAGGCTCTTGGGCACATGCAGGGTGCGGCCGCCCTGCACGACAATATCCTCCGACGGCACATTGGCACGGTCGGACGGCGGATAGTCGGTCAGCCGGAAGAAGGCCGTGCTGAGCGCCTGCGTCGCTGCGTCGCCATTGGGACAATGCCACAATGTCGCGTCGCCCAGACGGTCGCGCCGATAATCGGTCGGCCCGTTCAGCGTCATCACGTCCAGCTTCATCTTTATGAGGTCGATGAAGGGCAGGAAAAGCTGGCGGTTGAGGCCGTTCTTGTAGAGTTCGTCCGGCGCGCGGTTGGACGTCGTGACGATCGTCACCCGCTTTTCCAGTAACCCGGTGAACAGCCGCGACATGATCGCCGCGTCGGCCATATTGTTGACGACCATCTCGTCGAAGCAGAGCAGGCGCGCCTCGTCGGCCAGCGATTCGACCACTGGCGGGATCGGATCGCCCGTTTCCGACTTGCGCGCGTCGGCCAGCCGGGCATGGACGTCGAGCATGAATTCATGAAAATGCGCGCGCTTCTTCCGCTGAATCTGCACCGTGTCGAAGAACAGGTCCATCAGCATCGATTTGCCGCGCCCGACCCCGCCCCACATATAGAGACCACGGGGCGGATCGGGTTGCTTGCGCAGCAGCTTCCACAGCGTCGATCCGCGCGCGGGCACCGCTTGCAGCTCCTGCTGCAACCGATCGAGTCGCTCGGCCGCCGCCCGCTGGTCGGCATCGGGCCGCAATTCGCCCGCCTGCACCAGCGCGTCGTAGCGGGCGAGAACGGCGGTCACTTTTTCGCGCGCGCCTTGCGGATCGTGGCGGTCGATGCCGCGACCGGCTCGCCGTCCTGCGTCATCACCATGCGCAGGAACAACATCCGCCCGGTTTCGCGCAGCAGCTCGACTTCGGCGATCAGGTCGGGGCCGACCTTGCCAGCGCCCAGATATTGCATGTTAAGGTCGATGGTCACGCCATTGACATGCTCCTTCAGCCCCATGGCCCACAGCGCGCCGAAAAAGGCGTGGTCGGCAAAGGCGGCCAGGAAGCCGCCATGCAGCATGTCGATTCGATTGCGATGGCCGGGGCGCGTCTCCAGCCCCACCTGCGCCCTGCCCGAACCCAGGTCGCGCATATAGCCGCGCCCGATGGCCTGCAGGAAGGTGTCGGGATGCGGCTCGGCCCAACCGGACCAACCCGCCCATTTCCCTTCGGTCAGCGCAATCCCGCCTGCAACGCCGTCACTGCTCAAGATCAGAGCTGCCGCTCGACCATCATCTTCTTGGTTTCGGCGATCGCCTTGGCCGGGCTGAGGCCCTTGGGGCAGACATTCGCGCAATTCATGATGGTGTGGCAGCGATAAAGGCGGAAGGGATCTTCCAGATCGTCCAGACGCTCGCCGGTATATTCGTCGCGGCTGTCCGCCAGCCAGCGATAGGCCTGGAGCAGGATCGCCGGACCCAGGAACTTGTCCGAATTCCACCAGTAGGACGGGCAGCTGGTCGAGCAGCAGGCGCACAGGATGCACTCGTAGAGGCCGTCCAGCTTTTCGCGCTCGGCGGGCGACTGGAGCCGCTCCTTGCCCGAGGGCGGCGGCGACACGGTCTTCAGCCAGGGCTGGATCGAATTATACTGGGCGTAGAAATGGGTGAAGTCGGGCACCAGGTCCTTGATGACGTCCATATGCGGCAACGGCGTGATACGCACATCCTTGCCGCTGCATTCGTCGATCGCGGTGGTGCAGGCCAGGCCGTTCTTGCCGTTCATGTTCATCGAACAGCTGCCGCAAATGCCTTCGCGGCACGACCGGCGGAAGGTCAGCGTGGGATCATATTCATTCTTGATCTTCAGCAATGCGTCCAGAACCATCGGGCCGCACGCATCGAGATCGATGTCGAACGTGTCGTAGCGCGGGTTCTGGCCGGAGTCGGGATCGTAGCGATAGACCTTGAAGCTGCGCACATTGGTCGCGCCGGCGGGCGCGGGGTGGGTCACGCCCTTGCCGCTGATCTTGCTGTTCTTGGGCAACGCAAATTCGGCCATCGCTCGTCGAGCCTCTTCGAATAGGTCTGTCTGGTCGGGGTCCGCATAACAAAAAATAAGCAAAGGTCCAGCGTCGTGGACCATGTTTCTGTCCTCAAGCGCTTGTTGCAAATGGCTTGCAAATCATCGGAGGGCCGCTTGCTTCCTCCACCATCCGCGCTAGGGCGGCAAATCTCTAAGGATATAGTCTTGCCGACCGACATCGCCTTTCTCGCTATCGCCGAAGCGCAGCAACTCTATCACTGGCTGCCCGCCGCGCTCGAACTGGCGCGCCGGCCCGACGTGCGGGTCAGCATATTGTCGCCATCGGACCAGATATTGGCGCTGGTCGCCAGCTATGATCCGCAGGGCCGCCTCGCCTGCATCCGGCTGCGTCGCCCCCCCTCCCGCCCCGACTCGCTGTTCCGCCAGCCATCCCGCCTCGCGACCCTGCTGCTCAACTATGCGACCATCGCCCGCTTCCCGACTCTGGTGACGACCGAGATCAGCAGCGCCTGGCTGCGCCGCGTGCCGGGTTTCGCCTCCCGCCTCATCCTCATCAAACATGGCGCGGGCGACCGGGAGGGCGGCTACAAGAAACGCCATGCCGATTTCGACCTCACCCTGGTCGCGGGCGAAAAGGACCGCCGCCGCATGATCGATCGCGGCCTGTGCACGCCCGACACGGTCGCGGTCGGCGGCTATCCCAAGTTCGAGCTGAAGGCGCCGCGCCAGCGCTATTTCTACAATGACGACCCGGTGCTGCTCTATAACCCGCATTTCGACCCGAAACTCTCCTCCTGGATAAAGCACGGGCCACAGGTGCTTGCCGCGCTGGAGGCCCTGGTCGGCTGGAACGTCATTATCGCCCCCCATACCAAGCTGGCGCGCACCGCCGCCCCGATCGCCAGCCCCGCGCCGCATATCCGCATCGACATGGGCAGCCGCCATTCGATCGACATGAGCTATACGATGAGCGCGGACGTCTATCTGGGCGACGTATCGAGCCAGGTCTATGAATTCCTGCTCCACCCGCGCCCCTGCATCTTCCTCAATCTCGACCATCGCGACGGCGCGGGCGACGCCTTCGCCCATTGGCGGCTGGGCCAGGTGATCGAGTCCGCCGACGCGCTGCCCGCCGCGCTCGCCCGCGCAACCGACTTGCAACCCGGCTTCGTTGCTGCTCAGGAAGCAGCGATGCAGCAATCGATCGACCTGTCCCCGGCCCCCGCCTCACAGCGCCAGGCCGACCTCATCCTGAATTTCGCCCACACACACCATCTTGCGACGAGCCAAGCATGACCCAGATCCTCGCCACCACCCTTGGCCCCGTCCGCCTTCTGGGCGACAATCCGACGCCGATCTGGGGCATGGCCAATGCCGAACGCAATCGCCGCATGGCGGAAAGCGCCGCGAAGAACGGCAGCCATCTGGCGGCGGGGCATGAACTGGTCTTCAACCTCCTCTATGCCTTCGACCCGCTGCTGCTGCGGCTCGTGCTCGAAACGCCCGGCACGCTCTTCGCCTGGGGCCGGACGCCGATCGTGGGCCAGGTGCCGCAGGGCAGCGATCCCCTCGCCGCGCCGCATGTCATCGACCTGTCGGACGGCCGCAGGCTCTACAATCGCCAGTTGCGCAAGCTGGAGCAACCGATGGTGCGCGAGCTGACCCCGGCGACCCGGCGGGAGATCGAGCGGCGCAGCTATTTCGGCGCCTATAAGGGCGTCACGGACCTGCTCACCAAATATCTCTGGCCCGAACTGGCGCTGATCCTGACCCGCATCGCCGCGCAGTTGAAGATGACGCCCAACATGGTGTCGGTGATCGGCGTCACCCTCTGCCTGGTCGCGACCTTCCTCTTCGCCGAGGGGATGTACTGGACCGGCTTCCTGTGCGGCTTCATCTTCATGGTGCTGGACACGGTCGACGGCAAACTCGCCCGCTGCACCATCACCTCGTCCAAATGGGGCAATGTGATCGACCATGGCGTCGACCTCGTCCACCCGCCCTTCTGGTGGTATTTCTGGGGCACGGGCCTGGCCTATTGGGGCCTGTCGCTCTCGACCCGGGCCTTCGCGCTGGTGATGGCGGCGGTGATCGCAGGCTATGTGCTGCAACGGCTGATCGAGGGCATGTTCCTCAAGGACTTCAAGATGGACATCCATGTCTGGCGTCCCTTCGACAGCCAGTTCCGCCTCGTCACTGCACGCCGCAACCCGAACATGGTGATCCTGTTCGTGTCGCTGCTCTTCGGCCGCCCCGACATCGGCCTGATCGCGCTGGCCTGGTGGACGGTCCTCTCGCTGGTCGTCCACGCCGTGCGACTGGCCCAGGCCTATGCCGTCAAGCGTTCGGGCCGTCCGATCGTGAGCTGGATGGACGAAGCGGAGGCCGCAGCATGAATGCCACCATCGCAAAATTCGGCTGGCCCGCGACCCTGATCGCGGAATTCGACCACTGGGTCGTGCTGCTCCGTCCTACCCAGCCGACGCTGGGATCGCTGGTGCTGGCGGCGAAGAGCGACGCGACCGCCTTCGGCGACCTGCCGGCGGAGGCCCATGCAGAATTGAAGACCGTCACCGCCACGATCGAGGCGGCGCTCACCAGGGCGGTGGGCTATGCGAAGATCAATTATCTGATGCTGATGATGGTCGACCCCCATGTCCATTTCCACGTCATCCCCCGCTATGAAGGAACGCGCAGCGGCGGCGGCTTGACGGTGGCCGATGCGGGCTGGCCGGGGCAACCGGACCTGGGCGCGGCGGTCAGGCCGGACGGCGCGCTCGACGATTTGCGGACGTGGTTGCAAGGCTGGTTCGACGGGGCCATGGCGTAGCGCCCGCCCGCCTTCCCGCACAGGCACGCCAGCTAAGCCCGCCGCCCGGCGTCGGGCGACCGGATATGTTCGCGGCGCACGCCCAGACCCAGCAGCCGCGCCGGCACTCCCCGCAGCGCCGCGTGCCGGTCCAGCATACGCACCGCCAGGGGTGGCCCGTCCAGCCGCGCATCGGGCCGCAGCAACGCGCCGATGATCCGGTCATGCGCGATCTTTTGCACCCGCTGGATCAGCCATGTCGGCCACATTCGCCGCTGCTGGACGACCGCCGCCAGCCCGTCCGCCATGGCGCCCGCGGCCATCTGCGCCGCCATGATATTGGCCGCCGCCACCGCATCCTGGATCGCCAGGTTGATGCCGACCCCGCCCACCGGCGACATGGCGTGCGCCGCATCGCCGATCGCCAGCAATCCCGGCCGGTGCCAGCGCGTCAGCCGGTCGAGCGCCACCGACAGCAATTTCACCTGGTCCCAGTGGGTCAGCGCCTCCGCTGCCGACGCCATCTCGCGATTCAGCGTCGCAATTTCGGCGCGAAAGGCTGGCAGGCCCCGCGCCCGCACCGCATCCGCCTGCCCCTTGGCAAAGACATAGGCGCATTGCCCATATTCGCCCCGGTCGATCTGCACGAACAGCCGCCCCGCCTCGAACACGCCCATCGTCTCGTTGCCCGTTCCCGCGGTCTTGGGCAGGCGGAACCAGAAGACGTCCATCGGTGCGCCCAGATCCTTGCGCGGCAGCGCCGCCGCGTCGCGCAGCACCGACCGGCGGCCATCGGCGGCAATGACATAATCGGCCGCGATCACCTGTCCGTCCGCCATCCGCACCCCGTTCACCCGCTTGTGTGCATCATGGGTCAGCCCGGTCGCCTCGGCCGCCATGCGCAGCGTGAAATCGGGATAGCGCTTCGCTTCCGCCGCCAGAAAGTCGAGAAATTCCCATTGCGGCATCATCGCGATGAACCGGCTCTCCACCGGCAGGCGGCGGAAATCGGCGATCCGCACCGTCTGTCCGCCGATCCGCGCGCGCAACTGGTCGACCCTGTCGTGCGGGCGCCGCAACAGCGCGTCGCGCAGCCCCAGTTCGCGGAACAGTTCCAGCGTCGAAGGATGGACGGTATCGCCCCGAAAATCGCGCAGGAAATCGCCATGCTTTTCCAGCACCGTGGTCGGCACGCCCGCCCGCGCGAACAGCAGCCCCGCCATCATCCCCGCAGGCCCGCCACCGACAATGACCAGATGCGACGCCATGGCCGATCTCCCAAAGCGGCATCATAGCATCGTTCGCCCGGCCTATTCCACCGTCACGCTCTTCGCCAGATTGCGCGGCTGATCGACATCCGTCCCCTTCGCCACTGCGACATGGTAAGCCAGCAACTGCACCGGCACCGCATAGACCAAAGGCGCGATCAGCGGATGCACCTTGGGCATCTCGATCGTCGCCATACAGCCCTCGCCCGCCGCCGCAATGCCTTCCGCGTCGGAAATCAGCACCACCTTGCCGCCGCGTGCCTGCACTTCCTGCATATTGCTCACGGTCTTCTCGAACAGCGGGCCACTAGGCGCGATCACGATCACCGGCACCAGTTCGTCGATCAATGCGATCGGCCCATGCTTCATCTCGCCCGCGGCATAGCCCTCGGCATGGATATAGCTGATTTCCTTGAGTTTCAGCGCCCCTTCCAGCGCCATAGGATAGTCCGGCCCGCGGCCCAGATACAGCACGTCCCGCGCCGGCGCGATCAGGTGCGCCATCGCCTCGATCTGCCCGTCGCGGCTCAGTGCCTCGTTCAAGGCCGCAGGCGCCTCGCTCAGGTGCCAGACGATCTGCGCCTCCTCCTGTGGCGTCAGCCGACCCTTGGCCCGCGCCAGATTGGCCGCCAGCGCCGCCAGCACCGCCAACTGGCAGGTGAACGCCTTGGTCGACGCCACGCCGATTTCCGGTCCGGCATGGGTCGGCAGCAACAGGTCCGCCTCGCGCGCCATCGAACTGGTCGGCACGTTCACCACCACCGCGATGATCTGCCCCTCCGCCTTGGCATGGCGCAGCGCGGCCAGCGTATCGGCCGTCTCGCCCGACTGGCTGATGAACAGCGCCAGCCCGCCCGCCTCCAGCACCGGGTCGCGATAGCGGAACTCGCTCGCGACATCGATGTCCACGGCCACGCGCGCGAATTTCTCGAACCAATATTTCGCCACCAGCCCGGCATAATAGCTGGTGCCGCACGCGACGATGGTGATGCGCTTCACCGCGCCCAGGTCGAACTCCATGTCGGGCATGGCGACCTCATTCTCCATCCGGCGCAGATAGGAACGCAGCGTCTGGGCGACCACGACCGGCTGCTCGTAAATCTCCTTCTGCATGAAGTGGCGATGATTGCCCTTGTCGATCATCGCCCCCGACACGCCGGAAATCGTCACTGGCCGCTCGACCGGCTGGTTGTCCTTGTCGAAAATTGCTGCACCATCCGCCGTGACGACGACCCAGTCGCCCTCCTCCAGATAGGCGATCCGCTGGGTCAGCGGCGCCAGCGCCAGCGCGTCCGACCCCAGATAGGTTTCCCCCTCGCCATAGCCGACCACCAGCGGCGACCCCAGCCGCGCGCCGATCAGCATGTCGGGATGGCTGCGGAACGCGATCGCCAGCGCGAAGGCGCCATGCAGCCGCGGCAACACCTGCGCCACGGCCTCTTGCGGCGACGCGCCCTGCTCCACCAGTTCGCTCACCAGATGGGCGACGACCTCGGTGTCGGTCTGGCTGTCGAAATGCCGGCCCCGCGCCATCAACTCCGCGCGCAGCGACTTGAAATTCTCGATGATGCCGTTGTGGACCAGCGCGACTTCGCTGGTCGCATGGGGGTGGGCGTTGCTGGTGGTCGGCGCGCCATGCGTCGCCCAGCGGGTGTGCGCGATGCCGGTCGTGCCAGGCAGCGGCTCGTCGCGCAATTCGCGCACCAGGTTCGCCAGCTTCCCCTCGGCCCGTCGCCGCTCGATCGCGCCGTCATGGATCGTGGCCACGCCCGCGCTGTCATAACCGCGATATTCCAGCCGCTTCAAACCGTCGACCAGCCGTTCCGCCACGTCGTCCTTGCCGATGATGCCGATGATGCCGCACATGTGCCGGAAAGCCTTTCAGAGTGTATAGGGAACGCGGATGCCCGGCATCTCTGCCGGGAAATCCTTTGTATTTCGTGTCACCAGCACGCGGCCGCGCAATTGCGCCGTCGCCAGGATGATCGCGTCCATCGCTTTGAGCCGCCCCCGTTCGCGGCGCAAGGCCGCCGCGCGTTTGCCGACCTCCGCATCGATCTCATCCACGCCAAAGCCGGACAGGAGCGTTTCCGCCCGCCACAGCCCGTCGCCCGACCCTTTCGACATCACTTCGATCCATACCGCTCGGCTGATCCACGCCCGCGCGCCATAGTCGGTCGCGCGGTCGATTTCCATACGGGCCGGGGCAAAGCCCGCCAAGGCATCGATGATGATATTGGAATCGAAGCTGAAACCACTCACCGGGAAACGGGCTTCTTGGAGCCGGGATATTTGCCCGCCATCATATCGAGATAAATCTGACGCTGGCGATCATCCTCCGCGTCGAACAGGTCGGGAAACTCCGCCCTGGTCTCTTCATAATCATCGTCCCAGGGCCGGGTCGATGACGCCCGCTCCCGCCGCTGCCATGCAACCGCATCACCGATATCGACCTCGTCCTTCCAGGCGCCAAAGCCGATATCGAGCCATTTCTTGCTGGTGAGCGATTCCGCTTCGGCGCGATAATCGCGCACCGCCTCCCGCAGCACCGCCGCCCGCGACTTGCCCTGCTCGCGCGCCATCTGGTCGAGCCATTTGACATCATCGTCGGGAATGTCGGCCAGGAAACGCATGATGCCATGATATCATATCATGATATCAGGTCAAGTCGCGCCCATTCGCACCATGTCCGTTCGTTTCGAGCGAACGGGTCAGCATAAAGTCGCTCAGCCTTTCGCCGCACGAACCCTTTATCGCGGCCGGATCGTCACCAGCCAGATATCCGGCGGCGCCAGCATCCTAAACGGCGCGCTGCTCGTCCCCACCCCGCCCGACACGATCATCGTCCGCTTGCCCTCCCGATAGACGCCGCACGCATAGCGTGTCCCATATTTCGACGGCACATAAACGACGCCCAGGAATGGCAGGGCGATCTGCCCGCAATGGGTGTGGCCAGCGAGTGTAAGCGACGCCGCATCGGGTAGTCGCGGAAAAACATCCGGCCCATGCGACAGGATCAGCGGCGCGCCGCCCGCTTGGCGCATCGCCGCCAGCGTGCCGGGCATGTCGATCCGGCGGGTATAGACATCCTTCAACCCGCCGATCGCCAGCGGCCCACGCCGCACCGCGCCGTCCTGCAACAGGGTGACGCCGATCCGCGCGAACGCGGCACGCCAGTCCGGCCCGCTCAGCGCCCGGCGATTGCGCTTGCTGCGGCTGTCATGATTGCCCAGCACCGCCACCACCCCCAGCGGTGCGCGCAACCGGGCGAACGGCGCGATGCTCGCCCGCGCATCATAGGTCGCCCCGCCCTTGTCATCGCCGATATAGTCGCCGCCCAGCAGGATCAGGTCGGGCCTGAGCGCATTGATCTGCGCCACGATCCGGCGCAGCCGATCCGGACTGTTGTCCGGCCCCGACAAATGCGTGTCGGTCAGCAGCGCGACGGTGACGGGTGCGCGCGGCGCGCCCGCCGGAAAGGGCAGCACGATCTCCGCCCGCCGCACGACCGGCATGGCGCTGGCGTTGTGGAGGAGCCAGCCGACAAAAGCGAGGATCGCCAGCAAAAGGCACAGGCTTCCTGTCAACCACGGGCGGCGGCGGACAAAACTCATCCCTTGGCGGCGGCTTTCCGCGCCAGCATCCGCTCGCGGAAGCGCTTGGCCCAGCCCGGCTTGCCGACCTGATCGGGCCGCACCAGACACAGCGCATCGGCCTCGACCGGCTTGGTCACCACGCTGCCCGCCGCCACGATCGCGCCCGCGCCGATGGTCGCCGGGGCGACCAGCGCGCTGTTCGACCCGATAAACGCGCCCGCGCCGATCTCCGTCCTATATTTGAAGAAACCGTCATAATTGCAGGTGATCGTGCCCGCCCCGACATTGGCGCCCGCGCCCACGCTGGCGTCGCCGATATAGGACAGGTGGTTGACCTTCGCCCCCTCGCCCAGGGTCGCCTTCTTGATCTCGACGAAATTGCCGACCTTGGCCTTCACGCCGATCTCCGCGCCCGGCCGCAGCCGCGCATAGGGACCGATCGCCGCCCCACGCGCGATCGTCGCCCCCTCCAGATGCGAAAAGGCGTGGATCACGACATCGTCCGCCACGGTCACGCCCGGCCCGAACACGACATTCGGCTCCACCACCACGTCGCGGCCCAGCACCGTGTCATGGCTGAAGAACACGGTCTCCGGCGCCACCAGCGTCACGCCCTCGCGCATAGCCTCGGCCCGCCGCCGCGCCTGCCACACGCCTTCCACCCCGGCCAGTTCGATCCGGCTGTTGACCCCCGCCACTTCCCACGCTTCCGTCTCGATCACCGCGCTCGTCCCGCCGGGCAGCATGACGATGTCGGGCAGATAATATTCCCCCGCCGCATTCTGGTTGCCGATCTGGTCGAGCAGCACGAACAGGTCGGTCGACCGCACCGCCATCAGCCCGCTGTTGCACAGCGTCACCGCCCGCTCGCCCTCGCTCGCATCCTTATATTCGACCATCTTCTCGATGATGCCCTGCCCGTCGGCGATGATCCGGCCATAGGCCGCCGCGTCATCGGGCCGAAACCCCAGCACCACCGCGCGCGGCTCGTCGCCCCGGCTCAGCCGATCGAGCATCGCGCGCATCGTGCCCACGCTCACCAGCGGCACGTCGCCATAGAGGATCAGCACGTCGCCCGCGAACCCCGCCAGCGCATCATGCGCCTGGGCGACGGCATGGCCCGTGCCCAGTTGCTGCGCCTGCACCGCGACGATCGCGCCGGTGCCGGCCACCGCCTGCTCGACCTGCTCGCGCCCCGCGCCGACGACCACCACCTGCCGCTGTGGCGACAATGCGCCCGCGCTCGCCAGCAGGTGGAGCAGCATCGGCCGCCCGGCCACGGGGTGCAACACCTTGTGCAGGCTGGATTTCATCCGCGTCCCCTGCCCCGCGGCGAGGATGATGACGGCGAGCGGGCGCGAAGATGAGTCGGGTACAGTCACGATGAAAGCGTCCCTGGCAGGAGGAGGAATCTTGCCGCTCTCTGCCATGTTTGCCTTGCCATTGCCACCGCGCACGCGGCATGGCGGCGGCATGACCAGCCCCTCCATCGATCCCATTCCCTTCGACATCGTCGGCTTCGACCTCGACGGCACCCTGATCGACACCAGCGGCGATCTCGCCGCCGCGGTCAATTACGCGATCGGCACGATCGGCCGTCCGCCCTTTCCCGCCGCATCGATCCACCCCTTCGTCGGCAAGGGCGCGAAAATCATGCTGGCGCGGGCGCTCGACGCATCGGGCGGCTATACCGCGGACACGCTCGACGCGCTCCTGCCGATCCTGCTCGACTATTATGAGCAGAATCTCGCCATCCACTCGGTCCCCTATCCCGGCCTGCTGGACGCGATGGACGCGCTGGCGGAGGCCGGCGTCACACTCGCCATCTGCACCAACAAGGCGGAACGCTTCACCATCCCGCTGATGCGCCAGCTCGGCCTGTCGGACCGCTTCGCCGCGATCGTCGGCGGCGATACGGTCGGCGTCGCCAAGCCCGATCCGGCCCCGATCCGCGAAATGATCGCCCGCTCCGGCGGCGGCCGCGCCCTCTTCGTCGGCGACACGATCAACGACATCGCGGGCGCGCGCAACGCGGGCATCGCCAATGTCGCGGTCGGCTTCGGCTTTCTCGACGGCCCGGTCGAAAATCTGGAGGCCGACGCCGTCATACACCATTTTGACGAACTGGTCCCGCTGCTGCGGCGCTGGCCGGCATGACGCCCCCTGTCATGCCCCTGCGTCTGGAACAGGACGGCCCGGTCGCCCGGCTGCTGATCGACCGGCCCGACAAGCGCAACGCCATGACCCAGGCGATGTGGGAGGCCCTGCCCCGGCTCGTCGGGCAGGCGATGGCCGACGACGCCGTCCGCGTCCTTCTCCTCGCCTCCGCCACGCCCGGTCTGTTCTGCGCCGGCGCCGACATCCACGAACTGGCCGCCTGCGCCGGCGACCCCGACTGGAGCGCCGCCAACCAGGCCGCGATCCGCGCCAGCCAATATGCTCTGGCCCATGCCGAAAAGCCGGTGATCGCCGCGATCGACGGCGATGGCGTCGGCGGCGGCTGCGGCCTCGCCATCGCCTGCGACCTGCGCATCGCCTCGCCCGCCGCGCGCCTCGGCATCACCCCGGCGAAACTCGGCATCGTCTATTCGCTGTTCGACACGAAGCTGCTGGTCGACCTGGTCGGCCCCGCCCGCGCCAGGCGCATCCTCTACACCGGCGCGCTCCACAGCGCCGACGAAGCCCTGTCGATCGGCCTGATCGAGGAGATCGCGCCCGATCCCCTCGGCGCGGCGCACGCGCTCGCCCATATCATCGCCGCCAACGCCCAGCACAGCGTCCGCACTTCCAGGGCGATCGTCCGCCGCATCCTCGACGGGCAGGCGGACGACGACGCCACGACATTGGCGCTGTTCCGCGACGCCTTCACCCTGCCCGACTTCGCCGAGGGCGTCGCCGCCTTCCGCGCCAGGCGCCGCCCGGACTTCTGACGCGCCTTTTCCCGCGCCAACGCCAAAAGGCCCGGCGTCAACCGGGCCTTCGTCGCTGGCAGGATAGGCCGGTCGGGATCAGTTGCCCACCACCGGCCGCACATTCTTGCCCGCATCGGCATAGCGTTCGCCGGTCTCGGCGCGGGCGATGGCGGCGCTGACGGGGGCCTGGACATGGGCCAGCGCCTTCGCCTTGCACGCCTGCGCCGCGGCCAGGTCCATCGAGGAACAGACGCGGCTGGCGGCGCGGGCGATACGGCTGCGGAGCTGCTGCTGGTGCGCCGGCTGGGTCAGGTCCAGGTCGCCATGATAGACGGCGCTGGTGCGGCCGTTGGAGACGAAGTCTTCGGCGGATGCGGCGCCGGCGCTGGCCAGCAGGGCAAGGGACGCAACGGCGGCGGCGAATTTGGATGCAACGAACATGGGCTTATCTCCTCAAAATCTGTTGTGGCCGGCGCACCGCCGCAAAGGGGGGCTGTGCGGGGCGCCGGGTGCGAACGGAGGGAGCCAAAGGGTCTTTCAGGGGGTCGGCGTCCTGCCCCGTTCGCCTCATCTTGTTACGCCCCCGTGGCGCGCTACGCCCGTCCGCTTCGACCGATGGCGATCCGCATCGGCCAACGACGCGATCGCCGACCAAGCGCAGACCGGCGCGGACGAACGGCGTGACGAACGACATCCGTGCCGATGCGAACGACATGCGCGGATCATATTGCCGTAGGGGAAAAGGCGAATCGCCCGGCCGAAAGCGCCGGACGCGAAAACGCCCCCGGCGCAAGGGAAGGCCGGGGGCGTATCCAGATGCTGTCGGGCACCGGATCGGAGTAAGCTGCAGGACAGAGACGACGCCACGGGCGCTGAACCGTCGCTTAACGGGGCAGGTCCATCACCCGACGCCGCGCTCTGTCGATGCCCCACCATAGCGCCGCAACGCGGGCGATCCCGACCGCTTCGATGACCCGCCCACCCGCAGCGCCCGGCGGCATCCGGGACGGACCAACGGCCGGCGCGAGGCGATGAACGACATGGGAGCGGATGCGGAAGACCGAATGTCGGCATGGGCATGGGCGGCGGGCGGCGGGTGGTCCAATTATGCAGGAGGCGCGTGGACTAACGTCGCCAATGCGCCCTTTGTCGCCATCCTGCGCCTCATTTCCGTTTCTCGGAAGCGGTCATTTCGCCAGATTTACGCTGCCCTGCTGGCGATGAAAAAGCTACCGGTCGGCCGTCGGCCAATGCCGGCGCTGCCATGGCTTCGCTTTGCAGAAGGTTCAACACCTCTTAAAGGCAGGGCGTCAGGATCTGAATCACAATGAATTATCGCCATTCCTTCCATGCCGGCAATAGCGCCGATGTCGTCAAGCACAGCCTCCTGATCGCCTTGGTGCGGACCTTGCAGCACAAGCCGGGCGCGCTCACGCTGATCGACACCCATGCTGGCTGCGGCCTGTACGACCTTGGCGGCGACGATGCCCAACGCACCGGTGAGGCGACGCAGGGCGTGCTGCGGGCGTTTGCCGACCCCAACCCCTTGCTGGACGACTACCGTGCCGCCGTGCAGGCAGTGAATGTCGGTGGAGAACCGCAGCTTTACCCCGGCTCGCCGCAGTTTCTGGCACAGCTTTTGCGCCCGCAGGATTGCCTGATCCTCAACGAAAAGCATCCGGAAGACGCTTACACCCTGCGCGGCGTGATGCGCGGCACCAGCGCGGCCATACATGAACGCGACGCCTACGAACTCTGGCTGGCTATGGTGCCGCCCCGCACCGCGCGCGGCGTGGTGGTGGTCGACCCGCCCTACGAGCAGACGGACGAACGCGCGCGCATCACCGCCACCCTCGCCGCCGCTCACCGCAAATGGGCGCATGGCGTGACGGTGATCTGGTATCCGCTGAAAGACCGCGCCACGCATTGGCATTGGAAGAAGCAGTTACGCAAGCTCGGCATCCCGAAATTGCTGCTGGTGGAGCATTGGCTATACGATAGCGAGCAACCCGGCATCTATAACGGCGCGGGCCTCTATATCGTCAATCCGCCTTACGCTTTCACGCAGGCACTGCCGCCATTGTTGGAGGCTCTGCGCCCCGCGTTGGCCCCCGAAGGGCATAAGGGCGAGATTATTTCCGGTTGGTTGGGCGATTAAGATAAGCCTCGTCCCACCCTTCCTCCTGCCCGCGCCTGCCCCCGCCGTCCCGCATCATAATCGCGGCAGCGCCCTCGCATTCCCCCTGACGCGCTCCTATCTTCGGCTCTGGATTCTCTCTCGGAACATTTGTAGAACGGATCGCATGAGCCTTACCCCCATCAAGCAGCAGAGGTTTACCGAATGCTGACTCACATAAGCGTCCGCGGCGCGCGCGAGCATAATCTCAAGGGCGTCGACGTCGATCTCCCCCGCGACAGCCTCATCGTCATCACCGGCCTGTCCGGCTCCGGCAAATCCTCCCTCGCCTTCGACACCATCTATGCGGAGGGGCAGCGCCGCTATGTCGAATCGCTCTCCGCCTATGCACGCCAGTTTCTGGAGATGATGCAGAAGCCCGATGTCGAGCATATCGAGGGCCTCAGCCCCGCCATCTCCATCGAGCAGAAGACCACCAGCCGCAACCCGCGCTCCACCGTCGCCACGGTTACGGAAATCTACGACTATATGCGCCTGCTCTGGGCGCGCGTCGGCATTCCCTACAGCCCCGCCACCGGCCTCCCCATCAGCGCGCAGACCGTCAGCCAGATGGTCGATCGCGTCGCGCTCCTGCCCGAAGGCACGCGCTTCTACCTGCTCGCCCCGGTCGTGCGCGGCCGCAAGGGGGAATATCGCAAGGAACTGGCCGAGTGGCAGAAGGCGGGCTACACCCGCGTCCGCATCGACGGCGAAATGATGCTGATCGAGGACGCCCCCGCGCTCGATAAGAAGTACAAGCATGACATCGAAGTCGTGGTCGACCGTCTCGCCGTCACCGACGACATGGCCACCCGCCTTGCCGACAGTTTCGAGCAGGCGCTCAAGCTCGCCGACGGCCTCGCCTATGTCGATCTGGCCGACGGCGTCGTCCCCGGCCGCGAAGACGAAGTGCAATCCACCGACAAGAAGATGAAGGGCGCGGGCATTCCCCTGAACCGCATCGTCTTCAGCGAGAAATTCGCCTGCCCGGTCAGCGGCTTCACCATCCCCGACATCGAGCCGCGCCTCTTCTCCTTCAACGCCCCGCTGGGCGCCTGCCCCGCCTGCGACGGCCTTGGCGAACGGCAGGAGTTCGACCCCGAACTGGTCGTCCCCAACGAGGCGCTCTCGATCAAGAAGGGCGCCGTCGTCCCCTGGGCCAAGTCCAACCCGCCCAGCCCCTATTATATGCAGGTGCTCGGCAGCCTCGCCAAGGAGTTCGGCTTCTCGCTCGACACCCCCTGGGCCGACCTGCCCGGCGAGGTGAAGCTCATCATCCTCCACGGCACCGGCGGCAAGCCGGTCACCCTGCGCTTCCAGGACGGCAAGAAGAGCTACGAGGTCAAGAAGGCGTTCGAGGGCGTCATCGGCAACCTCAACCGCCGCCTGCTCCAGACCGAAAGCGCCTGGATGCGCGAGGAGCTGGCCAAATATCAGACCGCCATGCCCTGCGAGACCTGCCACGGCGCCCGCCTCAAGCCCGAGGCACTCGCGGTCAAGATCGCGGGCGAGGATATCAGCGTCTCCACCCGCCGCTCGGTGGTGGACGCGCTCGCCTTCTTCACCACCCTGCCCGATCATCTGAACGACCAGCAGCAGCAGATCGCCCGCGCCATCCTCAAGGAAATCGTGGAACGCCTGGGCTTCCTCAACAATGTCGGCCTCGATTACCTCAACCTCGACCGCACCAGCGGCACCCTGTCCGGCGGCGAATCCCAGCGCATCCGCCTCGCCAGCCAGATCGGCAGCGGCCTGTCGGGCGTCCTCTACGTCCTCGACGAGCCCTCGATCGGCCTGCACCAGCGCGACAATGACCGGCTGCTCGTCACCCTCAAGCGCCTGCGCGATCTCGGCAACAGCGTCATCGTCGTGGAGCATGACGAGGATGCGATCCGCCACGCCGACTATATCGTCGACATGGGGCCGGGCGCGGGCGTCCATGGCGGCCAGATCGTGGCGCAGGGCACGCTGGCCGAAATCCTGGCGCACAAGGACAGCGTCACCGCGGACTATCTCAACGGCACCCGCCGCATCGAAGTCCCCACCAAGCGCCGCAAGGGCTCCGGCAAGAAACTCACCGTCCACAATGCCCGCGCCAACAACCTGACCGGCGTCACCGCGTCGATCCCGCTCGGCACCTTCACCTGCATCACCGGCGTCTCAGGCTCAGGCAAGTCCAGCTTCACCATCGACACGCTCTACGCCGCCTCGGCCCGCGCCCTCAACGGCGCCCGCATCGTCGCCGGCCCGCATGACAAGATCACCGGCCTCGACCATTGCGACAAGGTGATCGACATCGACCAGTCGCCCATCGGCCGCACCCCGCGCTCCAACCCCGCCACCTATACCGGCGCCTTCACCAACATCCGCGACTGGTTCGCGGGCCTGCCCGAAAGCCAGGCGCGGGGCTACAAGCCCGGCCGCTTCAGCTTCAACGTCAAGGGCGGCCGCTGCGAAGCCTGCCAGGGCGACGGCGTGCTCAAGATCGAGATGCACTTCCTCCCCGACGTCTATGTCACCTGCGACGTCTGCCACGGCGCGCGCTACAATCGCGAAACGCTGGAGGTGAAGTTCAAGGGGATGAGCATCGCCGACGTGCTAGACATGACGGTCGAGGATGCGGTGGAATTCTTCAAGGCCGTGCCGCCCATCCGCGACAAGATGGCGATGCTCGCCGAAGTGGGACTGGGCTATGTCAAGGTCGGCCAGCAGGCCACGACCCTGTCCGGCGGCGAAGCCCAGCGCGTCAAACTCGCCAAGGAACTCTCCCGCCGCGCGACCGGCAACACGCTCTATATATTGGACGAACCCACCACCGGCCTGCATTTCGAGGATGTCCGCAAACTGCTCGAAGTCCTTCACGCGCTGGTCGACCAGGGCAACAGCGTGGTCGTGATCGAGCATAATCTGGACGTCATCAAGACCGCCGACTGGATCATCGACATGGGGCCGGAAGGCGGCGTGAAGGGCGGCGAAGTCGTCGCGGAGGGTACGCCGGAGAAGGTGGTGAAGGAGAAGCGCAGCTTTACCGGGCGGTACTTAGCGCCGTTGCTGGGGCTGGAGGCTTTGGCGGCGGAGTGAGTACGCAAAAAAAGTCACTATCTGTTACCAATAGGCGTGAATCTTGTCTTTCATTCAAGGTTTTCCCTGGGAGAGGCAGTGCGGAACAAAATAATTTAGTACATTCTCAAGCGACGGGTTTCTTCTGGCGCCGCGAGCAACGAACATTTCTCGTTACTAATCTACACAACATTACCGGATGGAATTACGAAATTAGGCCGTAGACTCATAAGCCCTG
>NZ_JAIQXR010000015.1:0-128247 GCF_020166615.1 Sphingobium sp. 3R8 | reverse complement strand
GAACAATGCAAGAAAATATAATAAAATCAATAATTTAAATGGACCCTCATTCTCTTAATCAGCGGGTCCTTTGTTCGAGCCCAAAAAAAAGTGCGTCCACCATTTTCCTTTAGGCTGCTTCCAACACGGAGCTTCAGGCGTCGTCTGCATCGATGCAGAGCTGCAACAGACGGTTGTCGCGGCGGCGACAGCTTTCGTGGCGTAAAGCTCAATCGCCCCCTTCCCCGACATGGTAGCGCAGCGAATTGCTGTGCTGGAAGGTCGACACCCCATGGGAAACGCGGCGACTGAGTGTGCGCCAAACCCTAGGGCCTATGGATCCGGACGGTGATCGGCAGCGGAGGGCTGGACACACTATTAGCGACGCCAGTTGACGTCCATACGCTTAAACCCCCATTCAGACAGAAAGCCAAAAAGGCGCATCAGCGGAGGAAAGGCAAAAGCCCCACCGCCTCATCTTTCAAGGGAAACGCTTCATGCCACTTGCGACCGTATCGAGACTGTTCGTCCTGACTGCCCTGTGCGCAACCAGTTCCCCTGCACTCGCGCAGACGGGAGATGCGGCCAAGGGGAAGACGGTGTTTGCGCGATGCGCCCTATGCCACGATGTGAAGCCCGGACCGAAGAAGATGGGGCCGTCCCTTGCCGGCATATTCGGCCGCACATCCGGCACCATGGCAGGCTTCACTTATTCGCCTGCGATGCAGAACGCGAAGATTCGCTGGGACGCCAAGAGCATCGACACATTCCTGACCAAGCCGAGTGGGCTGGTCCCGGGAAATCGCATGGCCTTTGCGGGCGTGCCCAACGCAGTCGATCGCGCCAACCTGATCGCCTATCTCAAGGCTGAAGCCAAATAGGCTAGGCTCAGATCCCGCCTGCCGTGACGGTCCAGCCGCCGCGTTCCAGCGCGGCGCTGAGATCGGCGGTGCAGGCGTCCAGCGTCGTCACTTCCGTAGAGCGAATCACGAAATTCGCGCCTGTGCGGCCCTCGCGGAAAAAGGGATAGCTGCCGATCTGGCAGCCTTCATGGGCGCGTTCGGTCGAGGCGAGGAGGTCGGCAATCTCGCTTTCCGCCACCCAGCAGCCGATCGTTGCGGATAGCAGCGGGAGGCCGCCTTCCAACGTTCCCGTCAGGCTGTCGAGCATGCCGGCGGTGATATAGGGCACGCCGGCCATGATGAAGATGTTGCCATGGCGGATGCCCGGCGCGCCGGACATGCGATTTTCGATCAGGTCCGCGCCGGCGGGCACCCGTGCCATCCGCAACCGCGCCTCCGTCAATCCGCCCCGCGTCTCATAATAGCCCGAAAGGATGGCGCGCGCGCCTTCGTGGATTTCCACCTCTACGCCCAGCGCCGCCGCGATCGCGTCGACCGTGATGTCGTCATGAGTCGGCCCGATGCCGCCGGTCGTGAACAGATAGTCGTTGCGCGCGCGGAGCGTATTGACGGCCTCGACGATCGAATCCCGATCGTCGGCCACCACGCGCACTTCACGCAAACGAATGCCCTGAACGCCGAGCCAACTGGCGACCTGGCCGATATTCTTGTCCTGGGTGCGGCCAGAGAGGATTTCGTCGCCGATCACGATCAGCGCTGCGGTCCAGATGCGGGTCGGATCGGCCATGCGCCAGCCCATAGCCTGCGCCGCACGCCCTGACTAGTCGCCCTCTCGCATTATGCCGCCGTTGCGCTTATAAATGGTACATGACCGACTATATGACGATGACGGCCGATGCGCCGATTTCCCGCTCCGCCGCGATCAAGCTTTATGACGAATCCGGTTTCGCCGGCATGCGCAAGGCCGGTCGGCTCGCCGCCGAGATACTGGACGCGCTCGTGCCGCATGTGGTGCCGGGCGTTACCACCGGCGAACTGGACGATATCGTGCGCCGCATGTCGCTGGACGGCGGCGGAGTGCCGGCGACGCTGGGTTATCGCGGTTATACCCATAGCTGCTGCATCTCGCTCAACAATGTCATCTGCCATGGCATCCCGGGCGACTATCGGCTCAAGGACGGCGATATCCTGAATATCGACGTCACACCGCTGGTCGATGGCTGGCATGGCGACACCAGCCGCATGTTCATCGTCGGCGAAGCCGCCATCAAGGCGCGGCGGCTGGTCGAAGTCACCTATGAATGCCTGATGCTGGGCATCGAGCAGGCCAAGCCTGGCAATCATCTGGGCGACATCGGCCATGTGATCCAGCGCCATGCCGAAAAGCATCGCTATGGCGTGGTACGCGATTTTTGCGGCCATGGCCTGGGCCAGGTGTTTCATGACAGTCCCGAGGTCGTCCATGTCGGCCGTCCCGGCACCGGCCCCGAACTGCGCCCCGGCATGTTCTTCACGATCGAGCCGATGATCAACATCGGCAAACCCGGCGTGAAGATGATGGACGACGGATGGACCGCCGTCACGCGCGACCGCACCCTGTCGGCGCAATTCGAACATAGCATCGGCATCACTGAAACCGGCTGCGAGATATTCACCAAGAGCCCGGCTGGCCTGGATTGTCCGCCTTACGCGCTCTAACAATCGAAACGCTGCCCAAAAAACGGGCAGAGAGTCACGATATTGCCCGGAATCCGGGCAATATGGACAAAGATTGCTGCATCGCCGAAAGCATGTCCTAGCGATTCGCCATTTGGCACGGTAATTGATTGTTAAGGGGAACGGCGCCTGCCTTTGGGGGGCATGACGATCGTTCCTTGAAGGAGAGTGGATGCGGGTCGCACCCGCATTCAGTGCGTGCGTCATGGGTTGGGATTACGAGTGATGAAAAAGATCGAAGCGATCATCAAGCCGTTCAAGCTGGACGAGGTGAAGGAAGCCCTGCACGAAGTGGGCGTGTCCGGCATCACCGTAACCGAAGCCAAGGGTTTCGGCCGTCAGAAGGGACATACAGAACTCTATCGCGGCGCCGAATATGTCGTCGATTTCCTGCCCAAGGTGAAACTGGAAGTCGTCGTCGACGATTCGCTGGCCGACCGGGTAGTCGAGGCCATCTGCTCCGCGGCACAGACCGGTCGAATCGGCGATGGCAAGATCTTCATTTCCGCGGTCGAGGGCGCCGTGCGCATCCGCACCGGCGAGCGGGACAGCGACGCGATCTGATTTAACGAATTTCCGCCGAGCCGGGCGGAAACGGACTTCAACTGCCCCTTCGGGGGGGTATTTTTGAGAGAAGGGCAAGTGCACATGGCCAACACGCCAAAAGACATCCTGAAGATGATCGAGGAAAAGGAGATCGAATGGGTCGATGTCCGCTTCACCGATCCCAAGGGCAAGTGGCAGCACCTGACCATGGTGTCGAGCGTGCTTGGCGAAGATGAATTGACCCAGGGCCTGATGTTCGACGGTTCGTCGATCGAAGGCTGGAAGGCGATCAATGAATCGGACATGATCCTCAAGCCCGACCTGGACGCCGTCTATGTCGATCCGTTCAGCGCCACCCCGATGCTGATCCTGTTCTGCGACGTCGTGGAACCCGACACCGGCGAACTGTACAGCCGCGATCCCCGCTCGACCGCGAAGCGCGCAGAAGCCTTCGTCAAGTCGGCCGGCTTCGGCGACACCATTTATGTCGGACCGGAAGCGGAATTCTTCATGTTCGACGATGTTCGCTTCGAAAGCGATTATTCGCAAAGCTATTTCAAGATCGATGATATCGAGCTGCCGACCAACACCGGCAAGGAATATGAAGGCGGCAATCTGGGCCACCGTCCCCGCGCCAAGGGCGGCTATTTCCCCGTCGCGCCGGTCGATCCCTGCACCGACATCCGCGCCGAAATGGTGTCGACCATGCTCGAAATGGGCCTGCCCTGCGACAAGCATCACCATGAAGTCGCCGCCGCGCAACACGAACTGGGCCTGACCTTCGGTACGCTGGTCCAGACCGCCGACCGTATGCAGATCTACAAATATGTCGTGCAGATGGTCGCGCAGGCCTATGGCAAGACCGCGACCTTCATGCCCAAGCCGATCGCGCAGGACAATGGTTCGGGCATGCACACCCATATGTCGATCTGGGACAATGGCAAGCCGCTGTTCGCGGGCGAAGGCTATGCCGGCCTGTCCGACATGTGCCTCTACTTCATCGGCGGCGTCATCAAGCACGCCAAGGCCCTGAACGCCTTCACCAATCCGACCACCAACAGCTACAAGCGCCTGGTGCCGGGCTTCGAGGCCCCCGTTCTGCTGGCCTATTCGGCCCGTAACCGGTCGGCCTCCTGCCGTATTCCCTACGGCGCGGGCGCTAAGGCGAAGCGCGTGGAATTCCGTTTCCCCGACGCGATGGCCAACCCCTATCTGTGCTACGCCGCCCTGCTGATGGCCGGCCTCGACGGCATCGAGAACAAGATTCACCCCGGCCCGGCGATGGACAAGAATCTCTATGACCTGCCGCCCGAAGAACTGAGCCAGGTGCCGACCGTCTGCGCCTCGCTTCGCGAAGCGCTGAACAGCCTGGAAGCAGATTACGAATTCCTGCTGAAGGGCGACGTGTTCACCAAGGACCAGATCGAAGCCTATATCGAACTGAAGTGGCCCGAAGTGTATCGCTGGGAAATGGCGCCGTCGCCGGTCGAATTCGACATGTACTATAGCAGCTGATCCCTTCAGCGCTGCTTTTCGGAAAAGGCCCGGTCGCAACAGGCGACCGGGCCTTTTCCTTTGCAGCCGATGGTCCCAGATAGGGGGCATGAACCCGCTCGACACGCTGGGCCTTGCCCATCCGATCATCCAGGCGCCGATGGCCGGCCTATCCACGCCGGAGATGGCCGCGGCCGTCAGCAATGCCGGAGCGCTCGGATCGATCGCCATTGGCGCCGTCGATGCCTCAGCCGCGCGCATCATGATCGATGCGGTGCGCGCGAGGACGGATCGGCCGTTCAACGTCAATCTCTTCGTCCATGCGCCCGCCAGAGTCCAACCGGAGGTCGAGCGGCGCTGGATCGATGCGCTCGCGCCGTTATTTGCCGAACATGGCGCTCAGCCGCCACGGTCGCTCCACGAAATCTATCGCAGCTTTGCCGAGTACGACGCGATGCTGGAGATGCTGGTCGATGCGCGGCCGGCGGTCGTCAGCTTCCATTTCGGATTGCCCGGCAGCCGAAGGATCCTCCGGCTGAAAGCGGCGGGCTGCCTGCTGCTGGCCAGCGCGACCAACCTGGAAGAAGCGCTAGCGGCCAAGGCGGCAGGTATCGACGCCGTCGTGGCGCAGGGTTTCGAAGCAGGCGGCCATCGCGGCATGTTCGATCCGGATGGACCGGATAATTGCCTGGGAACCATGGCGCTGACCCGACTGCTGGTAGAGCGAGCAGGACTGCCCGTCATCACTGCGGGCGGCATCATGGATGGCCGAGGCGTACAGGCGGCAATCGACCTCGGGGCCGTCGCGGCGCAACTGGGCACCGCCTTCATCGCCTGTCCGGAAAGCGGCGCCGACGCCGCCTATCGCGCCGCCTTGTTCAGCCCGGCCGCGGCGCATACGGTCATGACACGCGTGATATCGGGTCGCCCAGCCCGCTGTCTTGCCAACCGTTTCACGGCCTGGGGCCAGCGCAGCGAGCGGCAACCGCCCGATTATCCGATCGCCTATGACGCGGGCAAGGCGCTCAACCGGGCCGCAAAGGCATCGGGCGAAGGCGGCTATGGTGCACAATGGGCCGGCCAGGGCGCTCCGCTCGCGCGTGCTTTGCCTGCCGCCGACCTGGTCGCGCTACTGGTCGCGGAAATGCAGGAAATGCACCACGCCAGATAGGCGGGAAGCCTGCGCTGAGACGGCGACTGCGACAGTTATACGCGATTATCGCTTGCGGTCGGGGATCGACGCACCGAACAGCAGGACCGGCTCGCCCGGCGGCGACAGGGCGATCTCTCCGCCCGATTCCGCCACCATCTGGCGCACCATCCAGGCGGCGGCAGTACGGGACGCCAGCCCGTCGATCGGCAAGGTACCGGCCAGTGCGGCGCGCAAGTCGGGATCGAGCACGACCTTCGGTCCTTCGCCCCGCACCACGATTTCAGTCAGGCCCGGCCGCTTTTCAGCACCGATGTCCAGTTGTCCGCCGCGCACCAGCGCATCGCCGGCGATCAACGCCAGGTTCAGCAATATCTTGGCGGCCAGCTTGTCGAGCATTTGTTCCTCGACCAGCCAGCCGACCTTGACCCGGCCTGTCGTCGCAAACATGCCCTCGATAGCCACCCGCGCCTCATGCGGGGGCACGGCATCGCCAAAGCCGCCGGCGGAGCCGAAAGCGAGGCGGAAGAATTTTAGCTTGTTCGCCGATGTCCGGGCGCTGTCACCCAGCAGGTCGAGGCAGCGCTGGCGCATTTCCGGGTCGGTTTCGTCCGCCATCAATTCCAGCCCGTTGTTGAGCGCGCCGACGGGGCTCAACAGGTCATGACACAGGCGCGAGCAGAGCAGGCTGGCAAATTCGATGCTGTCGGTCGGGTTGGTCATGCGAGGTCTGGGTCACCGGATTGTGATGGGAATAAGCGGGCCTTCGGCTAATGCGCCGCGCCGCGCGCCGATGCAAGCCCGGCTTGCCGCCTTTCGCTCACCGACTGTCGAGATGCATTTTGGTGAAATGGACGTTAACCGCCATCCCCGGCCCCGCCCGCCATAAAGTCGCTTCTCCCACGCCAACAATGAGCCACAAATTTCCGTCGGGCGCGGCACAGGCCGCATCGGTCGCGGACGGCGCGGCAACGCCCGACGGATGAGAATGATAGTGGCCGATGACCTTCGGCCCACCCGCCCGCGCCGCCCGATGCGCGGCGATTAACGCCGCCGGATCCAGTTCGAAATGGCGGGCAGGATCGGCCGCCACATTGGCGGTGGGCACGATCGCCGCGATCCTGTCGTCCGAACCCAGCAACAGACCGCACACCTCATGGGCCTCGGCCGCTGCCAGGGCCACGATCTGTTCCAACAGAATACTTGAAATTTCGACCCGCATTCCTACATCCCTAGCCAATGGGTCCGGGGGTTTCCATCATCGAAGCAGTCATTGGCGAAGCGCAGCATGGGATACGCCTTGATCGCGCGCTCGCGGATCTGCTCCCCGACCTGTCGCGCGAGCGGCTGAAGGCGCTGATCGGCGAAGGTCAGGTGCAATCCTCCAAGCTCGGCAAGATCAGCATATCGATGAAGGTTGCAGCCGGACAGGTCTTCACTGTCACCCTGCCCCCGCCGGTCCCGCTGGATACGGTGGCGCAGGATATTCCGCTCGCCATCGTCCATGAAGACGACGACCTGATCGTGATCGACAAACCCGCAGGGCTGGTCGTCCATCCCGCCGCCGGCAATCTGGACGGCACGCTGGTCAACGCGCTGCTGCATCATTGCGAAGGGCGCTTGTCCGGCATCGGCGGGGTTGCCCGCCCCGGCATCGTCCATCGGATCGACAAGGATACGTCCGGCCTGCTGGTGGTCGCCAAATCCGACAAGGCGCATGAGGGACTGGCCCGCCAGTTCAAGGATCACAGCATCGACCGTCTCTATGCCGCAATCGTCTATGGCTCGCCCAGCCCCGCCGCCGGGACGGTCGATACCTGGATCGGCCGATCCGACGCTGATCGAAAGAAGATGGCGGTTCATCGGGAAGGGCGCGGCAAACATGCCGTCACGCATTATCGCATCATCCACCGATTGCGCGACGCGGCGGTGGTGGAATGCAAGCTGGAAACCGGTCGCACCCACCAGGTGCGCGTCCATATGCACCATATCGGCCACCCCTTGATCGGTGACCCGGTTTACGGTAGAGAGAGAAAAGGTTTCAAATCAATACTGGAAACGCTGGGTTTCAAAAGGCAGGCATTGCACGCCAAAAGCCTGGGGTTCATACATCCGGTAACAGCCGAGCGGCTTATGTTTCAAAGTGTATTGCCTGGCGATATGCAGGAACTGTTAAGCCAGCTCCACGTATAGGTTCTGACAAGTTTGCGACGGCGCAGGACGCCTCTTCTGGGTTCCGCCGCGCATGAAAGGGAAAGGTGAAGCGACATGGCTAACAAGAGCAATGTCCCCGCGGTTCCGGCGCTGGGCGGTGAAGCCAGCCTCAACCGCTATCTGTCGGAGATTCGCAAGTTTCCGCTGCTGACGCCGGAGCAGGAATATATGCTCGCCAAGCGGTATGAGGAGCATCAGGATCCCGAGGCCGCGGCCCAGCTGGTGACGTCGCATCTGCGCCTCGTGGCGAAGATCGCAATGGGTTATCGCGGTTATGGCCTGCCGGTCAGCGAGCTGATTTCCGAAGGCAATATCGGCCTGATGCAGGGCGTTAAGAAGTTCGAGGCCGAACGCGGCTTTCGTCTGGCGACCTATGCCATGTGGTGGATTCGCGCATCGATCCAGGAATTCATTCTGCGCAGCTGGTCGCTGGTCAAAATGGGCACCACCGCGTCGCAGAAGAAACTGTTTTTCAACCTGCGCCGGATGAAGAACAATATCGAGGCGTTCGAGGATGGCGACCTGCGCCCCGAGGATGTGACGAAAATCGCAACCGACCTGGGCGTCAGCGAGCAGGATGTCGTGTCGATGAACCGTCGCATGGCGATGGGCGGCGACACGTCGTTGAACGTCCCCATGCGCGAGGATGGCGACGGGCAGTGGCAGGACTGGTTGCAGGACAATGACCCGCTTCAGGACGAGCGAGTCGCAGAGGAGCAGGAGCGCACCCAGCGGCACGAAATGCTGGTGGAGGCGATGACCGACCTCAACGATCGCGAAAAGCACATCCTGGCGGAACGCCGTCTGGCCGAAGAGCCCAAGACGCTGGAAGAACTGTCGCAGGTCTATGGCGTGTCGCGCGAGCGCGTCCGTCAGATCGAGGTCCGCGCCTTCGAAAAGCTGCAAAAGGCGATGATGCGCATCGCCGGCGACAAGCTGGGCAAGATGGCGCGTTTCGCGCTCGCCTGATCTCGCGATAGAATGGAATGAAGAAGCCCCGGATCGCTCCGGGGCTTTTTTGTTGGTGGAACAGCTTACTCCCGACGATGAGCCCAGTCTGACGTCTACTCTGCAGTCTTCCGTTCCATGGCGAGACTATCCTCGCCATAAGCCATCTTACCGACCGCGGGCAGGAAGCCATGCTTCCGCCAGAAGGCGTCGGCGCCATTGACCGCGGTCAGTGCGATCCGCGCGAAACCTGCGCCATTGGCCTGATCGACCACCAGTTGCACCGCATCCACCGCCGCACCGGCGCCACGCGCCTCTGGCAGCAGCGCCAGGTCGTGGAGATAATAATGGTCCGCTCCACCGGGAACAGCGAGGATGGGGATGTTGAGCGTCGGCGGCCGATCACCCCGCCATGGGTGACTGATCAGATAGCCCTGCGCCTTCCCGGCCCGCTCCAGCATCCAGCATCCGGCTGGGTAGAGTTGCAGACGTTCCCCATAAATATCGGGCCGTTCGGTATAGGCGCCATGCACCGCGTCGGAGATCGCCGCAGCTGCCGGGATATCGGCCTTGCGCATCGGTCGCCAGAAGCTCATGCGTACAGCCCCAATGCCCGGCGGGCCGCCGCCAATATCTCGTCCGAGAGCGCCGGATCGCCAACGCCCCGCGCCAGCACCATGGCACCGACCATCTGTGCCATGCGGGCCAGCGCGTCCTGCCGGCTCAGATCCGGTCCGGCCTGTTCGAGGATGGCGGTCAGTTCCTCAAAGCCATTACGGAAGGCCTCCGCCAGGTCGCCACCGCGCCGCGCCGCATCTGGACCGAGGGCGATCAGGGCGCAGCCGGTCTCCGGCGCGTCGCGATTGCGGGCGTTCAGATAGTTACCCGCGATCGCCGCGGGCGCGTCGCCCTGTCCAGCCGCTTCCATCACTGCCCGCCACCGCAGGGCGCTGGCCGCCAACGACGCAGCGCAGGCTTCAGCGGCCAGCGCCTCTTTCGATTCGAACTGGTTGTAAAAGCCACCATGCGTGAGTCCACATTCCCTCATCACCTCCCCGATGCCGACGCCCTCGACGCCCCGCGCGCGGAACAGGCGCGATGCTGCGTCGATCACCTTTTCCCGATTGCGCGCGGCCTGATCGCGGCTGACCTTCATGTCCTGCTTCCTTCAAATGGCCCCTTGACCTTATATATGATGGCCATCATTTAACGCCAGTCCGATCGTGACCCGAAGGGGGAAGTTGATGCTGTCGACCCTGTTTGCGCGCCGCCTGGCTGCGCGGAACATCCATTATGGCTGGGCGGTCGCGGGCACGACCTTCCTCACGATGTTGGTGGTGGCCGGCGCGGTCGGAGCGCCCGGCGTTCTGATCGTACCGTTGCAAAAGGAGTTCGGCTGGAGCGCGGCGGATATCAGCGGCGCGCTCGCCATCCGCTTCCTGCTGTTCGGCGGAATGGGGCCCTTCGCCGCCGCCTTCATGAACCGCTTCGGCGTGCGCCGCATGATGCTGATTTCGCTGTCCATCGTCATCGGCGGAATGTTGCTGTCGCTGGGCATGACGCAGTTGTGGCAACTGGTGCTGCTGTGGGGCGTGGTGATGGGCATCGGGACCGGCCTGACCGCGATGGTGCTGGGCGCAACGGTTGCGACGCGCTGGTTCGGGCAGCGGCGGGGCCTTGTCATGGGGCTGTTGTCGGCCAGCACGGCGACCGGGCAGCTCGCCTTTCTGCCGCTGCTTGCGGGCCTGACCGAAAGCCATGGCTGGCGCGCTGCGCTGTTGCTGGTGTGCGGCGCGATCGTCGTGGCGGCGGTCGTCGTGCTGCTGTTGATGCGCGACCGGCCCGCTGATCTGGAACTGGCGCCCTATGGAGAAACGCATGTCCAGCCTGCGCCTCCCCAGCCCGCCAGCTTCGGCGCGCTGCTGATGACGCCGCTGACCGTGCTGCGCGACGCGGCAAAGGCGCCGACCTTCTGGATACTCTTCTTTTCCTTCTATATTTGCGGGGCCAGCACCAACGGGCTGGTGCAAACCCATTTTATCGCATTGTGCGGCGATTACGGGCTGGCGGCGGTCGGCGCGGCGTCGATGCTGGCAATGATGGGATTGTTCGATTTCGGCGGGACACTGGCGTCGGGCTGGCTGTCCGACCGATTCGACAATCGATGGCTGCTGTTCTGCTATTATGGGCTGCGCGGGCTTTCGCTGCTCTACCTGCCCTTCAGCGACTTTTCGCTCTACAGCCTGTCGATCTTCGCAATCTTCTACGGCCTCGACTGGGTCGCGACGGTGCCGCCGACGGTGAAGCTGACGGCGCAGCGTTTCGGCGCAGAACGGGCGAACATCGTCTTCGGATGGATATTCGCCGGCCACCAATTGGGCGCCGCCAGCGCGGCGTTGGGTGGCGGGCTGGCCCGTACCGTCTGGCTCAGCTACATGCCCGCCTTCATCGGCGCGGGCATCCTCTGCCTGATCGGCGCGGGTCTGGTACTGCTCATCAATCGCGACCGGCGGCTGGAGACGCTCGCGACCGCTTGAACCGGGGAAGCGGACCGCGCTACGACAGGCGGCATGACCGCACCAACCGTATCGCATCGCCGCCGTTCCCGCTGGATCATGATCCCCATCAAGATCCTGTTCGGCTTCATCGCCCTGTCGCTGTTGATGGTGGCGATCTATCGCTTCGTGCCGCCGCCGGTGACGCTGACGATGTTGTTCGACCCCAATGGCATCACCAAGGACTGGACGTCGCTGGAAGCGATCGATCCGGATATGGCGCGGGCGGCGATCGCGGGGGAAGATGGGAAGTTCTGCAGCCATCACGGCTTCGACGTCGATGCGATCGCCAAGGCGGCGATCCATAATGCCAGCGGCGGCCGTATCCGCGGCGGATCGACCATCAGCCAGCAGACCGCCAAGAATGTCTTCCTGTGGCAGGGCGGCGGCTTCGTGCGCAAAGGGCTGGAAGCCTGGTTCACGGTGCTGATCGAGGCGATGTGGGGCAAGCGCCGGATCATGGAGGTCTATCTGAACGTCGCGGAGACGGGGATCGGCACCTATGGGGTACAGGCCGGCGCGATCCGTTATTTCCACCATGGCGCGGGCAAGCTGAGCAAGGCGGAGGCCGGCCGCATCGCCGCCGTGCTGCCGCTGCCCAAGAAGCGGGCGGCGGTGGCGCCGAGCGGCTTTACGCGGCGCTACGGCAATACGATCGCAGCGCGGATCGGCGTGGTGCAGCGGGACGGGCTGGATAGCTGCCTGCGCTGAAATTTCCCGAACTTCTTGCATGTGACATGTGAGAAGTCGGCGCTAGGCCCGGATATCCTATCTGTCTCCAACAAAAAGGGGGCACGGATTTCTCCGCGCCCCCCTTTTTTTTTAAACGAGTGGTTGCGGCTTAGAAGCCGACCACGACTGAACCGATGAAGGTACGGGGCGCACCGATCTGAGCGAAGGTCACGCTGCTGTTGGACAGCGTGCCGTCGAAGCCGCCGACATAGAGCTTGTCGAAGACGTTGGTCACATTGAGCTGAAGAGCGACGCCGGGGGCACCGAACTTCTCCAGCGAGTAGCGCGCGTCGATATCGACCAGCGTGTAGGCAGGAGCCTTCGCGCCATAGATTTGCGCACCCGACACGATGACCGGCAGATTCTGGTCATTGATGTAGCGCGGACCGGTGCGCTTAGCCTGGATGCCCAGACGGAAGCCCTCGATCTCACCCTGCATACGACCGCCCAGCGTGTAGACCGGAGCGCCCGATTCGCGCTTGCCGGAGGTCTGGGCAACGGTGGTGGCAGACAGTTCGACATCGTCCTTGATCTTCGACTTCAGATAGGACCCGAAGGCGTAAATCATGAATTCCGGGATCGGCTGATAGGTGATGCTGCCGTCAACGCCATATTTGTCAACGCGGCCGAGGTTCCGATAGATGGTCGTGTCGAGATCACGATCATAGGCCGATGCGAGGCGATCGCTGTAGATGGTGTACCAGCCCGACAGTTGCGCCTGCAGCGTGGGCGAACGATAGCGCACGCCGAGGTCGAAATTATCGGTGGTCTCAGGCTGCGGATTGGCCCGATCGTCGCTCGCGGCGTAGAAGAAGGACTGATACAGGTTGTCCGTGCCGGGAACCTGCAAACCCTTCGAATAATTGCCGAACAGGTCGAACGCGTCGGTCGCGTTGAAGACGAAGCCTGCGCTGGGAAGCAGCTTGTCATATTTGAACACGCGACGCTGCGGCCCCTGGATGGTCGGATTGGCGGCCGCATAGGCAGCTTCCGTCGCCGAACCCGGATCGAAGCAACGCAGGTTGCCCGACGCGGTCGCCGTGGCGCAATAATTGTTCAGATCGCGCTTGAAGAAGGGCGCGCGCAGACCGACGGTGACGGTCAGAGCATCCATGAACTTACCGCGATATTCACCCGACACCTGATGCAGGATGGCATAGGACAGGCGATTACGCTTCTGCAGCACTGCGCCGCTGGCATCGACGAGCGCGTCGTCGACAGGGAACGGATCGGCGCCAAACCCATTGTCGGTCAGATAGCCCGCTTCGCCGGTCTGGCGATGACGACCGCGATCATAGCTGTAAGCCACGCGAACGGTGTTGTTGGCATCCAGATCATAGCGCAGCGAGGCAATCAGGCCGTAGCGGTTGGTCTGGGTCTGGCTGGGCGAATGGACGCGGATAGTGTCCAGCATATCGCCGTCGCCATTGAGATCGCGGCCGAAGAAATATTGCGGAGCGCTGGACGAGCCCTGGACGAAGCCGGTGACACCAGCCAGGCCAGAGGAGGCGGAGGTCAGACCTTCCGATGCAATGCTGGTGCCGCCGCCATTGGCCTTGGTATACTGATAGCTCGGATCGACGGTCAGGATCAGGCCATCCGACAGGGTGAAGCGCGAATTGATGCGGATGTTGCCGGTGTTCGACGGGTTGTAGCGATATTCGAAGTCTGAACCGCAACTGCTGGCCGCATCGGCGACGCCGGCCACGCCATCGGCGATGGTGCAACGGGCGGTTTCATAGAAGCGCTCGTCCTTTGTCAGCGGGAAACGGCCCGTGCCGCTGGCGCTGCCCACGGTCCGGCCGCCATCGACACGCAGCGGCACCGATCCAAAGAAATTGTTGCGGTTTTCGTTGTAATGGCCAGCGAGCGAGATGAAGTCACCGTTGCTGCCGATCGGCTGATAGATTTTGGCGTTATACTGCTGCTTGTCGATTTCCCCGATGCCGCCATAAATGGCGTTGTTGGTCGCGCGGCTGGCCGACAGGAACGCGCGCGTTCCCCATTTGGTGAAGCTGCCGGTCTGGACCAGGCCGAACAGGCGGAAAAATTCGAAATCGCCGACCGAGGCGACCATCTTAGCGCTGAAATCTTCACTAGGCGTGATCGAGCGATAGTTGACGGTGGAGCCGGTGGCGGCCGCAGTCGGGCTGTCGACATCGGTAGAACCGAGGTTGACGTTCACTTGGTCGATGATCTCCGGATCAAGCTGCTGGTTGGAATAAAGCGCATAGCCACCGGTGTCGTTCAGCGGCAGGCCGTCGAAGGTCTGCGAGATACGCTGATCGTCAAAACCGCGGATCGTCAGCGTACCGCCAGCCGAGCCGAAGGGATCATTATTCTGGAAGCTGACGCCGGGCAACTGGTTGATGACTTCGTTGATCGTCTGGCCAGGCGTCTGGGCCTGAATGAATTCGGAACCCAACACCGCCTTGGCGCGGCTGGTGTCCGGCACGATCACACCCGAAATACCGGAATCGGTCTTGGCGCCGGTCACGACGATCTCATTTTCGAAATCGATCGAACCCGTGGACTGCGCGAAGGCGGCGGAGGGGGCGGCGACGGCGATGATCGCGGCGCTGCCCATCAGAAATGTCTTCATGTGACCCTTGTCCCTTTTCAAGAGTGGCGCGTCGCCGCACCCCTGCAAATAGTCTGCTCTTTCAAGCCGGCGCCGCTCTTGGCGGCTGCTGACGACGGCCCTGTGATGCGTCGATTGCAATTTTGTTACAATGCACCAACAGGACTGTCACATTCCTCCCCTGCCCCTTTCGCCTGCGCTTTGGGACCCCCGCCATTTGGTCATAAATTATTGAAGTTTAGTGACAAAATTCCGATGGCACACAGTAGTTTGACGGTGGTGCAATTTTGCAACGCAGCAAGAATTTTTGTGCAGCGCACGCTGGCGTAACGAAAAAGGGCCGGCGATTGCGCGCCGGCCCCTTAAAAAACGGGTAAAAAAGGGTGTGGATCAGGCCGCGTCTTCGGCCCGCTTTTCCTTCTCGCTAAACACGCGAATCGGCTCCTTGGTGCCCGCCACGACATCCTTGTCGACCACCACTTCACCGACGCCCTCCATCGAGGGCAGGTCGAACATGGTGTCGAGCAGGATCGCTTCGAGGATCGAACGCAGGCCGCGCGCGCCGGTCTTGCGCTCGATCGCCTTCTTCGCGATCGCCACCAATGCGTCATCGGTGAAGCTCAGCTCGACATTCTCCATATCGAACAGCTTGCCATATTGCTTGACCAGCGCATTCTTCGGTTCGCCCAGGATTTTCACCAGCGCCGAGACGTCGAGATCCTCCAGCGTCGCGATGACGGGCAAACGACCGACAAATTCGGGGATCAGGCCGAATTTGAGCAGATCTTCCGGTTCGCTCGACTTGAGCAGTTCGCCGGTCTTGCGCTCTTCGGGCGCGGCGACATAGGCGCCGAAGCCGATCGACTTGGCTTCCAGACGGTCGCCGATGATCTTTTCCAGGCCCGCAAAGGCGCCGCCACAGATGAACAGGATGTTGGTCGTGTCGACCTGCAGGAACTCCTGCTGCGGATGCTTGCGGCCACCCTGCGGCGGGACGGAGGCGGTGGTGCCTTCCATCAGCTTGAGCAGCGCCTGCTGCACGCCTTCGCCCGACACGTCGCGGGTGATGGAGGGATTCTCCGCCTTGCGGCTGATCTTGTCGATCTCGTCGATATAGACGATGCCGCGCTGCGCCTTTTCGACGTTGTAATCCGACGCCTGGAGCAGCTTTAGGATGATGTTCTCCACATCCTCGCCGACATAGCCGGCTTCGGTCAGCGTGGTCGCGTCGGCCATGGTGAAGGGTACGTCGAACGTCTTGGCCAGCGTCTGCGCAAGCAGCGTCTTGCCGCAGCCGGTCGGACCGACGAGCAGGATGTTCGACTTGGCCAGTTCGACCTCGCCCGGCTTCGATCCGTGGTTCAGGCGCTTGTAATGATTGTGGACAGCGACCGAGAGGACGCGCTTGGCGCGCTTCTGGCCGATCACATAATCGTCGAGCACATCGCAGATTTCCTGCGGGGTCGGTACGCCGCCATCCTTCCGCCCGACGAGACCGCCCTTGGTCTCCTCGCGGATGATGTCGTTGCACAGTTCCACGCATTCGTCGCAGATGAACACGGTCGGTCCCGCGATCAGCTTACGCACCTCATGCTGCGACTTGCCGCAGAAGGAGCAGTAAAGCGTGCTTTTCGAATCCGAACCGGTAAGCTTAGTCATTCGCCATTCTCTCTTCCCCCCCGGTCTACAGTCACCAGAACCGCGTTCGGTGAGGGATTTTCTGGTCCAAAGGCCATATTAGACCGGGCCGCGCGCGTTCCACAAGGGAAGAAAGTGGCGCGACCCGGTAAAGATAGTCTTTAAGCGTCGGCAGATTCCGGCGCGGCAGGGCGGCGGTCGAACACCTCGTCGACCAGACCGAAGGCCTTCGCCTCGTCCGCTTCGAGGAAAGTGTCGCGATCCATGGCCTTTTCCACCGCTTCCAGCGTCTGGCCGGTATATTTGACATAGAGATCGTTCAGGCGACGGCGAATCCGCAGGATTTCCTTGGCCTGGATCTCGATATCCGACGCCATGCCCTGCGCGCCGCCGGACGGCTGATGGACCATGATGCGCGCATTGCCCAGCGCGATGCGCTTGCCCGGTTCGCCCGCGGCGAGCAGGAAGCTGCCCATTGAAGCGGCCTGGCCGATGCAGACGGTGCCGACCTGGGGACGGATATATTTCATCGTGTCGTGGATCGCCATGCCGGCCGTCACCACGCCGCCGGGCGAGTTGATGTACATCCAGATGTCCTTTTTCGGATTTTCCGATTCGAGGAACAGGAGCTGGGCGACGATCAGCGAGGCCATATGATCCTCGACCTGGCCGGTGACGAAGATGATCCGCTCACGCAGAAGCCGCGAATAGATGTCGAAGCTGCGCTCGCCGCGGTTCGACTGTTCGATGACGATGGGGACCAGCGCGGCCATGGGATCATGCATGATGTTGGTCATTATACTCTTTCAGTCAGGTGCTTTTGCCCAGCCCCTACATCGGCACAAAAGGCGAATGGTTCAAGGGGGTCTTGGCGTCAGTCGCGCCGGGCGAAGTCGGACGGCGCGCGGAAAGCGAGATAGGCCAGCCGCCGCACTTCCCGGCGGCCACGTACTACCGTGTCGAGGATGAGGCCGCACATGGCCGACAGGGTCGCCAGAATCATGAGGCCGGTCACCAGGATCGCGGTCGGGAAACGGGGGACGAGGCCGGTATGGAGATAGGTGAGGATCAGCGGGGCGGCGAGACCCAGGCCCAGCGCCGCCAGGAAGGCCGCGATGATGCCGAAAAAGAGGACCGGCCGCTCGATCCGGTAGAGGGTGATGATGGTGCGCAGGATGCGGAAGCCGTCGCGATAAGTGCTGAGCTTGCTGACCGATCCTTCGGGACGGGCGCCATAGGCGGTCATCACTTCGGCGACCGGCATGGCGAGTTCGAGCGCATGGACGCTGATTTCCGTCTCGATCTCGAACCCTGCCGACAGGACCGGGAAGCTCTTGACGAAGCGACGGGAAAAGACGCGATAGCCCGACAGAATGTCGGTGAAACTGCGACCGAAAAGCTGCTTGAGCAGGCTGGTCAGCGCCCAGTTGCCGAAACGGTGGCCGCGACGATAGGCGGCGTCGGCCTCTTCGCGGCGACAGCCGACCACCATGTCGAGATTGTCCGCCAGCATGGCGGCGATCATTGCCGGGGCGGCGGCGGCCTCATAGGTCGCATCGCCATCGGCCATGATATAGATGTCGGCGTCCACGTCGGCGAACATGCGGCGCACGACATGGCCCTTGCCCTGCTGGCCGACGCGGCGGACGATCGCCCCCGCCCCGGCCGCCAGTTCGCGGCTGCCGTCACTGCTGTTATTGTCGAAGACATAGATGTCGGCGGCGGGCAGCGCGCGGTGGAAGTCCTCCACCGTCTGCACGATCGCGCCGGCTTCATTATAGCAGGGCAGGATCACGGCGACGCGCGGGGTCGCCATGGCCGTGTCGCCGTTCACCGCGCCATTCACTGGGGGATATTCCTTCATCGTCGCCATCTGCCCCTGTCCCATGTCGCCTGCATCGGACATCATCCTTAATATTTCGTCTGCCATGCCGGCCCCGAAATGAAAAGCGCCCGCACTTCCCAGGGAAGGCGGGCGCGCATTCTATCGGGTCGACAGGCTTATTCGGCCTTGGCGGCAGCCTTCTTGGGAGCGGCCTTTTTCTTGGGCTTCTCCTCGGCGGCCGCTTCCTCAGCGGCGGGCGCTTCGGCCTCTGCTTCGGCAGGAGCGGCCTTCTTGGCGGCAGCCTTCTTCGGCTTGGCGGGGGCTTCCTCGGCTACCGCTTCGGCGTCGGCGGCCGGTTCAGCGGCCTTCTTGGTCGCAGCCTTCTTGGCCTTCGGCTTTTCGTCGTGATGGTCGTGGCCGCAGTTCGGGCCGTGGACGTGCGGCTTGACGTCGCCATCCTCGGCTTCGATCGCGGCTTCCAGTTCCTCGCGGCTGACGGCGCGGTCGGTCACTTCGGCCTTGTCGAACAGGAAGTCGACGACCTTGTCCTCATAGAGCGGCGCGCGAAGCTGGGCGGCGGCCATCGGATCCTGACGGACATATTGCACGAAACGCTCCCGGTCCTGCGGGCCGTACTGTTGCGCGGCCTGCATGATGAGGCGGTTCATTTCCTGGTCGTTGACGATGACGCCATTGGCCTGACCGATTTCCGAGAGGAGCAGGCCCAGGCGGACGCGGCGCACGGCGATCGCGCGATAGTCTTCCTTTTCTGCTTCCATTTCGGCGATCGCGGCGGCCGGATCTTCCTCATGGGTGGCTTCATGCTGAAGCTGCTGCCAGATCTGGTTGAATTCGGCTTCCACCATGCTGGGCGGCACGTCGAAATCATGGGCAGCGGCGAGCTGGTCGAGCAGCTTGCGCTTCATATGGGTGCGGGTCAGGCCGTTATGTTCCTGCTCGATCTGCCCCTTGAGCAGTTCCTTGAGCTTGTCGAGGCCTTCCAGGCCCAGCGACTTGGCGAACTCGTCGTCCAGCTTGGGCTTGTCGCCGTTCAGGATCGCCTGGACGGTGATGTCGAAGGTCGCGGCCTTGCCGGCCAGATGCTCTGCGCCATAATCTTCCGGGAAGGTGACCTCGATGGTCTTTTCTTCGCCCTTCTTGACGCCGGTGAGCTGCTCTTCGAAGCCGGGGATGAACTGGCCCGCGCCGATCTTGAGATTGACGCCCTCGGCCGAACCGCCTTCGAACGCTTCGCCGTCGACCTTGCCGACGAAATCGATCTTGAGCGTGTCGCCGTCCTTCGCCTTGTGGCTGGCGGCATGTTCTTCGAGCGCACCCTGCTGGGTCGCGATGCGGCCGGCGGCCTCATCGATCTGCGCATCGGCGACTTCGACGGTCAGGCGCTCCAGCTTCAGACCTTCGACGCTGGGCGCCGCGATATCGGGCAGCACTTCCAGCGCGACCTTGATCTCGGCATCCTTGCCGAATTCGAAGCCTTCGTCGAGTTCGACCGACGGCTGCATGGCAGGACGCAGCTTCTGATCGGCGATCAGCTTCTGGATGCTTTCCTGGATCGAATTGTTGAGGGCGTCACGCTGCAGCGATTCACCATGCATCTTCTTGACGAGGTTCGCAGGCACCTTGCCGGCGCGGAAGCCGGGCATCCGCACCTGCGGTGCGATCGCCTTCACTTCCTTGTCGACACGGGCGTCGATATCCTTCGACGTGATGGTTACGGTGTAGGCGCGCTTAAGGCCCTCGTTCAACGTCTCGACAGTCTGCATCTCTTCTCTCAAACGCTTTCTTCAGCTGAATTTCGGTGGCGCTGCCGCGGTCGGCATCCTGGTGCGGGCGAAGGGACTCGAACCCCCACATCTTGCGATACCAGAACCTAAATCTGGCGCGTCTACCAGTTTCGCCACGCCCGCATCGGTCGCCGGTCGGCGCGGCATAGAGAAAAGCGCGAGAAGAGGCAAGCTATAGTGGAACGCCTGCGCGGAACCGCCGATGCTGCCCGAACGTAGGGGTCATGCGTTACACAGGAGAGACAGCGATGGCCACCCGCCCCGATACCGGACCCGATGGCGTTCCGCCACCCGACCGCATCGACCCCCAGTCCCCCGACGAGATGCCGGCCCCCGTCACGCCGGAGGAAACGCCGATGACCGAGCCGGATGAGATCACCCCGGTCGGCCCCGACTATGACCAGCCGGACAGCGCGCCGACGGAGCTGCCGCCACCGCCCGATTGAGCGGCGGCGTTGCCGGCAAGGCGCCGCGGGACATAAGTGTGCGCTCGCGGCCACATATCCACAATTAATTTGCCATGGCCGGAACTTTTTTGGTCGATCGTCCGGATTATGACGATCCGGCGTCTGGACAGCCCCCTGCATCCATGATTGAAATATGACATAGAAAAGAAAAGCGGAGAGGCCCGGCTGAAAAAACAGGGGGTCGTCGTGCAACGGGTTCGCGCTAAACTGGAATGGTTCAAGACGGTGATCCTGCCTCAGGAAGCCGCCCTTCGTGGCCGCCTCCGCAGGATCCTGCCCTCCACCCATGAACTGGAAGACATGGTCGCCGAGGTCATGACCCGCGCCTATGCCACGGAAAATTGGGAGAATGTGACGACAGGGCGCGCCTATCTGTTCACCATCGCCCGCAATCTCGTCATCGACACCGCCCGGCGCAACAAGGTCGTCAGCTTCGAGACCATCGCCGACCTCGAACTGCTGGGCGGCGAGAATAATATCGAAGCGCAGCTCCACGCCCGCGAAGCGCTGCGCCAGGTCGAGGCGATCGTCGAGTCGCTGCCTACCCAATGCCGCCGCGTCTTCATTCTTCGCCGCATCCACGAAAAATCGATGCTGGAAATAGCGGAGGAGATGTCCCTGTCCGTTTCTACTGTTGAAAAACATCTGGCCAAAGCCATCGCGATAGTTATGCGGGCCTGGGCGGAACGTGAGGAAACGGACTTCGAGCGTGCAGGCGTCGGAACCAGGTTCGAGCAACGGCGGCAGGGACGCGATGGAGGCGCAAGCCGCGCGCCTGCTGGCCAGGCTTAATAACGCCCCCACATCGGAGGACGAAGCCGAGATTTGCGCCTGGATCGAAAGCGATCCGCGCCACGCCGTTGCCTTCGCCCGCGCCGAAGCGGCATGGGGGGCCGCCGAGCGGCTGAAGAGCGCCGCTGCCGACATCACCCTGCCCCCGCTCGCCGCGATCGTCAGCGAGGAACAGCAGCGCCGCCTGTCGCGCAACATCATGATCGCAGCCGCCGTCGCGGTCCTGTTCTTCCTGGTCGCCGCCATCGTCACGGTCCGGACCTTCAGCGGCATGGATCGCTATCAGACCGGCATCGGCGAATATCGCGACATCGCGCTGGACGATGGGTCCACCCTTCACCTCAACAGCGACAGCGAAGCCGAGGTCCGCTTCACATCGAACGGACGCAAGGTGCGTATCATCAAGGGCGAGGCGTCGTTCGACGTCGCCCATGACCGCAAACGCCCGTTCGATGTCGAAGCCCGGTCCGCGGTGATTCGCGCGGTCGGCACGGCCTTCAACGTGCGGATGCGTCCGTCCATCGTCGAACTGACGGTGACGCAGGGTACGGTGACGGTGCATTCGGGCGGCGGCACGGCGCAGAAGGTGCCGGCCGGGAGCGGCGCGGTGATCCAGCCGCGCACGATCGCGCTGACGCATCTCGGCCCCAAGCTGATCGATCAGCGCACCGCCTGGCGCGAACAAATGGTCGAACTGGACGGCGAGACGATCGAGCAGGCGACGGGCGAGTTCAACCGCTATCGCGCCGCACCCATATTGATCGGCGATACGCGCGTGTCATCGCTGCGGATCGGCGGACGGTTCCGCACCAGCGACAGCCGGGAGTTCCTGTCGGCGCTGCAACTGAGCCTGCCGATCCGCGCCGTCCATGGCGAGGACGGATCGGTGATGCTGCTCTATCGCGATGAAGACCCGGCGCCGGCGGACAATAGCGCGGCGCTGTAGGCCTTACATCGCGTTGTCGGCGGCGTTCAGGGCGTCTTCGAATGTTTCGGGGAGCGGCGGCTGGACCGGGCGATCGCAGCCTTCCTCCTTCATATGCACGCGCAGCGCATCCATCCGGCCGAGGTTCCAGCGGGCGAGCGGCACGCCCAGGGGGCGAAATTCGGCGCGGTCGAACAGTTCGACGACATAGGATTGGCACAACATGTCCACCTGCTCCAGCGTGAGCATGCCCAGGTTCATCACCATCGGCTTGCCCGGCACGCCGTTGCGCCCCCGCACCAGATCCGTGACGTAAAGGCCGCCGCGGGGATCGACCAGAACGACATCGGCCTCGCTCGAATCGATCAGCCGGTGGCTGGCCGCATAGGGTTCGACGAAGACATGGGTGCGCCATACGAGGAAGCTGCTGGCGAGGCCGGTGATGACGAGGCCGATCAGCAAAGGCCGCAACGCGCTCTGCGGCCGGAAGCGCGCCCAGCCAAGACCCGCGAGCAGGCAGAAGGGGCCGATGAAGCCATGGGCATAGCGAAAGCCCCAGCCATAGCCCTGCGCCAGCGCCAGCAGGCTGCCGGCGAGGCATCCCAGCGCCAGCGGCAGCGCGATTTCCTGCCCCCGGATCATCGCGCGCCAGCGCATGGCGGCGATGCCGAGCATGGCCAGGGGGACCATCAATATGTTGTTCCAGGCGACGTAACGGGTCAGGTTGACGAGTGGTTGCCAGCGATCGCCCAGCCGCTGGAACAGGCTGCCGACCTTGTCTGCGACCCCGGCGGAGGGGCGGACGTCGGCGGGGGCGCCCAATGCGTGCATCAGGAAGCCGGGCCAGAGTTTCGCCCAGATGACGACGATCGCCACCAAGGTCAGCGCGTGGAAGGCTGCGACCGTCCAGCGGCGGGCGAGCAGCATCCACAGGATGAAGGGCGCGATGAAGATCGGCGGGAAATGCCATTGGTGCAGCCCGGCCGCGATCAGCGCGACGAGGCCCGCGGTGATGTGGCCGACCACGCCGCCGCGCAGCACAAGCGCCAGCCAGACCATGTTGAGCGCGAAATGCCCGGTCATGGCATAGGGGGTCATCGCCGTGACCCAGAGCTGGCTGGACGAGAAACCGAGCAGCACCGTGACCCAGACCGCGTCCGGGCGATCGGGCATCAGGTGCAGCGCCACCCGCCACAGCGCGAACAGGCCCGCCATCAGCAGCGCCGGACCGGCCAGGTTGGGATCGCCCAACTGCCAGAACAGCGCCTGGATCGCGCTGTTCACCGGCAGATAGGCCGCCGTCCAATAATCCGCCGCGCCGAAGGGGGAGAAGAATTCGGGCATGATCGCCCGGCGATAGGGCTCCCATTCGACCGGGATCGGCCGGGCGAACAGTCCTTCGCGCATATAGGCGGCGGCGAAGCGGGCGACTTCCTCGTCCCGGCTGATCGCATAATCCTGAAACAGCGCATAATGGCCGGCCCACGCCGCCATGCCGAGCAGGACGATCAGCGGCACGACGATCCGGGCGGTGGGCCGGGGGAGCGCGATCCCCTTCCCCTCCGCCCAGGGCGCGGCCAGGGCCAGCAACAGCAGCGATCCGAGCAGCGCGGGAAAATCCTGGTCCAGCAGCAGGATGACGGCCAGGCTGATCCCCTGCCGATAGGTGACGTGCCACAGGAAGGTCGCGCCCAGCCAGAGCGCCAGCCCGATCGCGCCCGCCAGAAACAGGCGGCGCGCGCTGACGATGCGGCTCCCCTGCCCCATGGTCAGGCCTGAACCAGGGTCCGGTTGACGAAAATGCCGTCCATTTCGACCAGCCGTGGGAAATGGCCCTTATTATTGGCGAAGAAGGCGGAAGGGACGAAGCCGCGCGCCTCCAGCCAGTCGATCATCGCGCGATAGCCGGCGCCGCCTTCATAGATGGGCCGCACGCCCAGTTCGGTCTGAACGCCCAGCATCGTGGTCAGGGCATCGCCCGCGCCTTCGCAGACAGAGAGGTCGTGGCCCTGCGTATCCATTTTCAGGAAGGGGCGCGCGAAGCCGTGCTGCGCGATCAGTTCGGGTAGCAGCGTGTCGAGGCGGCGGCACTGCATCTCCACCGTCTTGGTCACCCTGTTGCGTTCGGCGAAGATCGCGTCCTGCCCGTCCGAGGGTTTTTTGAGCGAGCTGAACTGGTCGGCGGCCATGATGTTGAAGCTGGCCGTGCCGTCGAAATCGGACAGCGCGATATTGAAGACATGCCAGTTACGGTCGGACGCAGCCTGTTTTTGCAGTTCGGCGAAGACGTCCGGGTTCGGTTCGAACGACAGGATCAGGCCCTTATAGCTCGCATCCTTGCGCGCCATGGTTGCATATTGGCCGCGATTGGCGCCGACGTCGAACAGGCAGTCGACCGCGAAGGCCGACAGGAAGCGCTTCAAGGCCTGGATTTCGGGATATTGATGGACCCGCCCGGCCGCGGCGAGGCGCAGGGCCAGGGCGCGATCGCCCAGTTCGCGCAGATAGCGGTTCATGCGCGCGCGGCCAGCCCTGAGCGCGCAGCCAAAATGGTGCGATAGATGCCGATCGTCGCAACGGCCATGTCTTTCCAGCTTCCCATCTCATTCCCGTAGTCGCGCGCCCGTGCGCCATGGCTTTGCCTGATGGCCGCGCTTTCGATCAGCGGCAAGAGGGCTTGGGCCAGCGCCGGCGCATTTCCCGCTTCGGATCGGACGGCGACGCCTTCGGGCAACTGGCCGAACATGCCGGCGTCCGACGTCACCATCGCCTTGCCATGGTGGAGCGCGGAGAGGAAGGCGCCGCTCGAATCGATATGACGGTAGGGGAAGGCGATCATGTCGGCGCGGACCATATGGGCGTCGAGCCGGGATTCGGTGAGGAAGCCGAAATCGGTGACGAGGCGGTCGGCGAATCCCGCCTGTGTCACCGCATCGAGCAAGGGGGCGACGTCCATGAAGGGCTTGCCCGCCAGCGCCAGTTCGAAGACATGGCCGGCGCGCCAGAGCTGGAGACAGGCGTCGACGAGGATATCGACGCCCTTATAGGGACGGATCGTGCCGAAGAAGAGCAGGCGCGGGACCGAGGGCGCGGGGATGGCGGCAAGGTCGGCGGAGGTGGCGGGAGCGAGGCGCATCGGCGGGTGTGGGGTGACATGGATGCGGGCGGGATCGATGCCCTGCCCCAACAGCGCGGCGCGGGTGGTGTCGCCATGCACGATGAGCGCGTCGAACCGGTCGAGCAGCGTGCGATAGCCGCGTCCCTGCACGCCGGCATCGGCATGATAGGCATCGGCGTTGTGGACGGTATGAACCAGTGCCGTGCGGCCCTTGAGGCGGTTGAGCAGCAGCGCGTCGGCGGGGGCGAGCGGGAGCCACTGGACATGGACGATGGCGGCCTGGGTCAGGGGACGGATGTCGCCCAGCGCGCAGGCGACGCCATATTCCGCCGCCTTGGCGATGCGAAAGGCGGGGCCTTCGCCCTGCCGCGCGCGCAAGGCTTCGCTGCGGGGGAAGAAATGCGGCTTGTACATATAGCCCTGCGGCATGATCGCGTCGGTGGAACGCATCGGGCGGCCGAGCAGGGTGACGTCGGCACCCTCCCCCGCCAGCGCCGCGCACAGGCTGTCGTCATAGCGCCCGGTGAAGAGCGAGGGATCGAGCATCGCGATCTTCATGCGCGCACCAGCCTGCGCAGCGAGACGAGGTGCAGCCCGGCCACAGTCAGCAGGGTGAGCGCATAGAGGCCGAGGAAGGCGAGATCGAAGCGGTCCGGCCAGAGCAGCAGCGCCAGCGGCGCGCTGGCCAGCGATCCGGCAAGAAACGGGAGCGAGCGGGCGAGCAAGGCGCCGAACCGCCCGAGCGCCGCCTGCACATAGACCGAGACGCAGAGCAGGGTCAGCGCGAACAACGCGAGGATGATGAGGGTGATGTCCGCCCGGTCGATCGTTGCGCGGCCGTCGAACAGGATCGCGAACAGGCGATCGCCCGCGAGCAGCAGCACGGCGGACAGGCCGAACGCGAAGACCATCGCCGCGCCGAGCGCACGGCCGAGCAACTGGCGCAGGCGGACGCGGTCGCCGGCATGATAGGCGCGGGTGATGCGCGGCAGCGCGGCCTCCACCGTCGCGCGGACCAGCATGGACAGCGACCGCGACATCTTGAAGAAGAAGTCGAAGACGAGCATCGGCCGGGGGTCGCTGGTCGCCAGCGCGATGGTGAAATAGGGCGCGTTGTAGGCGACGATGTCGGACACGGTAAAGGCGGCCGATGCGCCGATGTCACGCAGATAATGGGCACGGACATGGCCGCCGCCGACGCGGAAGGCGAGCCAGTGCCGGCGGTTCATGTCCAGGCGTCGATGGACATGGCCGATGGCGTAGGCGATCACGAGGATGCTGACGACCAGTTGCAGCGCTACTGACAGGCGCGGGTCCATGCCCGCCAGCATCGCCAGCAACAGCCCGATCGTCACCATGCGCCGTGCGCAATCCAGCCCTTCCCACAGAAAATTGCCGTCCACCGCCGCCAACGCCCGCTTGGCGAGCAGGGCCGGCAGGTTAAGGCAGGCCGAGAGGAAGAAGAGGAAGAAGAGCAGCGGCAGGCCCGTCGCCAGCCATCCCCCCGCCAACGCCGCAAGCAGGATCAGGCTGGCGCCCGCGACCAGCAGGCCGAGGAAGAGGAAAAGAACGCCCATCTCCTCCAGCCGGAAGCCGCCATCGTCGCCGCCCACGCCGCCGCCGAGCCAATGGCGGCGGAGACGCGCATAGATGATGCTGGTGAGGCCGAATTCGGCCGAGATGGTGAAATTGCCGAAGGCGACGAGCAGCAGGAACGCCTGGAACTCCGCGATCGGCAGGACGCGCACGAAGACGAAGGTGACGGCGAAGCCCCAGATCAGCACCAGCCCGACATTGGCGAGCTTCACCAGCGCCAGGAAGCGGGCTGACCCTTCCAGCCGCGCGAGGCGGCTCACCGTGCGGACTCTCCGCCCGGCTTGCGCGCGCGGAACAGACGGTCGTCCAGGCCGTGGAAATGGCGCGTGGCGACGTCGATCGTCGCGGCGTCGATTTCTTCCAGATCGAAACCGGCGGCGCGGATGCGGTCGGCGAAATCGGGGCCGTACTGGCGGACATGATCCCATTGGCCAAAGCGCCGTTCGCGTTCGCGCGGCGGGATGTCGAAGCTGCCGTCCTCGGTCGGCTTGTCCCATAATGGCACGATCAGCCAGGCTTCGCCGCCGGGCTTCAACGCCCGGTGGATGTTATGCAGCACAGCCATGTCATCAGGCACATGCTCCATCACATGGCTGGCGTAGAACAGATCGTAGCGATCGCTGTCGGACAGGTCCATCAAGTCGACGCGGGTCATGTTGGCGACGCCATAGCGCGACGGGTCGAGATCGGCGGGGGTGTAGTCGGCAGCAGCCGAGAAGCGCCGCACCAGACTGGCTTCATTGGGCGCCATGTGCAGGATCGCGCCGTCCGTCGGCACCTTGAGCGCGCCTTGCTGGATCAGCCAGTTCATCAGCCGCTCGCGGGGGGATGCGCCGCATTCCGGGCACCCCCACTGCCCATTGTCGCCATACCGGAAGAAGCCGACCACGGCCGCGCCGCAGGCCGGGCAACTGCGCGTCGCGCGCGCCCCCAGCGCCTTGCGCAGTTGCAGCGCCGTCTTCGTCAGATGCTTGCCGGCGGCTTTGGCCACCCGCTGGACAGTAATCACCGATCGCTCCGCGCCGTCATGGGGAAAGGCCGCGCTATACTATAAGCGCCGGGCAATGCGAGGGGGTTTCGGGTTCCGGCCCGATCAGGCCAGCAGTTCGCGCACCAGATCGGGCACCAACATGCTGGCCGGCCCCAGCCGGGTTTCGTGGAAATAGACGCTGCCGGCCGACGGATCGAGATTGAGTTCCAGCGTGCGCGCGCCGACATGGCGGGCGGTCTGGACGAAACCCGCCGCCGGATAGACCGCGCCCGATGTGCCGATCGACACGAACAGGTCCGCATCGCGCACGGCGGCGTCGATGCGGTCCATATCGTAGGGCATTTCGCCGAAGAAGACGATGTCAGGGCGCAGGGCTGGCTTGCGGCAACCGTCACAGGCCGTGCCCGGTGGCAGCGGATCGGACCAGCGGACCGCCTTGCCGCAGGCGGCACAGAGCGCCGATTGCAGTTCGCCATGCATGTGGATGAGGCGCCTGGCCCCTGCCCGTTCGTGCAGGTCATCGACATTCTGGGTGACGATCAGCAGGTCGCCTGGCCACTCCGCGTCCAGCGCGGCCAGCGCCCGATGCGCGGCATTGGGGCGCACCTCGGCCAGTTTGGCGCGGCGTTCGTCATAAAAGCGGTGTACGAGCGCTTCGTCACGGGCCAGCGCTTCGGGGGTGCAAACGTCCTCTACGCGATGACCTTCCCACAGGCCGTCCGGGCCGCGGAAGGTGGCGAGGCCGCTCTCGGCGGAAATGCCCGCGCCGGTGAGGATGACGATGTTGTGGATGTCGGCGTTCATGGCCCGACTTCTAGTGATATGACCCATCCGCGCCAAGGCCGAGGGATGACAAAGTCGCGCTGCTCTGGCATCGGCGGGCCGACTATGGATAATGGAACGGACCATCATGACGACGATCGGGATTTTCGGGGCGGCGGGACGCATGGGCCGGGCGATTGCGCAGGCGGCGGCCGATGCAGGCCTGGGTATTGCCGGCGGCACCGATCGCGAACCGGCCGGCGAAATCGCGCCGGGCATCGCCATGACCGCCGACCCGCTGGCGCTGGCGGAGGCGAGCGAGGTGCTGATCGATTTTTCGGTGCCGGGTGCCCTCAGCGCGCATCTGGACGCCTGCATTGCGGCGCGCAAGCCGCTGCTGATCGGCACCACTGGACTGGAGGCGGTGCATCACGCCCTGATCGATGAAGCCGCGGCGCATATCGCGGTGCTGCAGACGGGCAATACGTCGCTGGGCGTCAACCTGATCGCCGCGCTGGTCGAGCAGGCGGCGGCGGGGCTGGGCGACGATTGGGATATCGAGATCGTCGAGATGCATCATCGGCACAAGGTCGACGCGCCATCCGGCACGGCGCTGCTGCTGGGCGAGGCGGCGGCGCGCGGGCGCGGGATCGCACTGGCCGAGCATAGCGAGCGCGGGCGCGACGGGATTACCGGCGCCCGAGCGCAGGGCGCGATCGGCTTTGCCGCGCTGCGTGGCGGGTCGGTCGCGGGCGATCATCAGGTGATCTTCGCAGCCGAGGGCGAGCGGATCGAGATCGGTCATCGCGCGGAGAACCGCACCATCTTCGCACGCGGTGCAGTGAAGGCGGCGCGCTGGCTGGTGGGGCAGCCGGCGGGGCGTTATGATATGAAGGGCGTATTGGGACTCTGAGGTCGTGAACAAGGCGCAGATCTTCGATTTCTTCAGCCGGCTGGCAGAGGCCAATCCCGCGCCGGTGACGGAGCTGGAATATGGCAATCCCTATCAGCTGCTGGTGGCGGTGACGCTGTCGGCGCAGGCGACCGATGTTGGCGTCAACAAGGCGACCCGCGCGCTGTTTCGCGCGGTCCAGACGCCCCAGCAGATGGTCGAGCTGGGCGAGGAGGGATTGAAGGCGCATATCAAGACCATCGGCCTGTTCAATACCAAGGCGAAAAATGTCATCGGCCTGTCGGAGATACTGGTGCGCGATTTCGGCGGCGAGGTGCCGGAGGATCGCGACACGCTGACCACCCTGCCCGGCGTCGGGCGCAAGACCGCCAATGTCGTGGTCAACACCGCCTTCGGGCAGGAGACATTCGCGGTCGACACCCATATTTTCCGCGTCGGCAATCGCACGGGGCTGGCGCCGGGGAAGACCGTGCTGGCGGTCGAGCAGCAAATGGACAAGAAAGTCCCCGGCCCGTTTCGCCGGGATGCGCACCACTGGCTGATCCTGCATGGCCGCTATGTCTGCAAGGCGCGCAAGCCCGAATGCTGGCGCTGCATCGTCGCCGACCTGTGCCGGTTCAAGCCCAAGACGCCCGCACCCAAGACAGCGGCGGCCAAGGCGGCCTGAGCGCGCATCCATTCTCCTCCTGTTCAGCCATGGCGCGCTAGGATCATGACGGAAATGCGCGCGCCGCGCCGTCGATTCGGCATGATATGAGGAGAGAAGCGATGTCCATTGTTGCCCCTGCCCGGCTCGCGCTGGGCCTGGTGCTCGCCTGCGCCGCCCTGCCCGCCATCGCCAAGGACAAGCCCGACCCCTATGTGGCCAAGGGCGAGCCGATCGATTGCGTCCAGATCCAGTCGATCCGGTCGACCGATGTGCGCGATGACAGCACGATCGACTTCATCATGAACGGCAACAAGGTGTATCGTAACAGCCTGCCCAATAGCTGCCCCAGCCTGGGCTTCGAAAAGCGCTTCCTCTACAAGACGAGCCTGTCGCAGCTTTGCTCGGTCGACATCATCACCGTGCTCTACAATGCCGGCCCCGGATTGCAGCAGGGGCCAAGTTGCGGGCTGGGCAAGTTCCAGCCGATGGAGAAGGCGCCGAAATAAGATCGGTTGAGGCGATTTTGACGCTGGCGCAGCGCGGTGGACTTTGCTACCCGCCCCTCCTGACCAGCGTCATGCACCCATAGCTCAGCTGGATAGAGCGTTGCCCTCCGAAGGCAAAGGCCACTGGTTCGAATCCAGTTGGGTGCACCATTATTCCGGATTTTCTAAAGCCTTGCGCTCGAAATCGAGCAGCCAGCGCTTGGTTTCGACGCCGCCGGCAAAGCCGGTCAGTGCGCCGTTCGCGCCGACCACCCGGTGGCAGGGGGCAATGATCGAGATGGGATTGCGGCCGTTGGCGGCGCCCACGGCACGCGATGCGGTGGGGCGGCCGACGGCGCGGGCGATGTCGCCATAGCTGCGCGTCTCGCCGAAGGGGATCGCAAGCAGCGCCGCCCAGATCGTCCGCTGAAAGGCCGTGCCGCGAAAGTCCAGCGGCACCGTGAACGTCTGCAACCGGCCAGCGAAATAGTCCGTCAGCTGCGCCCTCGCCGCTGCCAGTATCGGATGATCGCTGCGGGTCGTGCGCGCGCCCAACCGGACGCGGGCAGGATCATCATCCTCCCACAATATCGCGACCAGGCCGGCGTCGCTCGCCACCAGTGTCAGTTCGCCGACCGGCGAGGGGAAAATTATGTGGGCCAGGGCCATCGATCGTCTCCGCTATGCTGCCAACTAGATAGCGGAGATCGATCGGCGATGCTTCCCGCCGCTTGCTGCCAAAGCCTATTTGAGGCCGCCGCCCATGGAACGATAGAGTTCGACCATGTTGCTGGCGCGGGTCAGGCGGGTGGCGAGCAGGCTCTGTTCCGCATTGTAAAGCGAGCGTTGCGAATCCAGTGTGGTGAGGAAACTGTCTACCCCGGCCCGGAAGCGCGCGTCCGACAGGGTGTAGGCAATCTTGGCCGAATCGCGCAGCGACGTTTGCGCCTCGAGTTGCTGGCTCATCGTGCCGCGCCGGGCGAGCGCGTCGGCGACTTCGCGGAAGCTCGTCTGCACGCTCTTTTCATAAGTGGCGAGCATCGCGTCATAGGTCGCCCGGGCGTAGCGCAGATTGGCCTTGTTCTTGCCGAAGTCGAAGATCGGCAGGTTGGCTGTCGGCGCCACCGACCAGGTTTCGCTGCCTGCGGCGAACAGACCCGACAGGCCGGTGCTGACGGTGCCAAGCGCGGCGGTCAAGGAAATGCGGGGGAAGAAGGCCGCCCGCGCCGCGCCGATATCCGCGTTGGCGCTGCGCAATTGATGTTCCGCCGACGCGATGTCGGGACGGCGCAGCAGGATGTCCGATCCCACGCCAGACGGCAGATTGTCCAACGTCGCGTCGGATTGCGGCAGGGCGTCGGGCAGGTCCGTCGCCGGGACGGTGGTGCCGGCCAGCAGGTTCAGCGCATTCTGGTCCTGCGCCACCAGCGTCGTCGCCTGGGCGATGTCCGACCGCGCGCTGTCATAGCTGGTCTGCGCCTGGCGCACTTCCAGTTCCGACGCGACGCCTTTGGCGAAGCGGGCTTTATTCAACTCAAGCGTCTTGCCGAATGCGCTTTCCAGATCGCGGGCGATGCGCAGCCGTTCCTGATCCGCCGCCATTGTCAGCCAGGCGTTAGCGGTTTCGGCGATCAGCGTAACCTGCGCGGCGTTGCGATTTTCGACGCTGGCGAAATATTGTTCCTGCGCCGATTTGGTCAGATTGCGCACCCGCCCGAACAGGTCGATCTCCCAGGCCGAAATGCCGACCTGCGCCTGATAGACGTCCTGCCGCAACCGATCGCTTTGGCCGAACTGGACGAGCGGCTGTGACGAGAAGGTGGCCGTCCCCGTCCCCGCCACGGTCGGCAGCAGGTCCGCCCGCTGCACCCTATATTGCGCGCGCGCCTGTTCGACATTGGCCACGGCCAGCCGCAAGTCGCGGTTATTGGCGAGCGCGGTTTCGATCACGCGCGCCAGACGAGCATCGGTGAAGAAATCGCGCCAGCCGGTGTCCGCGGTTACCGCCATGCCCTGCCCGCCATCGACGCCATAGGCCGGCCCTTGCGGACTCGTGGCGGGCACCGGCAGTTCCGGCCGCACATATTTGGGCGCCATGTCGCAGGCGGCCAGCGCCAGCGAGAGAGTGACGGCGCCCAGCGCTTTCATGTTGCGCATGGTCTTCAAGCCTCCTGCGGGGCATCGGGGGTCGCCCGGTCGCCGTCCGCCTCGTGATTATGATGTTCGCGGAACAGCCGCTTCACGACAGTGAAGAAGACCGGGACGAAGAAGATCGCCAGCATGGTGGCCGACAACATGCCGCCAACCACGGCCCAGCCGATCGCATTCTGACCGCCCGCCCCCGCGCCCTTGGACAGGGCAAGAGGCAACACGCCGAAGATGAAGGCGAAGCTGGTCATCAGGATCGGCCGCAGGCGCAGCTTGCCGGCTTCCAGCGCCGCCTTGGCCGGCGACAACCCTTCGCGCATCTTCTCTTCGGCGAACTCCACGATCAGGATCGCGTTCTTCGCCGACACGCCGATGGTGGTGATGAGGCCGACCTGAAGATAGATGTCGTTGTTGAGCCCCGCCAGGGTGGCGCCGATCACCGCGCCCAGCACGCCCAGCGGCACCACCAGCATCACCGCGATCGGGACCGACCAGCTTTCATACAGCGCCGCAAGGCAGAGGAAGACGATCAGCATCGAGAGCGCATAGACGTAGGGCGCCTGGCCACCGGAGGTCCGCTCCTCATAGGAAATGCCGTTCCAGCTATAGCCGACGCCCGCCGGCAGCTTGGCGGCGAATTCCTCCATCGCCTGCATTGCCGTGCCGCTCGACACGCCCGGGGCCGGCGCGCCCTGGATGTTCATCGACGGGACGCCGTTGAACCGTTCCAGACGGGCCGGACCCTGCACCCACTCGGTCGTGGCGAAGGCCGACAGTGGGGCCATCGTGCCGCTGCTGCCGCGAACGTGGAAGGCGTTGATGGCGTCTGGCGACGTGCGGAAGGGCGCGTCGGCCTGGACAAAGACGCGCTTCACGCGATCGCGGTCGATGAAGTCGTTGACGTAGGAGCCGCCCAGATTGGTGCTGATCGTGTCATTGACGTCAGCCTGGGCCACCCCCAACGCGCCCGCGGCCGCCTGATCGACGTTCAGCTTGAGCTGTGGCGTATCTTCCAGACCGTTGGGACGGACCTGCGCCAGGCGCTTGTCGCCCATCGCCATGCCGAGCAACTGGTTGCGCGCGGCGAGCAGCTTTTCATGGCCCAGATTGCCCTGATCGAGCAATTGGAAGTCGAAGCCGGACGCATTGCCCAGTTCCTGCACCGCCGGCGGGACGAAGGCGAAGGCCATGCCCGCCGAAATCTTATGGAACGCCTTGTTGGCACGCAATGCGATGGCAGGCACCTGATTGTCGGCGCCCTTCCGCTCCTTCCAGTCCTTCATACGGGCAAAGACGATGCCCACATTCTGCCCCTGTCCCACGAAGCCGAAGCCACCGATGGTGAAGACGGCGGAGACATTCTTCTTTTCGTCCACCAGATAATGGTTGCGCATCCGGGTCAGAGCCCGTTCGGTCTCCTCCAGCGTGGTGCCGGCGGGAAGCGAAACCTGGTTGATGATGATGCCCTGGTCTTCTTCGGGCAGGAAGCCGCTCGGCAGGCGCAGGAAGATGAAGGCCATGCCGATCACGATGAGGCCATAGGCCAGCATCGTGCGAACCCAACGACGCTCCACCTTCTCCACGCCCCGGCCATAGCGGACCACGCCCTTGTCGAAGGTGCGATTGAACCAGTCGAAGAAACGGCCGAAGATCGAGCCGATCGGTCCGTTCCAGCTATGACCGTGCGAAGCGGGTTTCAGGATGGTGGCGCACAGCGCCGGCGTCAGGATCAAAGCGACCATGACCGACAGGATCATCGAAGAGACGATCGTGATGGAGAATTGCCGGAAGATGACGCCCGTGGACCCGCCGAAGAAAGCCATGGGCAGGAACACCGCCGACAGGACCAGGCCGATGCCGATCAGCGCGCCGCTGATTTCGTCCATCGACTTCTTGGCCGCTTCCTTGGGACTGAGGCCCTCATCCTGAATCAGGCGCTCGACATTTTCGACCACGACGATCGCATCGTCGACCAGCAGGCCGATTGCCAGCACCATGCCGAACAGGGTCAGCGTGTTGATGGTGAAACCGGCCGCGCTGAGGATCGCCAACGCGCCCAGCAGCACCACTGGCACCGCAATGGTCGGAATCAGGGTCGCGCGCCAGTTCTGCAGGAACAGGAACATGACGACGAAGACCAGCAGGACCGCTTCGAACAGGGTATGGATGACCTGTTCGACCGACAGCTTGACGAAGGTCGAGTTATCGACCGGGAAGTCATATTTCACCCAGCTTGGGAAGTTCTTCGACAATTGGTCGACGCGGCTCTTGACCGCCTCCACCGTGTCGAGCGCGTTCGCGCCCGGCGCCAGCTTGACGCCGAAGCCCGAGGCCGGATAGCCGTTGAACTTGACGCCGAACCCATAGGTTTCCGCACCCAGTTCGATCCGGGCGACATCCGACATCAGCACGACCGAACCGTCGCCGTTGCTGCGCAGGCGGATATTGCCGAACTCTTCGGGGGTGCGCAGGCGCGACTGGGCCGTGACCGTCGCGTTGAGCGCCTGCCCCTTGGGCGACGGCGATCCGCCGATCTGCCCGGCGGACACCTGCGCGTTCTGCGCGACGATCGCCGATTTGACGTCCCCGGTGGTGACGCCGAGATTGGCCATCTTGTAGGGATCGAGCCAGATCCGCATCGCATATTGCGAACCGAACAACTGCGTATCGCCCACGCCGGTCACGCGGCTGATCGGATCCTGCAAGCTCGACGCGATAAAGTCGGCGGCATCCTCCTGGTCATGAATGCCGTCGTCCGAATAGGCGGCCATGATGAGCAGGAAGCTGGAGGTCGACTTGCCAACGCGCAAGCCCTGCTGCTGCACTTCCTGCGGCAGCAGCGGCGTTGCCTGCGACAGCTTGTTCTGCACCTGGACCTGCGCGATGTCGGGATCGGTGCCCTGTTCGAAGGTCAGGGTGATATTGAGATTGCCCGACCCGTCGCTGGTCGAGGAGAAATAGCGCAGATTGTCGATGCCCTTGAGCTGTTGTTCGATGATCTGCGTGGTCGTGCTTTCCAGCGTCTGGGCATTGGCGCCAGGATAGCTGGTCTGGATCGTCACCGCAGGCGGCGCGATCTCAGGAAACTGCGCGACCGGCAGAGAACGGATCGCCAGCAGGCCGGCCAGCATGATGACGATGGCGATGACCCATGCGAAGATGGGCCGGTCGATAAAATAGCGGGCCATGATTTAGTGCGCCCCGCCCTGAACCGATGACGCAGCATTTTGCGGGCCATTTTTCGGGCCAGGCTGAGCAGCGGTCACCTGCTGCGGCGCACCGGGCTTGACGACCGTGCCGGGGCGCAGATTCACCAGCCCTTCGACGATCAGCCTGTCGCCGGGCTTGAGCCCATCGGTGACGATCCACTTGTCGTCAACGGCGCGGTCGACCGTGACCTGGCGCACCTCGACCTTGTTGTCCTTGCCCACCACCATGGCGGTCGCACGACCGCGCGGATCGCGGCTGATGCCTTGCTGCGGCGCCAGGATCGCCTGGGCGCGCTGTCCTTCGACCAGCTTGGCACGGACATACATGCCGGGCAGCAACAGGCCGTCGGGATTGGGGAAGGTGGCGCGCAAGGTCACGGCACCCGATGTCGGATCGACCGTGACTTCGGAAAATTGCAGGCGCCCCTCGATCGGATAGACGCTGCCATTGGGCAGAAGCAACTGGATGCGCGCGCCAGCGGCTTCGCTGACACCGCCGCTCTTCATCGCCTGTTTGAGATCGATGATCTGCGCCGCCGACTGCGAGACATCGACATAGACAGTATCGGTACGCTGGATCGTGGTGAGCGCGTCCGCCTGCCCCGCCTGCACCAGTGCGCCGGGGGTGAAGAGCGAGCGGCTGATCCGGCCGGAGATGGGCGCGCGGATGCGCGTGAAATTCTGATTCACCTGCGCCGCCTGCATGGCGCCACGCTGCGCCGCAACATCGGCACGCGCCTGCTGCGCGGCGGCGTCGGCATCGTCATATTCCTGGCGGCTGACGGCATTGATCCCGACCAGATCCTTGTAGCGCTGGGCCTGCAGCCCGGTCGAGCGGATCGCGGCATTGGCGCGGGCGAGCGAACCCTGCGCCTGCGCCAGGGCGGCGCGATACGGCGCGTCGTCAATTTCGTAGAGAAGCTGGCCGGCGCGGACATTGCCGCCCTCCTGGAACAGGCGGCGACGGATCACGCCGCTGATCTGGGGACGCACTTCCGCAGTTTCAAAGGCCACGATCCGGCCGGGCAGCTCGTTCACCAGCGTCGCCGATTCGCGCTTGAGCGTGATTACGCCGACGGCGGGCGGCGGCGACGCAGGCGGGGGGCTTTCGCCGCATCCACTTAACGCCAGTGCCGACGCACACGCCAGCAGCCCGATGATTGTCCCCTTTTGCATCGTTTGAATATCCGTCTTTGAAATAGGGATCGAAGAGATGGAATGAACGTTCATTCCGCTTGCCGAGCAGGTACGATCATGGCAGTGCGATTTCAAGAGGCAAAAAAGGCCTAAGGGGTGGACATGGTTGCAGTGCAGCAAGAAAAAAATGGTCGGGTTCGCATTTTGGCGGCAGCACGGACATTGTTCGACAGCCATGGATTTCATCAGACCGCGATGGCCGAACTGGCGGTCGCCGCCCAAGTCTCGGTCGGACAGATATATCGCCTTTTCAAGAGCAAGGAAGATATTATTGAGGCGCTGGTCCATGACGACGCCGATCAATGGTGCGGCGAAATGGCAGAAATCCAGATGCGGATGGATGCGGGCGAACTGACGATAGTCGATACATTCGAGCTATTGCTGCTGCATACGATCGACGAGAAGGACGAGGCTCTCTCGTTCGACATATTGGCCGAAAGCTTCCGCAACCCCGCAGTCGCCGACACGATCGGCGCCATGTGCCAGCGGTTCCGTACCTATATCCGCTATTTTGCCTGCGCAGCCAATGACAAGCTGTCCGGCGAAGCGCTGGACGCGGCGGAGGAAATGATCCTGGCCTGCCTGTTCGGCCTGGGGCACCGTAGCATCTCGCGCCCCCGCCTGTCGGCAAGCAGCGCCGCCCGCCTCACTGCGGAGATGATCGTCACCGCGCTGGGCGGCGTCCGTTAATTCCGCGACCGGGTCGCCCGATAATCGGGAGAGCCGGTCGCCGCATCTGCTCCACGTTTTGCCGCATTGACGCATCGCGCGTGTCGCCGTGCAGCAACTTACTGATACCCCACGACTTTACCTTTCGAACTTTTCGGGAGGCATTCCATGCATATGACGTCCGCTTTCGACCGCGCCTATTTTACCGCGCGACTGGAAAGGAACCGCCAACTGGCGGCCCAGTCGCATAATCCGGTCATTCGCGAACTGCATCTGGAATATGTCCGCCTCTACGAACAATTGATGGAGCAGCCCCAGCCGGCGTGACGCGCAGGCGCCTCATGCCGGGCGACGCGATCAGCGCGCCGCCACCCCTTCGGGCAGGACGACCGTCGACCAGCTCTTCCCCGGCACCAGATATTTGGCCGCAAGCGCCTGCAACTGCGCCGGTGTGACCGAGAGCATGTCCTGCGACATATTCTTCATCGCCTCGACATAGCGGGCGTCATGGGTCGCACCCTCCATCTGGTTCATCCAGAAAGCATTGCCGGTGCTGGCCCGCATCAGCAACTGCCGCATCGGCGCAACCGCGCGCTGCAACTCGTCATCGCTGACGGGGGTCTTGGCGAGGTCTGCGGCCGTGTCCTTCACCACGCTGTAGAAATAGGCGATCTTGTCGGGCCGGACCTGGCTGGTGACCAGGATATAGCCGCCGCTTTCGTAGGAGAAGGGCCAGTTATTCTGGACGCTGGGCGAATAGGCAGCGCCCTCCGTCGAGCGCAGCTTGTCGAACAGGCGGTCGTTGAAGATCTGGGTCAATATCTCCAGCTGGCGCGCCTCCTTCTGCAGCTCGAAGCCGCCGGCGGTCGGCCAGGCCATGACCGCCGCCGCCTGTTCCTTGTCGCCCTTGTGTCGCAAGATGACCGGCGTATCGACATGGGCCGGGAAGCGCATCGCCCGGTTGATCGCGGGCACCGGCACATCCGGGCGGGCCGGCAGTGCGCCGAAGGTCGCGGCGACCGCCTGGATCGCCTCATCCGCCTTGACCTGACCGAAAATCTGCACCTCGATCGGGCCGGAGGCGAGGATCGGCTCCCAGGTGGCGCGGAATGCCTGCGGCGTCAGCGCCTCGATCTCGGCGCGGGACGGGGTGCGGAAGCGGACGTCCTTGTCATGCAATAGCCAGTTGAGATCGCGGCCCAGCACCGAGTCCGGCGCACGCGACATGGCGTCATAGGCGACGATCGCGCCTGTCTTCACCCGCGCGATCGGCGCGGGATCCCAGCCGGGTTGCGCCAGCTTGGTCGCGAACAGGCGCAACTGGTCGCGATAATCGGCGGGACGGGTCACGACCTGCATTTCGAAAGCATCATCGTCGGTCGAGAAATCCATGCCCATGCGGCGGCCGTTGGTCAGGTCATCCAGTTCGCGCTGGCCGAGCTTGCCAATACCGCTCGCCACCAGCGCATAGTCGGCGGCCCAGCTTGCGACGGGCCTGGTCGGCGAAAAGGCCTGCTGGCCATGGCCGAAGCGGACGTTGATCCGCACCTTTTCGGTTTCCGCGTCATTGGCGAAAAGGGTCAGCTTGACGCCGTTGGAGAAGGCGATGCTTTCCATGCCCTGGAGGCCGACCGGGGTGCGCGACACCACCGTTCCGGGCGGTCCGAGCTTGGGCAGGTCGTCCATGGTCACCGCCTTGTCGGCGAGACGGGCGTTGGTCGCCGCCTTTACCGGCGCGGCGAGCGCGGCGGCGAGTTTCGCGTCAAGGCCGGGTTGCACCTTACCCGTCATCATCAGCGCGCGGAACACGCCGGCGGAGAAGAGGCGCCGCGTGGAATCGAGGATTTTTTCCGGCGTCATTGCGGACTTGCCGGCGCGAAAGATGTCGACAGCGGCCTGCGGACTGACGGTGGTCTCCCGGATGTCGACGGCGCTGACGAGATCGCTGGCCTGCTTGGCGCCCGGTTCCGTATCCGCATTCTCGACCTGGATATTGAGCGCGGTATCCATCTGCGCATATTCGCGCTCGATCTCGGCCTGGCTGGGTGGCGCGGCCTTCGCATCCTCCACCACGGCGCGCACGTCGGCCAGCGCCTTCTCCCAATTCTCGCCCGTCGGAATGATGGTCATGAAGGTGCCGTCGACCGAGCGGCTGACATCCTGTTGCTCCACGCCCGCTTGCAGGAAGCTGCCGCCAGCGCGCGCCGCCTGCTCCAGCCGGCGGCTGATGATCTGCAGCGCGAGCATGTCGGTCAGCTTGTCCTGGTTGTAGACGATGGTGTCGGCATGGGGTGTCCAGGGACGCAGCCAGGCCAAAGTCAGGCCGAGCGGCACGCCCGGCTCCACCACCACACGGGTCGCGGGCCGCTTGGCGTCCGGCGCGCCGAAATCGGGCAAGGGTGCGCCCTTGCCGGGCACCGTCCAACTGGCGAAATTATCCTTGATGAGTTGTTCGGCCTGCGCCGGATCGATATCGCCTGCGATCGCGATGACGGCGTTTTCGGGGCGATACCAGCGCTGGTGGAAGGCCTCCACCTTGGCCGCGGTCGCGGCGGTCAGCGTCGCCACGGTGCCGATCGGCGCATGGTCGGCAAGCGGCTGGCCGGCGAAGAAGTGCAGCCGGCTGGCGTCGGACATGCGCATCTGCGGTCCGTCGCTCTCGCGCCGTTCGGCGAGCACCACGGCGCGTTCGGCGTCGACCGCGCTGTCCACGATATTGGGATCGGTCATCATCCCGGCGAGAATCTTCATGCTCTCGGTCAGGCTGGCTGGGGTCGCCTGCGGCAGGTCGAGCGCATAGGTGGTGCCGGTCGGCGTCGTTTGCGCGTTGCTGTCGCTGCCGAAAGTGACGCCCAGACGCTGCCAGATGCGCTTGGATTCGCCATCGGGAACATGGCGCGAGCCTCGCATCGAGAGATGTTCGATGAAATGAGCGTAACCCAGTTCCTCGGGCCGCTCCATCAGCGAGCCGGCATCGATCCGCAGGCGGACGGATACCTGCCCCGGCGGAACGCCATTGCGCCGGATGGCATAGCGCAGGCCGTTGGACAGCGTGCCGAATCGCCAGGCCGGATCGATCGGCACATCGCTGTTTTCATAGAGCCATGGCCGTACCTGCGCCTGCCCGCTGATCGGCCCCTGCCCGCCGGATGCAGGAACGGTGTCGGTCCGGGCCGCCAGGGGCGATCCCGACAGAAGCAGGGCGAGGACGGAGAGCGAAGCGGCCGAACGGCGGGGGGAAAAGCGCATAGGCATGGGAGCCTAGCGCCATTTTCCTGAATGACCACTGACAAAGCGGTCATGCATGGGGCTTAAGCCCGATATGCGCACCGTTCGCTTCGAGCGGGTGGAGAAGCGTTTCCCGACCTCGCCCGAAACGAATGGCGTCTATGGATTTAGCGCGGTGCGCCGGTGCGCTGGACGGCGCCCTTGTGCGTGCCGACGCCGCCGCGACCGCGGCCGCGACCACGGAAGGGCTTCTTCTCGCCGCCCTCGGCATCGGTGCGATGCGCGCGATCGGGGGCGCCGCGCTGCTGACGCTGACCATCCTGATATTTCCGCTGGCCGTCGGCGCGGCGCGCCTGCTGCTGCGGGGTCTGGCTCGGCCCCTTCTTGGGCGCCGCCGGCTTGGGCAAAGCCCGCACCGCGTCCATGAAATTCTCCGGCAGCGCGACGACTTCCAGCTTCACGCGGGTCGCCTTCTCGATCGCCTTCAGATAGGGGCGCTCGTCATCCGCCACGAAGCTGATCGCGATGCCGTCGGCTCCCGCGCGCGCCGTTCGTCCGATGCGGTGGACATATTGTTCGGCCACATTGGGGATTTCGAAGTTGATGACGTGGCTGACGCCCGACACGTCGATGCCGCGCGCGGCGATGTCGGTCGCGACCAGCAGCTTCACCTTGCCCTGACGGAACGCCTGCAGCGCGGTGGTGCGCTGGCCCTGGCTCTTGTTGCCATGGATGGCGAAGGCGTCGATGCCCGCGCCTTCCAGGAAGCGCACGACGCGATCGGCGCCATGTTTGGTGCGGGTGAAGATCAGCGCGCGGTCGATCTCTTCGCTCTTGAGCACCAGATGGAGGAGCGCCTGCTTCTCACCCTGGTTCACGAAATACATCTGCTGGCGGACGCGTTCGGCCGTGGTCGATTGCGGGGCGACGCTGACCTTGACCGGATTGTTGAGGAACTGTGCGGCGAGCGCCTCGATTTCCTTGGGCATGGTGGCCGAGAAGAAGAGGTTCTGACGGTCGGCGGGCAGCATCTTGGCGACGCGCTTCAACGGGTGGATGAAGCCCATGTCCATCATCTGGTCGGCTTCGTCGAGAACGAAGATTTCCGTGTCCTTGATGGTGAGGGCGCGCTGGTCGATCAGGTCGAGCAGGCGGCCGGGGGTCGCGACGACGACATCGACGCCGACGCTGAGCGCACGGATCTGCTTGCCGATCGGCACGCCGCCAAAGACGGTTTCGACCGACAGCTTGAGGAAACGGCCATAATCGCGAAAGCTCTGCGCGATCTGCGCGGCGAGTTCGCGGGTCGGCGCCAGCACGAGCATCCGGCAGCCCTTGACCGGCGTCGGCCTGGGGTTGCGGGCGAAATAATCGAGACTGGGCAGCGCGAAGGCCGCGGTCTTGCCGGTGCCGGTCTGGGCGATGCCGCACAGATCCTTGCCTTCCAGCAGGACGGGGATCGCCTTTTGCTGGATCGGGGTCGGGGTGACGTAGTTTTTGGAGGCGAGCGCCTTCATGATGGGCTCGGCGAGACCAAGGTCGTTGAATTGCATTAAAGAAAACTCACAAGTGGCCAGGACGCCAACTTGCTCTGCGGACGCAGGAAGGGCGCGAGGCGGGTTACGAAACGACCCGCGTGAAAAGGGAAGCCTCAAGCTTGGCGCAGACTCTCATTGGCCGGTCCGTGGTCCTCACCTGACCCCTGGAGGTCAATTGGGATTGCGGACGATCACGCTGCCAATCGCTGGGGGACCGGAAACGGCCCGTCTGCTGCGCTGCAACGCATATGGCGAAGTTGCAGGCAAATAGCAAGCGGCCGCGGATTTGCACCGCGGCCACCGATTTTCCGGTGAAGGAAAGGACGTCAGAGCGCCACTTCGGCGTGCTTGCCCTTCATTTCGTCGCGCACGTCGCCGCCGAACAGCATCTTGAAGACGCCCTTGATCGACATGTCCGACCGCCAGATTTCCGCGTTCCCCAGATCGAAGCGCAGCATCAGTAGATTGGGATCGTTGCGACCGCCCGGATACCAGGCCTCGACCTCTTTCGACCAATAGCGATCGATAATCGCCGCATCGGCTTCGGGCGTCAGCGTTCCTTCGATACAAGCGAAGAGATTATGGTCCTTGGCCGCATATTGCGCCATCGCCGGGCCGCCCGGCGCAAGCCGATTGTCGCGCGATGTGTAGAACCAGAAGCAGTGATTGGCATTCGGATCGAGTTGCGCGGTCATCGGCGCGCTATGCTCCGTGCTGTTTTGCAAGCCCAGCATCAGGAAGGGGCTGCTCGACAGTTCCGTCCAGAAACGATCTCGAATATCGGTGGTGTCGCCCATGATCCTGTCTCCTTGTTGCGTCGCCTCCTTCAATGGCCGGGATGCAGCGAAGTTCCCGAAACGCTTGATCTTGACCGCGGCAATCGCCACATGAGCATCATGCTGATCGAGACCGAACTGACGCCCAACCCGGCGACCATCAAATTTCTGCCCGGACGCGAAGTCATGGGCGTCGGCACGCGCGATTTCGCGACGCCGGAGGAAGCGGAAGCGTCGCCGCTGGCCGATGCGCTGTTCCGTCTGGGCGATGTGACCGGCGTGTTTTTCGGCGGGCATTTCATCTCGGTCACGATTGCGCCGGGATCGGAATGGTCCGACGTGAAGCCGGATGTTCTGGCAACGCTGCTGGAGCATTTCTCAGCGAACATGCCGCTGTTCACGCCCGGCTCCGCTGCGGGGATCAGCGTGCCGGCCGACGAGGAGAGCTTTGCCGACGCCCCGGAAGACGCCGAGATCGTCGAGCAGATCCGCGACCTGATCGATACGCGGGTGCGCCCGGCGGTGGCCAATGATGGCGGCGACATCATCTATCGCGGCTTCGACAAGGGCACCGTCTATTTGAAGATGCAGGGCGCCTGTTCGGGTTGCCCGTCCTCCACCGCCACGCTCAAGAACGGCATCGAGCAGTTGCTGAAACATTATGTGCCCGAAGTCACCGAGGTCCGCGCGGTCTGAGGCCTGTTCGCGACATTTGGCAAATCCCGAAGGATCGACTAACCGCAAGACGAATCCGCAAAGCATCAATGCTTGGGGCGGATGCTTGAGGGGGTTTGCTTGCGTCTTCTGGTGATCGACACCGCCACCCAGGCCCTGTCCGTCGCACTTCTGGAGGACGGGACGCCGATCGGCCGTTTCCACGAAGTCGTCGGGCGCGGCCATGCCGAGGCGCTGTTGCCCGCCATCGCCGCCTTGCCCGATGGCGGGCGCGCCGACGCGATCGTGGTGGATGTGGGACCGGGCAGCTTCACCGGCGTTCGGATCGGCATTGCCGCCGCCCGCGCACTGGCCCTGGCCTGGAATATCCCGCTGCATGGCTATAGCGCGCCGTCGCTGATCGCGGCGAAGGCGGCGCAGGATCATGCCGGCGGCCCGATCGCCGTCACCATCACCGGCGGCCATGGCGAGCTGTTCTGGCAATGCTTCACCGCCGACGGCATGCGCGCGACGAGCGCGATCGCCTCCACGCCGATCGCGCAACTGGCGGGACTGCTCGACGCGCCGATCCTCTATGGCACGGGCGCCGAAGCGCTGGTGACGGCGCGCGGTGATGGCGCAGCGGCCACCCTCTATCCCGATGCGACCGACTATCCGCTGATCGCCGGGCTTGCGCCGCTACCCCCTAGTCCGATCTATGGCCGTGGCGCGGATGCGATGACCATGGCGGAGCGCGCCGCATCATGATCCCCGACCTTCATCTGAGCGTTTATGACGAGGGCGAGCGCAATGCGCTGGCGGACGCGATGGAGGTCATGGCGCGCGCCTTCGACCCCGTGTTCGGCGAGGCCTGGACGATGCCGCAACTGGCGGGCGTGCTGATGATGCCGGGCACCTGGCTGACCATAGCGCGCGTGGACGCCGCGCCGCTGGGCTTTGCGCTGGTGCGGTCGGTGCTGGACGAATGCGAATTGCTGCTGCTGGCGGTCGATCCGATCTGGCGCGGACGCGGCATCGGCGAGACATTGCTGCGCCACAGCCTCCGCACCGCGCGCCAGCGCGGCATCACGTCCATGAACCTGGAAGTGCGTTCCACAAATAAGGCCGTCAAACTATACGAGAAAAGCGGCTTCGAATATGTACATCGTCGCCCCGGTTACTATCGCGGCAATGATGGTCAACTTCACGATGCACTGAGCTTTCGCATCGACATGCTGGCATGACCCAATAGGGTCTTGCGAAATCGTCCGCCAAGGTCTAGCGACCATATACCGCTCCTGAAATGCATTCCTTGGGCGGGTCGCACAACAATATAGCCTTGTAGGAAACAGGAAAATGGAAACCGAATCGGCCCAGAGCGAACTGCTCATTACTTTGACGTCGGACATCGTGGCTGCCCATGTCTCGAACAACAGTGTCGCCGTCTCCGACGTATCTACGCTGATTCAGAATGTTCACGCTGCGCTGTCGGGCCTGAGCCAGCCTGCGCCGGTGCCTGAAGTCAAGCCTGAGCCGGCCGTTTCGGTCCGTTCGTCGATCAAGCCCGACTATATTATCTGCCTGGAAGACGGCAAGAAGCTGAAGATGCTCAAGCGCCACCTGATGACCCATTATCAGATGACGCCGGACGATTATCGCGCCAAATGGGGCCTGCCTGCCGATTATCCGATGGTCGCCCCCAATTATGCCGAACAGCGCCGTAACCTGGCGAAGAAGATCGGCCTGGGCACCAAGCGCCGCCGGACCCCCGCCACACGCGGCAAATAATTCGCGCGATCGATCTGCCAGATCGATCGAGACGCTGTCAAAGAAAGGGGCGCATCGCCGATGCGCCCCTTTCCTGCATTCAGAAAAGTCGCTAGGTTCGATCCAACCTGTCGCACCAAGCCATTAAGCGAGCCTGCATGAACCGCAAAATCGACGTCGAAGCCCTATGCCACGAGAAGGGACTGCGGATCACCGAACAGCGCCGGGTGATCGCCCAGGTATTGAGCGATGCCACCGATCATCCCGATGTCGAGGAACTGCATCGCCGGTCCGCGGCGATCGATCCGGGCATTTCCATCGCCACGGTGTACCGCACGGTGCGCCTGTTCGAGGAAGCGGGCATATTGGACCGGCATGATTTCGGCGATGGCCGCGCCCGGTACGAAGCCGCGCCGGAATCGCATCACGACCATCTGATCGACGTCGAAACCGGCAATGTCATCGAGTTCGTCGACCCGGAACTGGAACAGTTGCAGAAGCTGATCGCCGAGAAGCTGGGCTTCCGGCTGGTAGATCATCGCATGGAATTATACGGCGTCGCGCTGGAACGGAAGAACTGACCGGTTGAGCGCGCTGCGCCGGACGATCCGCATCGCGGCATTGATCGCCAGCCTGCTCGTCTGCCTGATCCCGCATCTGCTCTGGCGCATGGCGCGCCGCCCTTCACCGTGGCCGCGACGCTTCCTGGCGATGGCCGCGCGATCGGTCGGCGCGCGCGTGCGGAAGGACGGGCACCCCCATGACGGCGACATCTTCCTGCTCGCCAATCATGTTAGCTGGCTCGACATATTGGCGCTGGCCGGCGCGACCGGCGCAGCCTTCGTCGCGCATGACGGTATCGCCCGCTGGCCGGTGATCGGCTGGCTGGCGGCGCAGAACAACACGCTGTTCGTCGCGCGCGAGCGGCGCGGCGCGCTGTCGGGCCAGATCGACGCCCTGCGCGCGGCGCTGATGGGGCATCAGCCGGTGGCGCTCTTTCCCGAAGGCACGACGAGCGACGGCAGCGGGCTGCTGCCGTTCAAACCGTCCTTGCTGGCAGTGTTACTGCCCCCGCCGCGCGCGGTGATGATCCAGCCGGTGCATATCGATTATGGACCGGCGACGGCGGAGATCGCTTGGCACGGCGAGGAGCCGGCAGGAACCAACGCCATGCGCATATTGGGACGCAAGGGAACGCTGCCGGTCACGCTGCGCTTCCTGGAGCCGTTCGACCCGGCGCAATGCGCCGATCGCAAGGTCATCGCAGCCAAGGCGCGCGAGCGTATCGCACTTAGTATAGAGCAACGTTCCAAGGCGCATCAGCGCCCTTCCGCTTCGCCCCTGCCGCCTGTATAGCTGGTGCGATGAATCGTAACGACGCCCCCAAAACCCTCGCCAAGACTGCCCTAGCGACTTTCCACGTCAAATCCTTCGGCTGCCAGATGAACGTCTATGATGGCGAGCGCATGGCAGAAATGCTGGGCACGCGCGGCATGACTGCCGCGGCGGAGGGGGCCGACGCCGACCTCGTCATCCTCAACACCTGCCATATTCGCGAAAAGGCGGTGGACAAGGTTTATTCCGATATCGGCCGGATGGTGCGCGAGGATGGCAGCCGCCCGATGATCGCCGTCGCCGGCTGCGTCGCGCAGGCCGAAGGCGGCGAAATCCAGCGCCGCGCGCGCAATGTCGATATCGTCGTCGGCCCGCAGGCCTATCACCGCCTGCCCGACCTGATCGACAAGGTCGGTCGCGGCGAGGAGGCTGTCGACACCGACATGCCGCTGGCGTCCAAATTCGGCGCCCTTCCCGCCCGCACCAAGCAGGCCCGGCCGACCGCCTTCCTGACGATCATGGAAGGGTGCGACAAATTCTGCACCTATTGCGTGGTGCCCTATACGCGCGGCGCGGAAATCAGCCGATCATGGGACGCGATACTGGACGAGGCGAAGGCGCTGGTCGATGGCGGCGTGCGCGAGATCACGCTGCTGGGCCAGAATGTGAACGCCTGGACCGGCGAGGACGACAAGGGTCGGACGCAGGGCATGGACGGGCTGGTCCGCGCTCTGGCGAAGATCGCCGACCTCAAGCGCATCCGCTATACCACCAGCCATCCCAACGACATGAGCGACGGCCTGATCGCCGCGCATGGCGAGGTGGAGAAGCTTATGCCTTTCCTCCATCTGCCGGTGCAGTCGGGCAATGACCGCATCCTCAAGGTCATGAACCGCAGCCATAGCGTCGACAGCTATCTGCGCATCATCGATCGCGTGCGCGCGGTGCGCCCCGATATCGCGGTGTCGGGCGACTTCATCGTCGGCTTCCCCGGCGAAACCGACGCCGAGTTCGAAGATACGCTCAGGATCGTGGAGCAGGTGCGCTACGCCCAATGCTACAGCTTCAAATATAGCCCCCGCCCCGGCACCCCCGCCGCCGACATGGATCATCAGATCTCCGCGGCGGTCATGGACGAGCGACTTGCGCGGTTGCAGGCGGCGATCAACCGGCATCAGGTGGATTTCAACGCCGCTACGATCGGCCGCAGCACCGACATTCTTCTGGAGCGCAAGGGGCGTTATCCCGGCCAACTGATCGGGAAGACGCCCTGGCTCCAGTCCGTCCATGTCACCGTGCCCGACCTTTCCATCGGCGACATGGTCGAAGTCGACATCATCAGCGCCGGCCCGAATAGTCTGGCCGGCGAACCCAGCAGGAGGCAGGCCGCTTGAACCAAAAAACCGTCGTTCCGGCATATGCAGGAACCCCTCTCCGACCGTGTCCACCAGGATCGAACGGCGGAAGATGGATACTCGCCTTTGCGAGCATGACGGATGGGAAAAGGGGCTGAGCATGGGCAAGAAACCGAACCAACATCATCGCGAGCCCGTGGCTGAAAAGGCCCGGCTGGAAGTCACCTTCGAAAAGCCGCATCTGCTCGGCACCTTGTTCGGTCAATATGACCGCAATCTGGTGGCGATCGAAAATCGGCTGGGCGTCTATATCGCCGCCCGCGGCAACAAGTTGCAGATCGAGGGCGAGGCGCAGGCCGCCGCCCGTGCGCGCGACGTGATGACCGGCCTCTACAACCGCATCGTCGCAGGTCAGGAGATCGACGCCGGCGCGGTCGAGGCGGTGATCGCCATGTCGTCCGAACCGATGCTGGACGGCATCATCCGCCACGATGTCGCCGAACCGCCCAAGGTGATGATCCGCACGCGCAAGAAGACGATCGTGCCGCGCTCCGCGACGCAGGTTACCTATATGGAGGCGCTGAACCGTAACGACATCATCTTTGCGCTTGGCCCGGCAGGCACCGGCAAGACCTATCTGGCGGTGGCGCAGGCGGTCAGCCAGCTTATCACCGGCAGCGTCGATCGGCTGATCCTGTCCCGCCCCGCAGTGGAAGCGGGCGAGAAGCTTGGCTTCCTGCCCGGCGATATGAAGGAGAAGGTCGATCCCTATCTCCGCCCGATCTACGACGCGCTGCACGACACGCTGCCGGCCGAGCAGGTCGAGCGCCGGATCGCGAGCGGGGAAATCGAGATCGCTCCCCTCGCCTTCATGCGCGGACGGACGCTGGCCAATGCCTTCATCGTGCTGGACGAGGCGCAGAACACGACCATCGCCCAGATGAAGATGTTCCTGACCCGCTTCGGCGAAGGCAGCCGCATGGTCATTTGCGGCGACCCCAAGCAGGTCGATCTGCCGCAGCCGGGCATATCCGGGCTGGCCGATGCGGTCGCGCGATTGCAGGGCGTGGAAGGCATCGCGATGGTGCCGTTCGGCATCGCCGACGTCGTCCGGCATCCCGTGGTCGGCCGGATCGTGGAGGCCTATGAGGGGCCGGATGCCTGACGGCCACGTCCGTTCGCTTCGCGTTTGTGGCGAAGCGCCGCGTGCAACCGGTTCTCGACCAGCGCGAACCGAACGGAAAGAATGTTAAATGATTGAAGTCGCTGTTCTTCATGACGAAGGCTGGCCGGGTGTCGATTGGGACTTTGTGGCCCAGCGCGCCGTGGCGGCGGCCATTGCGCATAGCCCCTATGCCGCCTTCGCGACCGACGAGGCGCTGTATGAAATCGCGGTCAAGCTGACCAGCGACGCGGAGGTGCATCAGCTCAACCGCGCCTATCGCGACAAGGACAAGCCGACCAACGTCCTGTCCTTTCCGATGGTGCAGGACGACCTGCTGGAAGTGACCGCCAATACCGACGACGGCGAAGTGCTGCTGGGCGATATCGTGCTGGCGGAAGGCGTCTGCGTCGCCGAAGCGGCGGAAAAAGGCATATCGGTGGCCGATCATGCCACGCATCTGATCGTCCACGGGACTTTTCATTTGCTTGGATATGACCATATGGACGACAATGAGGCCGAAGCGATGGAAGCGCTGGAGATTGCAGCGCTGCTGAGCATGGGTCTTTCCGATCCCTATGGGGATCGCGCAACTGGGGAATAAGAACGATCATGGCTGACGGCAGTCCGAAGGACGGCACCGCTTCGAAAGAAGGGGACAGTAGCAACGAGGGCGGATTATGGAGCGGCATCAAGTCGCTCCTGTTCGGCGAGGGGGAAGAAACCAGCCTGCGCAAGGAGCTGGAAGAAGCGCTCGACGAATATGACGAGGACGAGCAGGACGAGAATGGCGGGCCGCCGGCCAAGGGCGACCTGTCGGCGATCGAACGCCAGATGGTGCGCAACCTGCTCCATTTTTCCGAACATACCGTGGACGATGTCGCCGTGCCGCGCGCGGACATCATCGCGATCGAGGAGAAAGCCAGCTTTGCCGACCTCGCCGCGCTGTTCGCCGAGGCGGGGCATAGTCGTGTGCCGGTCTATCGCGGCACGCTCGATACGATCGTCGGCATGATTCATATCCGCGACGCTTTCGCGATCCTGGCCGGCAAGTCGCCTGTGCCCGAGACGCTGGAGCCGCTGATCCGACAGCCGCTCTATGTGCCCGAAAGCATGGGCGCGCTCGACCTGCTCGCCGAAATGCGGGCCAAGCGGACCCATCTGGCCATCGTGCTGGACGAATATTCTGGGACCGAAGGGCTGCTGACGTTCGAGGATCTGGTCGAGGAAATCGTCGGCGATGTCGAGGACGAGCATGACGATGCGCCCGAGGCGATGCTGGTCCCGCTCGACGGCGGCCTGTGGGAAGCCGATGCGCGCGCCGAACTGGACGATGTCGCCGAGGAGATCGACGAGAAGCTGGGCGAGGTCGAGGAAGATGTCGACACGCTGGGCGGCCTGGCCTTCGTCCTTGCCGGACGCGTGCCGGAACCGGGTGAGATACTGGATCACGGCCCCAGCGGCTGGAAGCTGGAGATCGTCGCGAGCGACGGTCGCCGCGTGACCCGCCTGCGACTGCATCCGCCGGTCGAGCGGGAAGAAGCGGAGGCGTAAAAGCCTTTCGCTCCAACGCCATCTTGCCAGCAATAAAGGATTACGGTCGCGAAATGTTAAGCCGCGCCGGATAGGATGCGGCCATGCGGAACGAGCGGAGCAGATTTACCGGCGCGGCCAATGGTGACATGCTGTTTGCTGGGCCATGGACCCCAATCGAGAGGCTGCTGCTCGCGGCCGTCTGTGTCGCCACGCTCTTCTTCGCCATCGTCACCCCGCCCTTTCAGGCGCCGGACGAAAACCAGCATCATATGAAGGCGCTGGCGCTGGCGCAGGGGCATGTGCTGACCGAACAGCGCGGCGAAGCGATCGGCGTGGAACTGCCGCGAGCGGCACTGGCTATCCATGGCGTGGATTTCCCGACCGATGTGCCGCCCATATTGCGCAGCTTCGATCGCGCGCAGATCGCCCGCAGCGCGGCCGCCGACGCGGGCCGTGCGGGCACGGCCTTTGCCGATTTTCCCAATGTCGCCAGCTATGCGCCCAGCCTTTATGCGCCGGGCGCAGTGGGGCTGACGTTGGGGCGGATGCTGGGCCTGCCGTGGATCGACACCTTCTATGTCGGGCGGCTCGTCAACGCGCTGATCGGACTGGCGCTGCTGATCGCGGCGCTGCGCCTGTTGCCCTTCGGCCGCAATGCGCTGCTGGCGACCGCCCTGCTGCCGACCTTCGCCTATCAGACCGGATCGCTGTCGCCCGATGCCGTCATCAACGGGCTTGGCTTTCTGGGCCTGGCGCTGGCGCTGCGTACCGGGTTCATGGGGGCGACGCCGGCACGATCGATGGCCTTGCTGGTGACGGGGCCGCTGCTGGCGCTATGCAAGGGCGTCTATCTGCCGATCATGGCCGCGGGACTGCGCTGGCCGCAGGATCGCCGCAACCTGCGGACAGGACTGATCCTGGGGGCGATGGGCCTGGGCGCAATCGCCTTCATCGGCTGGATGCACTATTCGGGCGGAAGTCAGGCGCTCTATCATATCCAGTCGCGCAAGACGGGCGAGACGATGATGACCGCGCCGCTGCGCGACCAGCTTGCCATCCTGCTGCATGATCCAATGGGTTATGTCCGCATTCTCGTCGGCAGCGTAGTCGAACGTGCGCCGGTCTATGCGTTGCAGATTGTCGGGCGTTTCGGCTGGAACGCGATCCTGTTGCCGCTGGTCGCCTATCCACTGGCGCTGCTGATGCTGGGTGCGGGCGTCGCCAACGGCAGCGGTGCGCGCTTCGGCATCGGCCAGCGGCTCTGGTGGCTGGCGGTCGCGGCGGGCGTTGCACTGTTGATCGAAACAGCCATGTACCTGACGGGAACGCCGCTGGGCGCCGACTATATCCAGGGGACGCAGGGGCGCTATTTCCTGCCGCTGCTGCCGCTGGTGCTGATCGCCCTGTCGCCCGATAGCGCCGTGCGCGGTGCGCAACGGATATTCGCCGTCACGGCGATCATGCTATTGCTGATCGCCGCGGCTACGGTCTTCGACAGTTTCTGGGTGCATGGCTTCATCACCAGCGACGGGATGCCGCCGCACAGCAGCATGGGCCGCGCCCTGCTGCTCCCATCCCCGCGGTGGTAGCCAGACGCGGCATAAAGCGAGCCAGCCCAGCCCTTCGATCCAGCCCGCGGTAACATCGCTGGGCCAATGGACGCCGAGCCAGACCCGGCTGATGCCGATCAAGGCGATCATAGCCGCCGCCGCATGATAGCCGCCGCGCCGACCGGCGAGCAGCGCCAGCGCGCCGAAGAAGATCATGTTCCCCGCCGCATGGCCGCTGGGGAAGCTGTAACTGTGGACGATGTCGAGATGGGACAGCAGATCCGGGCGCGGCGCGGCAAAAACCTGTTTCAAGCCAAGGTTGAGCAAGGTGCCACCCGCCATCGTCAGCGCCAGCCACAAGGCGCCCTGCCGCCGTCCGCGCAGGAGCAGCCAGCCGAAAGCCATGGCGAGCAGGAGCAACCGACCCGCGGTACCGCCGACCGCGGAAGCCGATCGCATCAACAGCGTCACATCGCGGCCGATGGCGCTGTCGCGTGCCTGTCCTGCCCCTTCCATCAGCCGGACATTCAGGCCGTCGAGCCACCCGGCCCGTTGCATCAATGCGATCGCCAATACGCAAAAAAGCGCGAGAGCCAAAGCTCCCGCGCCTTTCACCGGCGATATGCGCCAATCAGATATGGAGCGCACGGCCATATGCCGCGAGTACGCTTTCATGCATCGATTCCGAAATCGTCGGATGCGGGAAGACGGTGTGCATCAGTTCCGCCTCGGTCGTTTCCAGCGTTTTGCCGATGGTATAGCCCTGGATCATTTCCGTGACTTCCGCGCCGATCATGTGCGCGCCCAGCAGTTCGCCGGTCTTGGCGTCGAACACCGTCTTGGTGAAGCCTTCCACCTCGCCCAGCGCGATCGCCTTGCCATTGCCGATGAAGGGGAACATGCCGACCTTCACCTCGTAACCGGCTTCCTTCGCCTTGGCTTCGGTCAGGCCGACGCTGGCGATCTGCGGGTGGCAGTAGGTACAGCCCGGAATGTTGCGGACGTCCATGGCGTGGGGATGCTTCCCCGCAATCGCTTCGGCCACGATCACGCCTTCATGGCTCGCCTTGTGCGCCAGCCATGGCGGCGCGGTGACGTCACCGATGGCCCAGATGCCATCGACATTGGTCTTGCAGGTCGGGTCGGTGACGATATGGCCGCGTTCGGACTTGATGCCGAGTTCTTCCAGACCGATATTTTCGGTGTTGGGGACGATGCCGACGGCGACGATGACATGGCTGAAGTCGCCATTCACCACCTTGCCGTCCTTGCCCTTGATCGCGGCCTTCACGCCGTTCGCACCGACTTCCAGCTTTTCGACGCCCGCGCCGGTCATGATCGTCATGCCCTGCTTCTTGAGCGCCTTTTCGAGGAAGGCGGACACATCTGCATCCTCGACCGGGACGACGCGGTCCATCATTTCGACCACGGTCACGTCCGCGCCCATATCGTTATAGAAGCTGGCGAACTCGATGCCGATCGCGCCCGATCCGATGACCAGCAGCTTGGTCGGCATTTCCGAAGGCGTCATGGCGTGGCGATAGGTCCACACGCGCTTGCCGTCCGCCTTGGCGAAGGGCAGGTGGCGGGCGCGCGCGCCGGTCGCGACGATGATGTTCCTGGCCGTCAGCTCTTCGCTCTTGCCGTCCTTGGTGACGCTGAGCTTGCCTTTTCCGGTCAGCTTGCCGTCGCCCATATGGACGGTGATCTTGTTCTTCTTCATCAGGTGCGTGACGCCCTGATTAAGCTGCTTGGCGACGCCGCGCGACCGCTTTACGACGGCTTCGATGTCCGCGCTGATCTTCTCTGCAGCCAGGCCATAATCCTTGGCATGCTGCATATAATGGAAAATTTCGGCGGAGCGCAGCAGCGCCTTGGTCGGGATACAGCCCCAATTGAGACAGATGCCGCCCAGATTTTCGCGCTCGACGATCGCGGTCTTGAGGCCCAGCTGGGCGGAACGGATCGCGGCGACATAGCCGCCGGGGCCGGAGCCCAGAACGATGACATCGTAATTCTCAGCCATGGTCAGTCTCGCTTATTGTCTTGATCATTTCACTCGCCCGGCAGGGGCGGCACGGAACGGGGCTGGCGATCCTCACCGATCGCCACGAAGCTGAAGGTCGCGTGGGTCACGCGGTAGGACCGGTCGTCATGCCGGGCACGCCGCCAGGCTTCGACATAGATTTTCATCGACGTACGCCCGACGGATTTGAGCGTGGCGAATACCGACACCTCATCCCCGACCACGACCGGGCGCAGGAAGGTCATCCCTTCCACCGCGATCGTCACGGCGCGACCATGGCTGTGCCGGGCGGCGACGGAACCCGCCGCCGAATCCATCAGACTCATCAACCAGCCGCCGAAGATATCCCCATAGGGATTGGTATCGGTCGGCATGGCGATGACCCGCACCGCCGGACTGATATCCGGCGGGGTTTCGTCGACATAGGCCATCAGGCCAGCATACCGATCGGGTTTTCGACCAGTTCCTTGAACGCCTTCATCAGGCGGGCGCCATCGGCTCCATCGATGGCGCGATGGTCGAAGCTGCCGGTCGCCGACATGACGGTCGCGATCTGGACCGAGTCATCGACGATATAGGGCCGCTTCTCGCCCGCGCCGATCGCCATGATCATGGCCTGGGGCGGGTTGATGACCGCTTCGAACTGCTTGATGCCGAACATGCCCATGTTGGACAGCGAGGCGGTGCCGCCCTGATATTCCTCGGGCTTGAGCTTGCCGTCCTTGGCACGGGCAGCCAGATCCTTCATCGCTTCGGAAATGGCGGCGACGCCCTTGCTGCCCGCATCGCTGACGATCGGCGTGATGAGACCGCCGGGGATCGACACGGCGACGCTGATGTCGGCGCGCTTGAACTGCAGCATCTGGTCGCCGGCAAACTGCACGTTGCATTCGGGCACCTGGATCAGCGCGACGCCCAGCGCCTTGATGAGCAGGTCGTTGACCGACAGCTTGACCTTGCGGCTGGCGAGACCGGCATTGAGTTCGCCGCGCAGCTTGAGCAGCTTGTCGAGCTGAATGTCGACGGTCAGGTAGATGTGCGGCACCTGCTGCTTGGATTCGGTCAGGCGGCGCGCGATCGTCTTGCGCATACCGCTGAGCTTGATGACGTCGTGCGGGATGCCGAAATCCTGCGCGGCGGCAGCGACCGGCGCGGGCGTCGCAGCGACCGGCGCACTGGCGGGGGCAGCGGTCGGCGCGGCGGCGCCGGGCTGTGCGCCTTCGATATCAGCCTTGACGATGCGGCCGTTGGTGCCGGTGCCGGTGATGCTGGCCAGATCGACCCCCTTGGCCTCCGCCAGGCGGCGCGCCAGCGGGCTGGCTTTCACACGGTCGTCCGAAGCCACCGCAGGCTTGGCCGCAGCGGCCTCAGCCTTGGGCGCGGCGTCCGCTTTCGGGGCGGGTGTTTCGGCCTTGGCGGGGACGGGATCGGCCTTTGGCGCGGGAGCGGCGTCCGCCTTGGCACCGCCAGCGGCGACGGTCGCGGCATCTTCCCCCTCTTCGGCGATGATGGCGATGACGGTGCCGACCTTCACGCCCTCGGCGCCTTCGGCGATCAGTATCTTGGCGATCACGCCTTCATCGACCGCTTCGAATTCCATCGTCGCCTTGTCGGTCTCGATCTCCGCCAGCAGATCGCCGGACGATACCGTGTCGCCCTCCTTGACCAGCCATTTGGCCAGCGTCCCTTCCTCCATCGTCGGGGACAAAGCGGGCATCTGGATCGTCTTGCTCATGCTTTCGGGCCTCTTCTTGGCTTTACGGCTTTGACCGTTGGCTGCCCGTTTTCACCCATTCGCCGGATCGGTCAAGGGACGGCTTGCCAGACGCGCTTTTATGCCGCACATTTCACCTCTATGGTTCGTTGAGGCGTTTTGCCAACGTCCGACGCCATTAATTGAACGCGGGGGCGATAAGAAGTGCGGACATATCTGGTTGTCGTGGACGAATCGCCGGAAGCGGAAACCGCTTTACGCTTCGCCGCGCGGCGCGCAGCCAAAACCGGGGGCGCGGTCCGCATCCTGGCGCTGATCCCGCCGGCCGAGTTCGTACAATGGGGCGGCGTCCAGGCCACCATGGAGGACGAAGCGCTGCAACGCGCAGAGGCGCTGGTGACCAGCGCAGCGGGCACGCTGACCGATGAATCGGGCATCCGTCCCAGCATTACCGTGAGACAGGGTGAGGCGGTCGCTGTCGTGCGCGGCACGCTGGAGGAAATGGACGATGTCGCGGCACTCGTTCTGGGCGCTGCGGCAAGCGGCAATCCGGGCAAGCTCGTTACGCATTTCGCGGGCGCTGACGCGGGCAAGCTGCCCTGCCCGCTCATGATCATTCCGGGCGGGCTGGATAGCGAGGCGATCGACCGGCTGAGTTGATCTGCGACTTTACCGCTTATGCTTGCCGCGCTTCGCCCCCATATGCCGGATATTGGTCGGTCGGCCGCGCTTGATGCCGGGACGGGTGCGATCGCGCTTCAACGGGCCGCCGCGGGGCGCGGGATTGTCGGGCAGTTCAAAGCGTAGCGAGCCGTTGATCGGATCGGCTTCCGCCAATCGCAGTTCCAGCCGCTGGCCGACCGTGTAGCGATCGCCGCTTTCGACGCCCTGCAAGGCCTTGCCCGCTTCGTCATAGAAGAAATGTTCGGCGCCCATGGTGGACACCGGCACCAGTCCGTCGCCGCCCAGCCCGTCGACCGTGGCGAAGAAGCCGAAATTCTGGACCCCGGTGATGCGCGCCTTGACGATTTCGCCGACATGGGCGGACAGGAAAGCGGCGACATAGCGATCGACGGTCTCGCGCTCCGCCTCCATCGCGCGGCGTTCGTGGCCGGAGATGAGTTCGCCGACCCGGCCCATATTCTCGTAATCATCCTGGCTGAGCGACGAACGGTCCGGGATCGCACCGTCCTTGGGCGCGGGCAGTTCCAGGCTGTAGGCGCCGACCAGGGCGCGATGGACCAGCAGGTCCGCATAGCGGCGGATGGGCGAGGTAAAATGGGCGTAGCTGCCCAGCGCGAGGCCGAAATGGCCCATATTTTGCGGGCTGTAATAGGCCTGGGTCTGGCTGCGCAGGATCTGGACCATGATCTGCTCCTTCTCCTCCGACTCCGCGATTTTGCGGATCAGCGCGTTGAAGGTCGATGGGCGGATCACCTGGCCGAGCGCGAAATCCATGTCGAAGGTGGCGAGATAGTCCTTGAGCGCGACCAGTTTTTCGCGGCCCGGCGCTTCATGCACGCGGTACATGACGGGGGCCTTCTTCGCCTCCAGCGCCTTGGCCGCCGCGACGTTGGCCGCGATCATATAATCCTCGATCAGCATATGGGCGTCGAGCCGTTCGCGCACCGCGACGCTGACGATCTTGCCATGCTCGTCCAGCACCACGCGGCGTTCTGGCAGGTCGAGCGCCAGCGGATCACGCGCATCCCGCGCCTTGCGCAGCAGCGCCCAGCAGGCCCAGAGGGGCTTGAGGGCGACGTCGAGCAATTCGTCCGCCTGCTTGCGCGACGCTGTCGGCGCAGCGTCGGCCTCCGCGCCGTCGATCGCGGCCTGCGCATCTTCATAGGCCAGGACCGCCGCGACGCGGATCACGGCGCGGGTGAAGCGCCAGCCCGTCACCTTGCCCTGGGCGTTGATGGTGAGGTGGCAGGCCATCGCCGCCCGGTCCTGCCCGGCGCGGAGCGAACACATGTCGGACGAGAGGTCATGGGGCAGCATCGGCACGACCTGGTCGGGGAAATAGACGCTGTTGCCGCGCTTGCGCGCTTCCTTGTCCAGCGCGCTGCCGGGCCGGACATAGTAGCTGACGTCGGCGATGGCGACGATCGCCTTATAGCCGCCGGCATTGCCCTCATCCTCGTCCGGGGTCGCCCAGACGGCATCGTCATGATCGCGGGCGTCGGACGGATCGATCGCGACGATCGGCAGGTGGCGCAGATCTTCGCGCTTGTCCGCATGCAATGGCAGGGCGGCGGCCGTGATCGCTTCCTCCTCCACACGCTCCGGGAAGACATGGGGGATGCCATGCTTGTGGATCGCGATCAGGCTGAAGCTGCGCGGGGCGAAGGGGTCGCCGAGAATGTCGGTGACGCGGGCGGCAATGCGCGGCGGGCGGCCATGGGGTTCGGCCAGCACCAGGTCGCCGGGCTTGGCGTTGCCGACGTCGCTGATCGGCGTATCCTTGCGGATGCGCTTGTCGACCGGGCGCAGCCACAGCTTGCCGTCGGCCATCACCTCCACCACGCCCAGCAATTCCTCGCTGGCCTTGGCGAGCTTCTTCATGACGTGCGCGACATAGCCGCGCCCGGCTTCCTCGGTGCGGGCGAGGATGCGGTCGCCGATGGTCAAGGCGCCGCGTTTGCCGCGTTCCAGCACGCGCAGGCGGGGCGCAGGCTGGCCTTCGGCTTCCCACCGTTCGGGGGTGGCGATCAGGGTCGTGTCGTCGACATCGACGATGCGCAGCACCGTGACCTTGGGCACGCCACCCATCTTGTGGAAGGCGCGGGCGGGGCCGAGGTCGATCAGCCCCTCGTCCGCCATATCCTTGAGCAAGGCCTTGAGCGCGATCTTTTCCTGCCCCTTGAGGCCGAACGCCTTGGCGATCTCGCGCTTGCCGGCGGGCTGGTCGGAACTGGTGATGAAGTCCATCACCGCGTCGCGGGTCGGAAAGCCGGCGGGCCGGACTTTGGTGCGCGCGGGGGCGGATGCTTTGTTCTTGGGGGTCGATGCCATGGACCAGCTATAGGCAGGCGTCCCGTCCGATGCCAGCGATATGGCGGCGGCTTCGGCGCCCGGGAACGCCGCAGGATCGGCGGGCCGATGACGGACCGGAATTTGCTCCGCTCCCATCTCCCGCCGACCTATGCCGCCAGTTTGCGCGCCCTCTCCCGCCAGGCTTCGGCCAGGAGCGGCATGTCCGCCAGCGCGCAAACGGCGTCGGGATCGCGTTTGTGGCCACCGGCGATCAGCAACTGGAATATTCGCGCGATGCTCCAGTCGGGCAAGGGACGGTCCAGCAGGTCCATGCGCGTGCCGGATTCCGCCTCGCCCTGCCGGATGACGCGGAAATAGAGGCCGCTACGCGCGGTCTTGATGATCGTCGTCATGACGTCGCGTGCGCCGAAGCGATGGTCGAGCTTCCAGCAGGGCTGGCGGCCGTGGCTGACCTCCACCACCGCGCTGCCAAGCGAGAAGCGATCGCCCAGGCAGATGTCCGCCTCCGTCATCCCGCGCGAGGCGATATTCTCGCCAAAGGCGCCGGGCGCGTCGAGCAAGGGCTGGTCGGGCTTGCGGCCCCGCCACCAGCCATAATGATCCTGCGGGTAGAGATGGATCGCCTTGTCCCAGCCACCATGATGGATGGGGTCGGCTACCGCATCTTGTTCGAACCCGTCCCATGTGATGCGCACGACGCCATCAACGGGTCGCTTGGCGATGGCGCTATAGTCGCCGTCGCGAAAGGGTGCGAGCGTGCCGACCAGCAGCGCGTCGATGGTCATGAAGGGCGTCGTCATCGGAACGATATGCCATGATCGCACGCGCGGCGCGATGGCCGGTTGACGAACAAAGGCTTCAGCCGCTGCTGAGTTCGGACCGCAGCTTGAGCACCTCACCGCCGCTATCTGCCTGAATGAGATAGGCGGGGTCGCGCGGCGAGCCGTTGCGGCGGATCAGCGATCCTTCGATGGTGCGCTCGACATGGCGATCGAACCGTTCCGCGATACGTCCTCGGCCGACGCCCTGCCCCCAATTCCATTTGACCCGCGTTCCTTTACGGAAAGTCTCGGTCATGGGCATTCTCTCCAATTCGGGCGCAAGCTGCGCCGGCCGTTCCAAGCCCCTGCGAAAAGCAAAATTCCCGACGCGCTGACTGGTTCCCTTGGGTTTTTTCGCCGGTTGCGTTAAGGGGCGGCGATGGATGCTACCGGCCTGCGCGTCGCCCTGTTCAGCGGCAATTATAATTATGTGCGCGATGGCGCGAACCAGGCGCTCAACCGCTTCGTGACCTATTTGCTGCGGCAGGGGGCGGCCGTGCGCGTCTATTCGCCCACCACCCCCACCCCGGCCTTCGATCCGGCCGGGGATCTGGTCAGCACGCCGTCCTTCCCGGTGCCGGGGCGCAAGGAATATCGAGTCCCCTATCGCATGTCGGCGCAGGTTCGCCGCGATCTCAAGGCGTTCGCGCCCAATGTCGTGCATCTGTCGAGCCCCGATCCGCTGGGGCATCGGGCATTGAGCTGGGCGCGCACACGCGGGCTGCCGACCGTGGCGTCGGTGCATACGCGGTTCGAAACCTATCCGCGCTATTATGGGCTGGCCTTTCTGGAGCCGCTGATCGAATCCATCCTGCGCCGCTTCTATCGCCGCTGCGACGCGATCGTCGCGCCATCCGAATCGATGGCGCAACTGCTGCGCGATCAGCGGATGAACTATGATGTCGGCATCTGGACACGCGGCATCGACCGGGAGATTTTCCATCCCGGCCGCCGCGACCTGGACTGGCGGCGGTCGCTGGGCATCGCCGACGACGCGCCCGCCATCGGCTTCATCGGCCGGCTGGTGATGGAAAAGGGGCTGGACGTCTTTTCCGACGCAATCGACCAGCTCGCCGCCCGGCAGGTGCAGCACAAGGTGCTGGTGGTGGGCGAAGGCCCGGCGCGCGAATGGTTCCAGAACCGGCTGCCAGATGCGGTTTTTACCGGCTTCCAGAAGGGGGCGGAGCTGGGCCGTGCAGTCGCCAGCATGGACGTGCTGTTCAACCCGTCGGTGACCGAGACGTTCGGCAATGTCACGCTGGAGGCGATGGCGTGCGGCCTCCCCACCGTCGCGGCGCGGGCCACCGGCAGCGAGAGCCTGGTCACGGACGGCGTCACCGGGCGGCTGATCCGCCCCGGCGCGATCGGCGCCTTCGCCGACGCATTGCAGGCCTATTGCATCGATGACGGCGCGCGGCAGGTGGCGGGCGCGGCGGCGCAGCAACGGGCGGAGCGCAATGGATGGGACCAGGTCAACCAGGCGCTGGTCGACACCTATCTGCGCGTCATCCGCCAGCGCGCCCAGGGGCTGGCGCCGCGATCCAGCCCGGTTCCATAATGCGCGACGCACCCTATACACGGTAGCGATGGCCGACCTTTTCGCTTCCGATGATCTTCCTGCCGATGGACCGGCGGACACCGCCCCCCTCGCCGATCGGCTGCGCCCGCGCACGCTGGCCGATGTGGTGGGACAGGAACATCTGACCGGGCCGGACGGCGCGATCGGCCGGATGGTGGCGGCCGGGCGGCTGTCATCGATCATATTATGGGGGCCGCCCGGCACCGGCAAGACGACCACGGCGCGGCTGCTGGCCGATGCGGTGGGGATGCGCTTTGCCCCGATATCGGCGGTATTTTCGGGCGTGGCCGACCTCAAGAAACTTTTCGCGAACGCCAGGGACCATGCCCGGCGCGGCGAGAAGACATTATTGTTCGTGGACGAGATCCACCGCTTCAACCGGGCGCAACAGGACGGTTTCCTGCCCTTCGTCGAGGACGGTACGGTGACTTTGGTCGGGGCGACGACCGAAAATCCGAGTTTCGAGCTGAACGCGGCCCTGCTGTCGCGGGCGCAGGTGCTGATCCTGCGGCGGCTGGACGCGGCCGCGCTGGAGCAGTTGCTCGACCGGGCCGAGGCGCTGACGGGGCGGCCGGTGCCGATCGACGCCGCCGCGCGCGAGGCGCTGGTGGCGAGCGCGGATGGCGACGGGCGCTTCCTGCTCAACCAGGTCGAGACGCTCTATGCGATCGATTTGCCGCAGCCGCTCGATCCGGCCGGCCTGTCCGCCCTGCTCCACCGCCGGGTCGCGGTGTATGACAAGGACCGGGAGGGGCATTATAATCTCATCTCCGCGCTGCATAAGTCGCTGCGCGGGTCGGACCCGCAGGCGGCGCTCTATTATCTGGCGCGGATGCTGACGGCGGGGGAAGAGCCGCTTTATGTACTGCGCCGGCTGGTGCGCTTCGCGACGGAGGATATCGGCCTCGCCGATCCGCAGGCGGTGGTGCAGTGCCTGGCCGCCAAGGACGCCTATGATTTCCTGGGATCGCCCGAGGGCGAGCTGGCGATCGTACAGGCGTGCCTCTATTGCGCGACCGCGCCCAAGTCGAACGCAGCCTATGCGGCGATGAAGGCGTCGTTCAAATCGGCGCGCGACACCGGGTCGCTGATGCCGCCGATGAACATCGTCAACGCCCCCACCAAGCTGATGAAGCAGGTCGGTTACGGCAAGGGCTATCAATATGACCATGACGCGGCGGAGGGCTTTTCCGGGGCCAATTACTGGCCGGACGAGATGACGCCGCAGATTTTCTATGCGCCGACCGATCGCGGGTTCGAGGCGCGGATCGCCGAGCGCATCGCCCATTGGGACCGGTTGCGGGCGGAACGCGGGGGCGGGTGACGCGGTTCGGGCGGTTCGCCGCGATCGACTGGTCGGGCGCCAAGGGCGCGCGGCACAAGGGGATTGCAGTGGCGTTGTGCGAGGCGGGCGATGCCGTGCCGCGGCTGGTGGCGGCGCCGGGTGGTATCTGGTCGCGGCAGGCGGTGGCCGACTGGCTGGTCGGGGTCGGGCGGCAGGCCCCTACCCTGTTCGGCTTCGATTTCAGCTTCGCGCCGCCCTTCGTCGCGCGGGGCGGCTATCTGCCGGGCGATCGGGTGCCGGAAGACGGCCCCGGTTTCTGGGCCTATGTCGATGCGATCTGCGAGGATGCGGACCTGGGCGCGGCGAGCCTGCTGGAAGTCGCGCATCGCCGCCATTTCTATTTCGGCAAGGCGGACGGGGTGAAGGCCGCTTTCATGCATAATCGTGTCTGCGAGGCGCGGTATAAGGCGGGCGGCGGGGGCAAGCCATCGACCGTCTATGACGCGATCGGCGCGGCGCAGGTGGCCAAGGCCAGCTTTGCCGGGATGCGGATGCTGCATCACCTGCGCGGCAGGCTGCCGGTCTGGCCATTCGATCCATTGCCCGATACCGGGTCGGTAGTGGTGGAAATCTATACCAGCATCGCCGCGCGCGCGGCGGGGCGGCCCAAGGGGCGCAGCAAGATGCGCGATGCGGCCGCGCTGAACGTGGCCCTGGCGGCGTTGGGATCGGCCGCGCATGACGGCCCGATGCCCGACGACCATGGCGCGGACGCGATCGTCACCGCCGCCTGGATGCGCCGGGCCGCGGCTGAACCGGCCATGTGGAAGCCCGCGATGCTGACGGCGCAGATTGCGCATACTGAGGGCTGGACGTTCGGCGTCATCTGATAGTAAAGGCGTGCGTCCGAAAGGCACGCCGGCTTAGCTCAGTTGGTAGAGCACCTGATTTGTAATCAGGGGGCCACGGGTTCGAATCCTGTAGCCGGCACCATTTTAAAATCGTTCCTGACCATCAAGACGCTGCCGCCGCCCAAACGCAAAATGGGGGCCGGCATTGCTGCCGGTCCCCACTTCCGTCGGGTCATGCGATCCGCGTCCCTCGCAGGATGCGATCATCGGCCCGGCGTATCCTGAACGTCATCTTCGGGCGAAGATGGCCATACAGGCTGTGCTTCGGATTCTAGGCCAAGGGCCGCCTTTCCGATGCTGGCTGCTTGCTTCCGATGCCCGACGTTCACTTTCGCGCGTACCCGGCAATGGTCCCAAACATCCCGTCCGTCTGCCCGGCGCCGTCCTTGCGGACATTGCCTGCTAGCGAACTATCTCCACAGCATAATCCCAGATTTCTCGGGGATTTTGGATCTGGATCACTCCGTTTCCGCTGTCTCGATAACTGGATGGTCTCACCATCGGCGAGTCGCTCCAAGCGAAATCGGACGAATTTGTGACGGACCGGTTCGCAAAGCTGTGGATAACTGTGGATAAGTTTCAGCCGGGCGGCGACCAGTCCGGCGGCGCCAGGGAAAAGCCAGCAAAATCAAAGCCCGGCGTGACGGTGCAACTGACCAACACCCATCCTCCTTGCGGTGTCGATGCCTGCCAATGATGCGCCGGCACCCAGCCTTGCGGCCTCTGACCGCCCAGAATGTCCGGCCCCAGCAGTAGATCGCGGGCCGGCGCGCCCGGCGGCGCGATCGACAGGACCAGCGGCGCGCCAGCGTGCCAGAACCAATGTTCGTCGGCATCGACACGATGCCAGTGGGAACGCTGATGCGCCTCCAGCAGGAACAGGATCGCCGTGCCGGCAGCACGCTCGCCGGGCGATTCCGCCGCACGCCACGTCTCCAAATACCAGCCGCCTTCGGGATGCGGGGCGAGGCCGAGCCGGTCGATCAGCGCCCGTCCATCCCGTTCGTCGTCCGCCCGCATCCATTCACCTCAAAATTTATTGCATTGGAAACAGTTACTTAGATTGTTGCCTGACGTTCATGCAACCTCGATCAAGGTAAGCGGGTTGAAGCGACAAATCACGCTATCGGAGGAGATACTCATGCGTAAAGCTCTACTCGCCCTGGCCGCCGTTTCGCTGGCCATTCCCATGTCCATGGCGGTGCCGACCGACGGCGCGCAGGCGCGCAAACATTATCGCTATAAGGAATGGCGTGGCCGCGACGGCCGGACCTATTGCCGCAAGTCGAACGGCACCACCGGCCTGATCGTCGGCGGCGTGGGTGGCGCGCTGGTCGGCCGGGCGATCGATACCCGCGGCGACCGTGCGACCGGCACGATTCTCGGCGCTGCCGGCGGCGCCCTGCTGGGCAAGTCGATCGACAGCAAGCGCACCTGTCGCTGAGGTGTCGGAGCCGGCTGGAAACAGCCGTCTCTTTCCAACAGCTTTGTAGCGCGACAAAAAAGGGACGGCATCCCGTCGGATGCCGTCCCTAACTTTTTGCCAGCCTGAAGGCTTATTCCGCGGCGGCGCCGCGCGCGTCTTCAACCTTGAAGGCGACCGGCTGACCACCCGATACGCCCGAAACCTTGCCATTCTTGACGGCCAGGTTGAACGCGACGGCATCGGGGAAGCGACGGCCGGAAATGACCTTGCCGGTCTTGGTGTCCTTCACCTGATACACGTAGGTATAGCCTTCGTGAGTAAAACGCTGCTTGCCGGCTTCTTCAGCCTGGGCGGGAGAGGCAATGGCGACGATGGCGCTCAGGGCGCCGGTGACAATGAACTTGGACAGCATTCGCATGGGTAAACTCCTTGTGAATGCCGATCAAACACCTCTTGTTTTTTCTTATTCTGTTGCGGGCGCTTCTATGTTGCAGCGCGGCAGAGCCACAATCGCAAAAAACGGCGCGCCAGTTGCATCCTGTGCAACCGCGCGACACGCTGTGGATCAAGCCTTTGACATTGCGACGATATGGTCGAATTGCTCTTTGGTCAGAGGGGCAACGGAAAGGCGCGATTGGCGCAGCATCACCATGTCGGACAGGGCTGAATCCGCCTTCATCGCCTTGAGCGACACTGGCCGCGCGAGTTTTTCATACGGCGCGACATGGACGGCGATCCACTTCCCGCTGTCGTCGGTGCTGTCGGGCGCGGCTTCTTCGACGATCGTCATGATACCGACCGCCTCAAGTCCGATATTGCTATGGTAGAAGAAGGCCAGATCGCCCTTGCGCATCGCCTTCATATGACCCTGTGCGGCATGGTTGCGCACCCCGTCCCATTCGGCCTTCCCTTTCCTGACGAGATCGTCATAGGAAAAGACATCGGGTTCCGATTTCATCAGCCAGTAGTTCATTTTGCCTCCTTGCAACAGCGTCCCGGCGCGATCAAGGATGGCGTCATGCACGGGCCGCCCCATATGCAGGGCATGACCCCGACAAATGATATTTGGAGATAAGACGTGTCGCAAGCGGTACTGGATCAGGTGCCTGTCCTGTCCATGGCGGAAATGAGCAAGGCGGATTTCGCCGCGGCGTTCGGCCGATCCTTCCAGCAGTTCGGCTTCGCCATGGTGAAGGACCATGGCATGGACCAGGCGCTGGTCGATGACGGCTGGGCGCTGGCCCGGCGCTTCTTCGCGCTGCCGGAGGATGTGAAGCAGCGCTACAACGCCAGGGTCAATGGCGGACAGCGGGGCTATACCGCGTTCGGCACCGAGATCGCCAAGGGCGCGAGCGAGAACGACCTGAAGGAATTCTGGCATGTCGGCCGCGACCTGCCCGAAGGCGATCCGCTGGCCGCTAGGATGCCGCCCAATATATGGCCGGAGGAAATGCCGGAGTTCGAGCCGGTCTTCGCCAGGCTCTATCGCGAGTTCGATCGGGTCGGCGCGGAATTGCTGTCGGCGATCGCGCTCTATCTCGGCCTGCCCGAACGCTGGTTCGACGTACCGATCGACAATGGCAATTCGATCCTGCGGCTGCTCCATTATCCGCCAGTGTCGCCGCAGGCGCCGGGCATTCGCGCGGGCGCGCATGAAGACATCAACCTCATCACCCTGCTGCTGGGCGCGGAAGAAGGCGGGCTGGAGCTAAAGGATCGCGGCGGCAACTGGCTGCCGGTGGTGCCGCCGCCCGGCGCGCTGGCGATCAATGTCGGCGACATGCTGCAACGGCTGACCAACCATATTCTGCCGTCGACCAGCCATCGGGTCGTCAATCCGCCACCGGAACGGCGCGGCCATTCGCGCTATTCCATGCCCTTCTTCCTGCACCTGCGCCCCGATTTCATGATCGACGCGCTGCCGCAATGCGTGAACGAGGAGAATCCACGCCGCGATCCGCCGATCAGCGCGCATGATTATCTGACCGAGCGGCTGATCGAGATCGGGCTGATCAAGAAAGGCTGACGTCGTTCGCTTCGAACACAGTCGAGAAGCAGGTAACGGAGCGCTTCCCGTTTCTCGACAGGCTCGAAACGAACGAAGGTTGGTGCGTTACTTCCGGCCGCGGCCCAGGGTGATGCCGATTTCCTCGCCGCGTTCGGACAAAGCGAGCTTCACGATCTTCACCTCGACATGGCTGACCTTGTCGTCCTGTAGAAAGATGGTGTCGATGATATGGTCTGCCACCGCTTCGATCAGGGTGAAGTGCACGCCTTGGGGCAGCGCGGTCGAGGCGGCGTGCTTGAGGTCCATATAGTTTTTGGATTGGCCAAGCGCCGTGTCCGGCTCGTAATGATCGGCGATTCGCAGGCGGGCGCGGATGGAGATGCGCAGCGGCTGGGGGAGATGCGTCTCCTCCGAATAAATGCCGGTCAGCACGTCGACATGGAGGTTGTTGACCTCCAGCGTCAGAAAATCGTCAAATCCAGTCTGCATAACTCGCCAACTCAGACCCATGCCGTGCCGTGCGGGCGGGCCAATTTAATCTTTCATTTTGCAAAGCGGGCGCTAAAGCCCCGCTTCCGGCGCTGCCCCATGCGCCATTGATGGCGGATCGGCAAGACGTGTCTCACATTGTTCCCCTGGACAGCCAGCCCGAAGCGGCAATCGAGCAACTGCTCGATGCGGCGTTCGGCGCCGACCGGCACGGACGCACGGCCTATCGCATCCGTGATGGGATGCCCTGGTTGCCCGAACTCTCCTTCGCCACCGTCGATGCCCAAGGTGCGCTGATCGGGTCGCTGCAAAGCTGGCCCGTGGCGCTGACGGGTGAGGATGGCGCGCAAATCCCGCTGATCATGGTGGGGCCGGTGGCGGTCGATCCGGCGCATCAGTTTGGCGGCCATGGCCGGGCGATGATGGACGCGGTGGTCGCCGCCGCGTGCGCGCAGGGCAGCGAGCCGCTGATGATGATCGGCGATCCCGAATATTATGGCCGTTTCTGGGGCTTTGTCGCGGACGGCACGGCAGGCTGGGACGCGCCCGGCCCGTTCGAGCCGCGCCGGTTGCTGGCACTGTCGGTCGATGGTCGTCCCGTCGGCGGAAGCGGGATGCTCGGTCCCAGAATCGCCGTCGCGGCCTGATTTACCCTTTGCCTTCGGGCGAGAGGCTCCTATCTCCGCCCCATGCCGATGGAGCCCCTGCCCGACCTGTCCACCCTCTCGCTCGCCGATATCGCGCGGCTGGCTGCCGAAAAGCGCCTGCCGCCGGTCGAGAAGTGGAATCCCGATCATTGCGGCGACAGCGAGATGCGGATCGCGCGCGACGGCACCTGGTTTCACCAGGGATCGCCGATCGGCCGGGAAACGATGGTGCGGCTCTTCTCCTCCATATTGCGGCGCGAGCCGGACGGCAGCCATGTGCTGGTGACGCCGGTCGAGAAGCTGGACATCGCGGTGGAGGATGCGCCCTTCGTCGCCGTCGAGCTGAAGAGCGAAGGTGAAGGCCGGGGCCGCACCATCGCCTTCCAGATCAAGAATGGCGACATCGTGACCGCCGGGCCGGACCACAAGCTGTGCCTGCGCGAGACGCCGGATGGGCCGCATCCCTATCTGCATGTGCGTGGCGGAATGGAGGCGCTGGTGGCGCGCAGCGTCTATTATGAGTTGATGAACTTGGCGCTGGAAGAAGACGCCGAGCGCATCGGCCTGTGGAGCGACGGCGCCTTCTTCCCGCTGGACGGGGCGGCATGACGCTGGCGCAGCGGTTGCGCGCCGCGCTGGAAGAAGGGCACAGGCGCGAAGATCTGGCGCCCGACGATATGCGCGATCCGCGGATCGACGGAGAGATTGCGCTGGCGCCCGCGGCCGTGCTGGTGGCGATCACCGACCGAGCGGAACCCGGCCTGATCCTGACCGAGCGATCGTCGCGCCTGCGCAAACATGCGGGCCAGATCGCCTTTCCGGGCGGCCGGGTGGATGCGGGCGACGCCGACGAGATCGCCGGGGCCCTGCGCGAGGCGCAGGAGGAAATCGCGTTGCCGCCCGACCGGGTGCAGGTGATCGGGACGTCCGATCGCTACCACACCTTTACCGGCTTCGACATTATCCCGGTGCTGGGCGTCATTCCGCCCGACCTGCCGCTGCGCGCGCAGGAAAGCGAGGTCGCCGACTGGTTCGAACTGCCGCTCGCTTACGCGCTCGATCCCGCGCGCAGGGTGCGCCATGCGGTGGAATATGAGGGCAGGCAGCGTCATTATTACGAGATATATTGGGAAGGCCGCCGCATCTGGGGGATTACCGCCGCCATTCTCGCCAACCTCTCGCGCAGGCTGGGCCATGACCATATACCTGCCTGATGCCGAATGGCGCCATCGCTCCGGCCTGGACGGCCTGTTCGCCGCGCTGGAGGCGGCGGAGGGCAAGGCGCGTTTCGTCGGCGGCGCCGTGCGCGACGGGCTGCTGGGCCTGCCGGTCAATGATCTGGACATCGCCACGACGCTGGGCCCGCAGGACGTGGTCGATCGGCTGAAGCGCGCGGGGATCAAGGCGGTGCTGACCGGGATCGACCATGGCACCATCACCGCCGTCCTGCCCGACGGGCCGGTCGAAATCACCACGCTGCGCCGCGACGTCAGCACGGATGGGCGGCGCGCCACCATCGCCTATACGGACGACTGGCGCGAGGATGCGGCGCGGCGGGACTTCACGATCAACGCCCTTTATGCCGATCCGCTGACCGGCGCGATCAGCGATTATTTCGGCGGGATCGCGGATCTTGAGGCGCGTCGGCTGCGCTTCATCGGCGATGCGTCAGCGCGGATCGCCGAGGATCATCTGCGCATCCTGCGCTATTTCCGTTTCCTGGCGCGCTATGGCGACAATGAGTTGGACAGTATCGCCTATGATGCGTGCGTAGCCGCGGCCAACAGCCTGATGGCGCTGTCGCGCGAGCGGATCGCCGACGAACTGCTGAAATTGCTGGGCGTTGCGGCGCCGGTCCATGCGCTGCGGCTGATGGTCGAGGGCGGCATATTGCGGCCGGTGCTGCCGGAAGTGGATGCGGCCGGGATCGGGCGGGTCCATCAGTTGATCTCGCGCGAGGCGGAGGCCGGGATCGCATCATCGGCACTGCGGCGGCTGGCTGCCCTGCTGCCGCCCGATGCGACATTGGCGGATGGGGTTGGCGCGCGGCTGAAGCTGTCGAACAAGGCGCGCAAGCGGCTGGTCGTCGCGTTGGAGCCGGCGGCGGCGGTGGAAAGTCCGCGCGCGCTGGCCTATCGGGTCGGGCTGGAAGGCGCGATCGACAGGCTGCTGCTCGATTTGGACAGGCCGCTGGCGGTGTTGACCCCGTTGCGGGACTGGACCCCGCCTGCCCTGCCGATCGGCGGCGGGGCGTTGATCGCACGCGGTCTGACGCCCGGCCCGGATGTAGCCAAGGCGTTGCGTGCGGTGCAGGATGAATGGGTGGCGGAAGATTTCCCCGACGCGACACGCGTCGCGGCAATCGCGGATCAGATCGTCTCGAAATTCCAGCGCGCGCGCCAATAGTCGAACGCTTCCGCTTCGGGCATCGGCTTGGCGAAATGATAGCCCTGCCCCTGCCAGCAGCCCATCTGCTGGAGCGCGAGGGCCAGCGCCTGCGTCTCGATCCCTTCGGCGGTGACCCGCAAGTTCAGCGATTCGGCGAGTGACAGGATGGTGCGGACGATGACCGCCTTGTCATGATCCTCCAGCATCGTGGACACGAAGCTGCGATCGATCTTCAATATGTCGATCGGCAGGCTGTGCAGGCTGGCGAGGTTGGAGAAGCCGGTGCCGAAATCGTCCATCGCGATCGGCATCTGCAACCCCTTGAGCGCGACGAGCAGTTTCCGCGCCTTGTCGGGATCGGCGATGATCGCGCTTTCCGTCAATTCCGCCGTCAGCCGATGCCCGCCAATGCCCGAATAGCGCAAGGCTTCCTCGAACATCGAGGCGACATCGTCGCGCGCCATCTGGATCGGCGAGAGGTTGACGTTGACGCCCACGGGCAGAGGCTGGCCGAATTTCGCATCCCAGCGCGACAGCGCCTGCGCGGCCTCATAGGCGGCCCACCGACCCAGCGGCGTGATGAGGCCACTTTCTTCGGCGACGGCGATGAACTCGACAGGGGGCACATGGCCCAGTTCCTCGTCATTCCAGCGAGCCAGCGCCTCGAACCCGGTGATCTCACCGGTCTGGAGATGGATCAGCGGCTGGTAGGCGAGCGTCAGGCCGCCCTGAGCCAGCGCGTCGCGCAGGCGGCTTTCGATCGAGAAGCGCCGCTGCGCTTCCTTGAGCACGCCATTGCGATAGATTTCGACCTTGCCGCTGCGCTTGGCGATCTTCACCGCGGCCTGGGCCTTGCGCACGACGTCGTCGGGATCATCGTCCAGGTTGAGCGAAAGCGCGCAGCCGATGGCGCAGTCGACGCGGATTTGCAGGTCGCTCAAGCGGATCGGCGAACTGAGCGCCTCCTTGATCCGCTGCACGATATGAAGAGCGTCTGACAAGCCGTTGTTCAAACGTGCAAAAATAGCAAAATCATTGCCGCCGATGCGGGCCAGCACATCGCCCTGGCGCAGACTGGACTTCAGGCGCTTGGCGACGGTGATGAGCAGTTCGTCGCCCGCCATGGGACCGAGCGATTCATTGACCCGGCTGAAGCGGCTGAGGTCGATCGCGATGATGCCGAACTGGGCCTTGTCGGGCCAGGCCGAATTGGCGAGACGGTCGTCAATCTCTTCGCCGAATCCCGTGCGATTGGGCAGCGCGGTCAGGCCGTCCGACAGCAATTCCCGGCGGAGATTCTTTTCGATCGTGCGCTCGCCGGTGCGGTCGGTGGCGGTGAAGAGATATTGTTCCGGGCGTCCTTGGGCTGCGGGCAGGCGGCCGATGGTGCACATGAAATATTCCGGCCCCAGCTTGCCGTCGCGGCGCAATTCGAAACTGTCCGAATCGCGTCCGGATCGGATGAAGCCCATGACCCGGTCACGCCATGCCGCCGCCATCTTCGCCGCGGCGTCGGCCCGTTCGGACTGCGCCTGAAAGGCGGCGGCGAAGCGCGCATTGCCGTGAACCAACGTTATTTCGTTGTTTTCGCAGGAAAATATGGCCGCAAGCTGTGGCAGGGCCGATAGCCAGTCAGGCACGCTGATGCCCGGCACAGGATGCGCGTCATCGCCCCCCGGCAAGGGGGTGCCGCTGGCCTGTTTGACCGGCAAATTGCGCACCGACGTCGATTCCATACGCCCGCTGTATCGAGAAGGAGTAAATTTTCGGGAAACGCTAACCGCCGAATGGGAGGAACTTAGACCAAAGGCGAAATGCCTGAAATCAGAAGCGATTGTCGCGCGGGAACCCCGTCGGCGGCATACGCCCGGCGGCGCCGCGCGCGACCTTCCACGGCATCATGTCGCTTTCCGTCCGGGTACGCCCCGACTCGCCGCCCATCGTCCAGCTCAGGCCATCGGACAGGCGGAAGGCGATTGCGTCGGACAGGCCGCCGTCGCGATAGCGTTGCATCTGCACGCCCTGCCCACGCGTCATTTTCGGCATTTCGGTGATCGGGAACACCAACAGCTTACGGTTTTCGCCGATCACGGCGATGCTGTCCGCCTCGGCCGGGATCGGTCGGATGACGCTGAGCTTCGCGCCGGCCCGGACGTTGACCACCTGCTTGCCCTTGCGCGTTTCCGCCATCAGGTCCGCCGTTGCCGCCACGAAGCCACGGCCATCCGACGAAGCGAGCAGCAATTCGGTCCCGCTGCGCGCCGGCATGAAGGCGACGATCGCGCCTTCATTGTCCATATCGACCAGAGAACGGACCGGGTCGCCAAAGCCGCGACCACCCGGCAGCTTGTCCGACGCCAGCGTGTAGATGCGGCCGGTCGAGGTCGCCAGCAGCAGCTTGTCCGTGGTGTAGGCGTGGAACGCATAATACGGGCCGTCGCCTTCCTTGAATTTGAGCGTGTCGGCGGCGGCAAGGTCACGATGGCCGCTCATCGCCCTGATCCAGCCGCGTTCGGACAGGATCACGGTGATGGGTTCGCGCTCGATCATCGCCTCCAGTGGGATTTCGCGCGCCGGGGCGGCTTCCTCGACCAGGGTGCGGCGGCGGCCGAGATCGGTTTCGGGGCCGTAGCGCTTGCGCAGTGCGGCCAGATCGCGCTTCAGGCGGGTGCGCTGCCGGGCCGGGCTTTCGACCAGCTTCTCCAGCTCCTCCTTCTCCTTGACCAGTTCCGCATGTTCGCGCCGCAACTCCATCTCTTCCAGCTTGCGCAGCGAGCGCAGCCGCATGTTGAGGATGGCTTCCACCTGGCGGTCGTTGAGGGCGAATTCGTCCATCATCACCGCCTTCGGCTCATCCTCGGTGCGGATGATCTCGATCACCCGGTCGAGGTTGAGATAGGCGATGATATAGCCGTCGAGCAGTTCCAGCCTGCCGGCGATCTTTTCCAGCCGATGCTGGGCGCGGCGGACCAGTACGTCGATCTGGTGCTTGAGCCATTCTATCAGCAGCGGGCGCAGGCCCAGCACGCGCGGCGTCCGGGTGGCGTCGAGGACGTTGAGGTTCAGCGGGAAACGATTTTCCAGATCGGTCAGCCGGAACAGGCTGTCCATCAGCATCTGCGGATCGACGGTGCGCGCGCGCGGTTCGATGACGATGCGGATTTCCGCGTCGCTCTCGTCCCGAACGTCCGCCAGGATCGGCAGCTTGCGATCGTTGATGAGCGCCGCAATCTGTTCGATCAGCTTGGATTTCTGCACCTGATAGGGAATTTCGGTGACAACCGCGATCCACGTGCCGCGTCCCCCCTCTTCCTTATGCCAGCGCGCCCGCGTGCGGAAAGCGCCGCGCCCGGTGACATAGGCTTCGGAGATGATCGACGGGCTGTCCACCAGGACACCGCCGGTCGGAAAATCCGGCCCCTTCACCACCGCCATCAAGGCGGCATGATCGGTGTCGGGATCGTCGATCAGCAGGCCAGCCGCGTCGATCAGTTCGGTGACATTATGCGGCGGGATGCTGGTCGCCATGCCGACCGCGATGCCGGTCGCGCCATTGGCGAGCAGATTGGGGAACAGGCCGGGAAAGACCTCCGGCTCCTCATCCTCGCCATTATAGGTGGGTCGATAATCGACCGTGCCTTCGTCCAGTCCCGCCATCAGATCGGCGGCGGCCTGGGTCAGGCGCGCTTCGGTGTAGCGCATCGCCGCAGCGTTATCGCCGTCGATGTTGCCGAAATTGCCCTGCCCGTCGACCAGCGGCGTGCGCAGCGAGAATTCCTGCGCCAGCCGTACCATGGCGTCATAGACCGACTGGTCGCCATGGGGGTGATATTTGCCGATGACGTCGCCGACGACGCGGGCGCATTTCTTGTAACTTGTGGTGTTCCGTGCCGGGTTGGCGACCAGCACGTCCGGGGACGCGCCGCCCGGCTCCATCTTGAGCAGGCGCATCGCCCAGAGCAGGCGGCGATGCACCGGTTTCAGGCCATCGCGCAGGTCCGGCAACGACCGGGCGGTGATGGTCGACAACGCATAGACGAGATAGCGCTGCGAAAGCGCATCGTCGAACGGGTGATCCTTGATGGCGTCGAACGGGTCGCGAAAATCAGTCATCGCAGGTCGGATAGCAGGACGGGCACGAAACGGAAACGGATTTGGTCAGAAGCCGGCGATCAGCATATCGAGAGCTTTGGAAATGTCATAATCCTGATTCCGGAGCGACAGCACAACGTTGCCCAGCGACCGCGCAGGCACCGCGCCGGAAAATTGCGTCATCATAACCAGTCGATGCCCATCGACATCAAATTGCGGATTGAGGCGCGCCATCGGCGTTCCCACATCCTCGAGCGGGACCAGCGGCACTACGAAGCGGGTCGTCAGATGGTCCAGCAGGTCGGTTTGGCAGTCCAGAACATAGGCACCATCAGGCAGGCGATGGACACAAAAACGCGCCATTAGAACCGCCGATATTTTTCGAGCGGCAATCCATGTTGTTCGACATAGGCGTTGGAGGCGGCAATGCCGGCCGCGTTGTCTTCTTTCCATTGCCGTCCGCGCGCCGACGCAATCTCGCTGCGCAAAGCATCTTCGCACGTGCGGGACAGGTTGATGCCCAGTGCTTTCGCATCGGCTACCAGATCAACGTCCAGTGAAAGGTTCGTCGCCTTGCGCGTGGCGATCCGTTCATGCTTGGTCATGATCGACTCCTGCATCTCATGTGCGCATGAATATACGCATGGGCTATCAATGCGGCAAGTATCGCCCTTCGGGATCGGCGGCGATCTCGGCCGCAAATTCCGCCACGATCCAGTCGCGGAAGGCCTTCACCTTGGGCGTGTTGCGGGCGTGAGGCGGATAGACCACCCAATAGCTGGCGATTTCCCGGACATAGGAGGGCACGGCTTCGACCAGCAGGCCCGACTCGATCTCCATCTTCCACAGGAAATGGTTGAGGATGGCGACGCCCTGCCCGCCGATCGCGGCGCGCCCCTCCATGACCTGGCTGTCGAGGGCGATGCCGGGCGGGCCGGCGGCGGGATCGGCCTCAACCGCCATCGCCGCGAACCATTCATGCCACCACATGTCATCAGGCGACAGGCGCGGCAGGGCATGGAGCGCCTGCGCATCGGCGATTGGGCCGTGCCGGTCCAGCCATGCAGGGCTGCACATCGGTACGAGGCGGTTGTGGGTCAGCAATGTCGCCTCCAGCCCCGGCCATTGCCCCTTCCCGCCCCGGATCGCCAGATCCACGCCGTCGCGCGCGAGATCGACGACGCTGTCCTCCGCCTGGATGCGCACGGCGAGGTGCGGATGACGCATCTGAAAGGCCCCGATTTTGGGCGCGAGCCAGAGATGGGCGAAGCTGTTGGTGCAACTGATCGTCAGCACGGCCGAATGATCCTGCGTCAGCGCGGTAAAGCCCTGGCGCATCTGGTCGAAGGCGCGGGTCAGGACGGGCGCGATGTCCCGCCCCTTGTCGGTCAACGCGACCTTGCGCCCGATGCGCTGGAACAGGCTCAGCCCCAGCCGTTCCTCCAACAACTTCACCTGATAGCTGACCGCGGCCTGGGTCATCCCCAGTTCCTGCGCGGCGGCGGTGAAATTTTCGAGGCGGGCGGCTGCTTCGAACACGCGGATTGCGGAGAGGGGCGGCAGCGTCGACATGCCATCATCAATAAGCTGAGCTTATCTAAAGCGTCCAGCCTTTTGTTGGCGACCGTCACGGCGATCGGGCAGAAGCGCAGGCGCGGACGATCTTTCCGATCCGCCCCCGCCACTTGGAAAGGACGGCATCATGCGTGACGAATATGACGACCGGCTGCGGCATGACGGCCGCGAACAGATCAACGACGGGATCGACCGGCTGCTGGCCAGGATCATGCAGGCGTTTCGTGTCCTGCATATGATCCATTGGTCCTCGCCCTGGGCGGCCGCTGAACGCCAATGCCGGAACTGAGCCGGACGGCGGCAAAATCGACCATCGCCACCAGATCGGGGGTTGCGGTTTCGGGCAGGAGCGCCACTTTGCGGCCGTGTCCGAATCCGCTCCCCCCGCCCTTTCCGCCCTTCCCCCTCCCCCGACCGCGTTGCTGAACGGCGCGGCGCTGTTCCTCGATTTCGACGGAACGCTGGCGCCGCTGGCCGACACGCCCGACGCGGTGGATGTCGGCGACGACCTGCTGTCGCTGCTGGCCCGGTTGCGCGACCAACTGGACGGGCGGCTGGCGATCGTCAGCGGTCGATCGATCGCGACCCTGCGCGCACTGGGCTTTGGCGATTTCCTGCTGTCGGGCACCCATGGGCTGGAGTTCGCCCGGCCCGGCGCGGCGGTGGACGCCCCGCCCCGCCTGCCCGCCATCGATGCGGTGGAGGCCGCCTTCAACGCCTTTGTCGAGGGCAAGCCCGGCCTGCTGGTCGAACGCAAGTCGATCAGCGTCGGGCTGCATTTCCGCGGCGCGCCGATATGGGGCGAGGAAGCGGGCCGGCTGGCGACGGCCCTGGCGGACGCGCATGGCCTGGCGTTGCAACATGGCAAGATGCTGTATGAATTGCGTCCCGGCGGCGCGGACAAGGGCAGCGCCCTCCTGGCCCTGATGCAGAGCGCGCCGATGGCGGGCGGCGTACCGGTCTTCATCGGCGACGACGTCACCGATGAAGAAGGCTTCGCCGCCGCCGCCGAATTGGGCGGCGCAGGAATATTGGTCGGGGCGCCGCGCGCGACATTGGCCGCATTCTCTTTGGAACAGGTTGCCGCCGTCAGGCATTATCTGGCCGAGGGGGTCGCCGGATAATATTTTCGGCGTCCCTTGTCGTGAGCAACGAAAGGGGCAGACCGATCCAAGCACCGAATGATTCCATCCTGGCTGGCAGCGAGCGAACGCTCGACCTCTGGCCCATCGGCAATTGCCAGGCCTCCGCGCTGATCGACCGCATGGGCCGCATGGTTTGGGCCTGTGTGCCGCGCGTCGATGGCGACCCGGTTTTTTCCGCCCTGCTGGACGATGAGGCATGGGATGATGCGCAGGCGCGCGGCTTTTGGGCGATCGAACTGGAAAATTGCGTCGCGGTCGAGCAGCATTATATCCGCAACACCCCGATATTGGTGACCCGCCAGAGCGACGCGCAGGGCAATGCGATCGAGATCATCGATTTTTGCCCGCGGCACAAGCATAAGGGCCGTATCTACCGCCCGGTCGCCTTCATCCGGATCGTGCGGCCGGTCGCCGGTTCCCCCCGCATATGCGTCAAGCTGCGCCCCACTACCGCCTGGAACGCGGAAAAGGTGCCGGTCAGCTATGGCTCCAACCATATCCGCATGGTCCTGTCCTACATGGCGATGCGGATATCGACCAATGCGCCTATCGGGCTGATCGCACAGGAAAGCTGGTTCCGGCTGGAGCAGGACGCGCATTTCTTCATGGGGCCGGACGAGGGCTTTTCCGATGCGCTGCGCCCGGCGATCGAACGGATGCTGGACGACACCATCCATGAATGGCAGCTCTGGGTCCGCGGCCTCGCCATCCCGGCCGAATGGCAGGAGGCGGTGATCCGGTCCGCCATTACGCTCAAGCTCTGTCAGCATGAGGAAACCGGCGCGATCGTCGCCGCGCTCACCACCTCCATCCCCGAACATGCGAACAGCGGGCGTAACTGGGACTATCGCTACTGCTGGGTGCGCGACGCCTATTATACGGTCGAGGCGTTGAACCGGCTGGGCGCGCTCGACGTGCTGGAATCCTATCTCGTCTACCTGCGCAACATCGTCGATGGCGCCAAGGGCGGGCATATTCAGCCGCTCTATGACGTGCGCGGCAACGCCACGCTGACGGAATGGGAGGCAGAGCAACTGCCCGGCTATCGCGGCATGGGGCCGGTGCGCGTGGGCAACGCCGCCTATGAACAGATACAGCATGACGCCTATGGCCAGATCGTGCTGTCTTCGGTGCAGGGCTTCATCGACCAGCGGCTGCTGCGCATGGCGGGCCATGCCGATTTCGAGGCGCTGGAGGCAGTCGGCGAACGCGCCTGGGCGGTGTACGACCAGCCCGACGCCGGCCTGTGGGAACTCCGCACCCGCGCCCATGTCCACAGCTATAGCGCGGTCATGTGCTGGGCGGCGTGCGATCGGCTGGCCCATGCCGCCACCGCGCTCGACCTACCGGTGCGCGCCGGTCATTGGCAGAACCGCGCCGACACGATGAAGGCGCGCATCCTGGAGGCCGCCTGGCGCACCGACAGCAAGGCGATCTCCGCCAATTTCGAGGATGATTCGCGCGATGCGTCGCTGCTGCAACTGCTCGACCTGCGCTTCCTGACTGCCGACGATCCGATGTTCATCGGCACGCTGGCGGCGCTGGAAACCGACCTGCGGCGCGGCAACGACATGCTGCGCTACAGCGCGCCCGACGATTTCGGCGAGCCGGTGACGGCGTTCAACGTCTGCACATTCTGGCTGATCGAGGCGCTGCATCGCACCGGCCGGACCGACGAGGCCCGCGCCCTGTTCGAGGAGATGCTGTCCCGCCGCACCGCCGCAGGGCTGCTGTCCGAAGATATCGACCCCATTAGCGGGGAATTGTGGGGCAATTATCCCCAGACCTACTCATTGGTCGGCATCATCAATTGCGCCGTCTTGCTGAGCAAACCGTGGAGCGCGATGCGATGAGCCGCCTTATCGTCATATCGAACCGGGTCAGTCGGCCCAGCAAGTCGGGCAACCAGGGCGGGCTGGCCGTCGCCCTGTCGCAAGCCTTGCGGGAAAGCCGGGGCATCTGGGTCGGCTGGTCGGGCGACGTCACCGACAATTTCACCGGCCATATCGGCTTTGCAGAGGATGAGGGGGTCAAGACCGCGACGATCGACCTGGAAGAACAGGATGTCGACGAATATTATAATGGCTACGCCAACAAGACGCTGTGGCCGCTGTTCCATTTCCGCATCGACCTGGCCGAATATGCCCGCGATTTCGAGGGTGGCTATAATCGCGTCAACAAGCGCTTCGCGGAGACAGCCAGCCCGCTGATCGAACCCGAAGACGTCATCTGGGTCCATGACTATCATATGATCCCGCTGGGCCAGATGCTGCGCGACAAGGGGCTGAAGAACCGCATGGGCTTCTTCCTCCACATTCCCTGGCCCCCGACCCGGCTGCTGGTGTCGCTGCCCCATCACAGCAAGCTGGTCAGCACGCTGTTCGCCTATGACGTCATCGGTTTCCATACCGAGGAATGGCTCGAATCCTTCCGCCATTATGTCGAGCGCGAGATGGGCGGCAGCGTCAATGGCGACTTCGTCACCGTCGGCGATCGCACGATCCAGGCGGTCGCCTGTCCGATCGGAATCAACGCAAAGGAATTTGCCGAGGCCGCCGAGAGCGACGAGGCGCAGGATATGTTGAGCCTGGTTCGCGCGTCGTTGCAGGACCGGTCGATGATCGTCGGGGTCGATCGGCTGGATTACAGCAAGGGGCTGGAGGAGCGATTCAACGGCTATGCCCGTTTCCTGAAGGATCATCCCGAACACCACCGCAAGCTGCTGCTGACCCAGATCGCCCCGCCCTCGCGCGGGGAAGTGGAAAGCTACCAGCAGATCCGTGCGACGCTCGATTCCCTCGCAGGACGGATCAACGGCGAATATAGCGACGTCGACTGGACCCCGATCCGCTACGTCAACCAGGGTTATCCGCGCGACAAGCTGGCCGGCATCTATCGCGCCGCAAAGATCGGGCTGGTGACACCGCTGCGCGACGGCATGAACCTGGTCGCGAAGGAATATGTCGCGGCCCAGGACCCCGAAGATCCGGGCGTGCTGATCCTGTCCCGCTTCGCCGGGGCGGCGATGCAGCTCAAGGATGCATTGTTGATAAATCCCTACAGCCCGGAGGAGATGTCCGACGCGATCCTGCGGGCGCTGGCCATGCCGCTGGACGAGCGCAAGCGGCGCTGGCGCGCGATGATGGACAGCGTGGAGCAACAGGATATCAGCTGGTGGCGGCAATGTTTCACCGGCCGGCTGATGGCGGTTGAACGCGCCGAAGCGCCGCCGCTGACGGAAGACATGGCGGGATGACGGCACAGGTCCGCCACCTGAGCATCGGCATCGCCGTGCCTCTGGCGCGGGCCTATGCCTTCGCACGGCGACCGGAAAATTTTCCGCGCTGGGCCGCCGGCCTGTCCGCGACCCCTGCATGAAAGCGATGATGGCTGGGTCGCGGATACGCCCGCGGGCGAAGCGCTGGTGCTGTTCACACCGGCCAATGATTTCGGTATCCTCGACCATCGCGTGCGGCTGGCGGGCAGGCCGGACATCTATATCCCGCTGCGGATGATCGAACATGGCGCCGGGACCGAGGTAATCTTCACCTTGCTCCGCCAGCCGGACATGGACGATGCGGCGTTCGAGGCCGATGCGCAGGCCGTGACGGCGGACCTGCGCACGCTCAAAGCCTTGCTGGAAGCGGCGCCTGCCGGTTGAGCGGAGCGGCTTCCCTCGCTAAGGCCCGTGTCATGCACAGCGACGATGAAGACGAACCCCGCGGCTTCTGGCCCGCCATTCGAGCCCGATCCGGCCTGATCTTGGGCGTAATCGGCCTGGTCGGCTGGTGCGCGATGATCTGGTTCATGTTCGGGGATGTGCTGTAAGGGGCGCACCAATTGCACGCCCATCCACTTTGCTCTATGGGCCGGCCTAGCAGCCCCGGCACCCGCTGATCCTTTCCGATTCGCGTTTGCCGGGGCGCAATCTTTTCTAGATCGGTTTTCGATCCGATGGCATCGGATCGGCCGATCTGGGGTGTTGGTTTTATGCGATTTCCGAGCCATCAGATGAGTCCATCTGATTAGAAATCGCTCTAAGATAAGTCAGGAACGCGCATGGCCCGTCGCCGCCAGATTTACGAAGGCAAGGCAAAGATCCTTTACGAAGGCCCCGAGCCCGGCACGATCATCCAATATTTCAAGGATGACGCCACTGCCTTCAATGCCCAGAAAAAGGGCACGATTTCGGGCAAGGGCGTGCTGAACAACCGGATTTCCGAGCATATCTTCACCCTGCTCGGCCAGATCGGCGTGCCGACCCATTTCATCCGCCGCCTCAACATGCGCGAACAACTGGTCCGTCAGGTCGAGATCGTGCCGATCGAGGTCGTGGTGCGCAACGTCGCCGCCGGGTCGCTCAGCAAGAAGCTGGGCATTGAGGAAGGCACGCAACTCCCCCGCACGCTGATCGAATATTGCTACAAGGACGATGCGCTGGGCGACCCGCTGATCTCCGAAGAGCATATCGCCTGCTTCGGCTGGGCGACGCAGGACGAGATGCACGACATCGCCGACATGGCGATCCGTATCAACGACTTCATGTGCGGCCTGTTCGCGGGCATCGGCATCCGCCTGGTCGATTTCAAACTGGAATTCGGTCGCCTCTATGACGGCGAATATAGCCGCGTCATCCTGGCCGACGAGATCAGCCCGGACGGCTGCCGCCTGTGGGACATGGCGACCAACGAGAAACTGGACAAGGATCGCTTCCGCCGCGACCTGGGCGGCGAAGTCGAGGCTTATCAGGAGGTTGCGCGCCGTCTTGGCCTGCTGCCCGAAGGGCTGGACACAACCGTCCTCGACCTCGACACCCATCGCAAGAAGCGCGAAAAGGACTGACAGTCCATCGCATGACATTGTAAAAGCCGGCGGAAACATACTGTTTTCGCCGGCTTTTTCGTACGCGCAGAGTCAGATCAGTGCGTCGGCCATCAGCTTGATGCCCAGCAGCACCATCAGCGCGTAGATGAGCGTGTAGAAACGCGCCGGATCGACCCGTCGTACCAACGCCACGCCGGCGAAGGTCGATAGGATCGCCACCGGCGCCAGCATCGCCGTCGCCATCAGATTGGCGTGGGTGAACTGACCCAGCGCGGCATAGGCGGGCAGCTTCATCCAGTTCATCGCGGCGAAGGCGAGTGCGGTAGTCCCCACCAGCATGTCGCGAGGCAACCGCTTGGGCAGCACCCACATCTGGAAGGGCGGCGACCCGGCATGGGCGATATGGCTGGTGAAGCCGCTGCCGATGCCGAACAGGAAGCCCACCCAGCCGGGCGAATCCGACGGCAGCACGACGGCCTTGCCGCGTTCGATCCACAAACGTTGCAGCCCGAACAGTACCGAAATGGCGCCGAGCACGCCCAGCACCGCGGTTTCCGACACCTGCGCCGCGAACAGATAGCCAAGTCCGATGCCGACCGCAGCGCCCGGCAGCATGACCTTGAGGATCGACCCGTCCCAACTATGGCGATAGACCCAGACGCTGACGACGTCCTGCAGGATCAGGATCGGCAACAGGATCGCCGCGCCGCGCACCGGATCGACGGCCAGCGCCATCACCGGCATGGCCAGTGCGCCGATCCCGGCAAAGCCGCCCTTGGCGAGGCCCGCGAGGATGACGGCGATGATGGCGCATATATAATAGAGCGTATCCGGGTTCATGCCGCCCGCTTAGGGGATAGATGGGCCAGTGGGAATGGCTTGCAGGGGTGGTCAGCGGACTGTCAGCTTACCGGCTCAAAAACGTGAGATCGGATGGTTAACGATCAGACCTTTGCCGATCCCAGCCGCGCTGCTGAGCAGCCTTTACCTCTGGCAATTTCATGTCGAGATTTTCAACAGTAGTGATCCGCTTCACTTGATAGCGAAAGCTACCTTGAAGGGCATTCCCGGCATTGCCTTCGATAGTATAGAGTTCGCCAGCTTTGAGCGGCTTAGCTGGCGTCACGGTAACTGCACCCTTTGGTGCCTGACCGTATCGAAGGGGGAAGTTCGGACCGCATTTGCTGACGTTCTTATAACGATCGTATGCGTCGAATTCCCAGACTGCCGAGCCAGCAGCGTCGCTCACTTTGAACGAGATTAGGCAGTATGGCGAACCTGTTTCATTAACGTCCTCGCTGACAAAAGATAGCTTACCATCGATAAACAGGGCCTCAACTGTGTAAACATAGGAACACGCCGCCAGTAGCGCGGTGGCAGCGACAACCGCCCAGCCGCCTAGGCGTGCTGCGATCATGTGTGCCGGAGCGCGGGATAAAGCATCTGAGAAACGGGCCATGCTCGTTACCTAGCATGATTTGCGATGTCCGCTATGGAGACCAGACAAGAGGTTCAAGAACGGCAAATTATGGTCGTTAGCAGCCGCCAGTCGCTCGCACAGGAAATTGCGATAGGAACCGACGAAGTCTGGTAGCGGCAGCGTTAAGCTGGCTTCCAATCGAAACTTCGAACCCAACATCGCCTAAGTCACTGTCTCGGTTCGCCCAAGGGGGCAATACTTCCAATGAAAGCCCAATTCGGATTGACACGTCTGACACCCGCTCAAAGTCTAGGTTCAGTTCAGTAAAACCGCAGAAATTTTGTTCTGCGGTTCCCGCCGCAACCAGATCGAGCCAATCAGCCAGACGTTGCATTTCGAATGTAGTAAGGCATGGGTCGCGGAAGCGCCACGATCTGCCATCGAGAACGGCATCCCCAGTGATTATAAGCCAGTTAGAATCCCACTCGTCATTCGGGATATCTGGAAATTGGTAGCCCTCCACGTCAAGACGTAAGGCGCCCGTCGGCCCTTCTAAGATCGCCAGTCTGTCGTTTCCCATTTTTGCAGCATAGCGGCCCCTGGCGATGGCCGCTACTGGAACGTCCGCAAACAGGCAGCGTGAACATTGTCACGAACGGCAACAAATGCTCGCCCCCAACCATCGCCGCCCACGACATTCGATCCTTCCAATGTAGGATTTTCTCTGGCTTATCCTCGGGGATGAAGCCTTTTTCCGACAATCCACCCGGTCGACCGCTCGACGCGCAGGGTAAAGCCGATGTCCCTGACGCGTTGGCGGCGCGTGGGCGTGACCATGATGACGCGCCCCGGTCAGGCGGGTGGCGCGTGCGTGACGCTTCGCGAGCGCGTTGCGAGCGCTTTGGAGGCGCAATGCTCGAAAAAAGCCGACAACGGTGTGAACTTCGGACTGTCGCGTCGACATGACCGCGCATGAGAAGGGAACCAGCCCGCACGCCTCACCGATTGGCGCGATAGCCGATCAGCAGGCCGAAGCTGAAGGTCGCCAGCAGGGCGAGTTGGACCTTGCCGTGCGGATCGTCATATCCCACGATCTGCTGTCCCCATGCGAACAGCCCGACAAACATCGCCAGCGCCAGTCCGGACATCGCCCCGCACGTCCCCCAAAATCCCATAGTCACACTAGCGCAATGGTCGCTAACAAAGTCATAATGGCTTGCCTCTGCGCGCCGCCGCGCCTAGGGGGTGCGGCAAAGTTCGGCCGTGCGGAATCGCGCGGCGCCAGTCGATTCCAAGGAGTCCGCGTCCCATGAAAGCCCGCATCTTCGTCACTCTCAAGGGCGGCGTCCTCGATCCCCAGGGCCGGGCCATCCATCATGCGCTCGACGGACTGGGCTTTGGCGGCGTCAACGACGTCCGCGCGGGCAAGCTGATCGAACTGGACCTGGCCGACGACACCAGCGACGAGGATATCGACGCCATGTGCCGCAAGCTGCTGGCCAATACGGTGATCGAAAATTATCGCATCGAAAAGGTGGCCTGAAGTATGAAAAGCGCCGTCATCGTCTTTCCGGGCAGCAATTGCGACCGCGACCTGGCGGTGGCGTTCGAGGCTGCGACCGGCAGCAAGCCCGCCATGGTGTGGCACCGCGACACGGACCTGCCCGACGACATCGACCTGATCGGCGTGCCGGGCGGCTTTTCCTATGGCGATTATCTGCGGTCCGGCGCGATGGCGGCCCGTTCGCCGGTGATGCAGGCGGTGGCGAAGGCCGCAGAGCGTGGCGCTTTCGTGCTGGGCATCTGCAATGGCTTCCAGGTGCTGACCGAAAGCGGTCTGCTGCCCGGCGCGCTGCTGCGCAACGCCGGCGGCCATTTCGTGTGCCGCGACGTAGCCCTGACGGTCGAGAATGCACAGAGCGCCTTCACCAGCCGCTATGCGGCGGGCGAAGCGATCCGCTATCCGGTGGCGCATCATGACGGCAATTATTTCGCCGACGATGCGACGCTCGACCGGCTGGAAGGCGAAGGCCGCGTGGCGCTGCGCTATGCGGAGAGCGTGAACGGGTCGGCCCGCAACATCGCCGGTATCCTGAACGATGCCGGCAATGTGCTGGGCATGATGCCGCATCCCGAACGCGTGATCGAACCGGCGCATGGCGCGACCGACGGCAAGCGCCTGTTCCAGGGGCTGGTCGAAGGGCTGATGGCGCGGGCCTGAGCGCTTCCTCCCTGTTGACGATATGAAACAGCGCCTTCCTCGGGGATGGCGCTGTTTTTAAGAGCCTTCGACAGGATCAGGCCGAACGGATGGTGAGAATGGCCGTCACCCCCCGCGGTGATAGTCGTAATCCATGGCGCGGCCCTGCTGCTTGGTCAGGATGGCGCCGACGATCGCGCCGCCGCTGCGCCGCAAACGCTCCACCGCTGCGCGCAAGCCGCCATGATGGTTGCGGCCCCATTCGACCACCAGCAGGCTGGCTTGCGCCTTGGCCGCCAGCAAGGGAGCATCACCGATACCGAGGATCGGCGGGGCATCGATCAGCACCGTATCATAACGGTCGCGCACCGCCGTGAGCAGGCCGTCCAGCGCCGGGGTCGACAGCAGTTCCGACGGATTGGGCGGCAGGGTGCCGCAAGGCAGCAGCGCCACGCCCACGACGCCGGTGTCCACGATCACATCCTGCGCCATGGCCTGACCGGTCAGCACTTCGCTGATGCCGCGCGCGGGGGACAGGCGGAACAGGCGATGCTGCACCGGACGGCGCATGTCGCCGTCGATTACCAGCACCGACTTACCGAGGCCCGCCAGCGCCAGCGCCAGCGCATGGAGGGTCAGCGACTTGCCCTCCCCCTCCTGCGCGCTGGTGACGAGGATCGATCGCGGCAGGCCATCGGCCGACGCGAGCAGCAAAGACGCCGCGATCGGGGTGAATATCTCCGCCGGCTGGGGATTGTCGCCGGTCACCGGCACCGCGCCCAGCAAGGGCAGGCCGACCCGTTCCGCCAGCGTGTCGGCGGAGGTCACGGCGTCGTCGAACATGTGGCGCGCCGCCACCAGCAGCAGCCCGAGCGCCAGCCCGCCGAGCGATGCCAACAGAAGGATCACGCCAATGCGCGGCGAAAAGGGCCGCGCCGGCACCGCCGCGCGATCGAGCGGCTGGATGCGACCAGCCTGGAAGCCCGCCTGCGACGCCATGTCGCGATAGCGCTGGAGCAGGCTGTCGTGCAGCATACGATAGGTATCGACCGAGCGTTCCATGATGCCCATCTGGACATCGCGGCCCTGCTCAACCTGCGCCTGTTGTTCGAGCTGCGCGATTTCCCTGGCGATCTGATCCTCGCCGCGCACCGCCACGTCATATTGTTCGCGCAGCGACGCGCGGATGGTGTTGGCCATGGAATCGGCCTGCTCGTCCAGCGCCGCCAGCTTCGCCCGCGCTTCCCGCATTTCGGGGTGCGCGTCCTTGCGGAACTGCCGTTCTTCGGCGACCGCCGCGCGGGCCTGGGCGCGATCGGCCATGATCTGCTGCATCGCCCCGTTGCCCAACACTTCAGGCAGCGTATCGGCGCTGGCGCGCCGCGCACTTTCCCAGCGTTTCTGCGCCGCGATGCGATCGGCCGCGGCCTGAGCACGAAAGGCGTTAAGTTGGGCCAGGCGCGTCGCGACCGATCCGTCGGGCGCGGCAGGTTTGACCGGCTTGCTCTCCTCGCCCGGCTGGACCGGCGTACCCGTGCGCGCGGCATAGACAGCCATGTCGCGCTCCGCCCGCGCCAGATCGTTGCGCGCACCGTCCAGTTCTCCCAGCAGGAAGCGGCGCGCCTGCACGCCGGATTCGAAGCCGCGCTTCAGGTCGGCGCGGATCAGGCTGTCGGCATAGCTGTTGGCCACGCGCGCCGACAGCACCGGATCGGCGCTGACGAAGCTGATCCGCAGCACCCGCGACTTGCCGGGCAGTTCGACCTCCAGATTGTCGCGCAGCAGCCGTACGACCATGTCCTGCTCCACCTGGCGCTGCGACAACGTCCCGACGCCCTCGGCCGGCCGGACCTCGTCCATGCCCTTGAAGAAGGTCGGCGTGCCGACCAGCGCCAGATCGCGCGCCACCTCCTCAGCAAGCGCCCGGCTGCGCAAGACTTCCAATTCGGTCTGCATCAGCGTTTCGGTGTCGTTGGCCGTGCCGGCGCGCTGGGCGGCGGCGGAACCGGCCGCGCCGGCCGGCACATCCTCCACCTCGACCGAGGCGGTCGCGCGATAGTCGGGCGTCGATGTCAGGATGAAGATCGCGCCGGCCAGCAGGCAGAGCGCCATGGTGACGAACAGGATGATGCGGTGCCGGCGCAAGACCAGCCAGCAGCGCGCGGCGGCGACCGACAGGCGGGCATTGAAACCCTCGCCGCGGCCATCCGCATCGTCACGCGTCGGGAAAGCAGGAAGACCCATCAGCGATTTCCGTCCAGCGCGATGAAGCCGGTGGCGAGCGCGGGCACGGCCAGCAGTGCGCCGCCCACTATCGCCTTGGCGCGCGACAGGCCGACGATGACCATGTCGCCCGGCAGGATTTCAGGATCGGGCGCACGCCCCTTGCGAATGGCGGCCAGATCGAACAGAGCGGCCTGCCGCTGGCCGTCCAGCTGGCGCACGACGACGACCTGGTTGAGCCCCGCCAGCCGGGTCGGCCCCTTCGCCAGGGCGACGGCCTGCAACAGGGTCAGCCGCCCTTCGACCGGATAGAGGCCGGGTTCGCGCACCTCGCCATCCAGCGTGATGCGGCGACCCACGGCCTTCTTCACGAACAAAGTGACCTGCGGCGAGACCAGATAGCGTTCGCCCAGCCGCCCGGCGATGACGTCGCCCGCTTCGCCGGCGGTCAGTCCCGCGACCGACACGTCGCCGATCAGCGGCATGCGGATCATGCCCCCCGCCGTAACCTGCGCGTCTTCCAATGACAGACCCGGCTCGTGATAGACCTGAATGCGCAGCACATCGTCCGGCGCAATGCGATAATCCATACCGATCGCCGGCGGCGGTGGAATTGCGGCATAGGCGGCCTCCCCGCGCGGCGCACCCTCTACGGTCGCACACGCACCCAGCAACCCGCACGCGATCAGCGCTGCAATCGATCGGTTGATGCTGTTTCCGCGCTTCATCCGCGCTCCCGCCCCGTCTTAACCCAGATGAGGCCGGGGGTTAACGGCGCGGCACCGCGATGGCAACCACGGACGGGACGGGTCGAACGAACCCGATGACCGTCAGACGGCGAGACGGTCGGGCGCCGGTTCCGCCAGGCGGCGCGGCTGATCGGGCCAGATTCCTCTGGTGTCATAAACAGCCTTGCCGGCGCGTTCATCGACGGGGACAGATTTGAACATGTCATGATCGACAAGAATGACGAAAACGCCACATTGTTCCAGTGCCGTATCGAGATCGATCAGTTCGGCCCCCGTCCCGGCAAATTCCATCGGCAGCGCCTGCGCATAGGGTTCGACCAGCTTGACGCGGCGACCATAGCGACGCGCCAGCCGCGCCGCGACCTTCACCGCGGGGCTTTCGCGGAAATCGTCGATATTCGCCTTGAAGGCGAGGCCGAGGCAGGCGACGTCTTCGCACGCGAAGACGTCGATCATGTCGGACGCCTTCGCCACAACATAGTCGGTCTTGCCGTCATTCACTTCGCGCGCAGTACGGATGATGCGGGCATTTTCCGGGTCGCCATGGACGATGAACCAGGGATCGACGGCGATGCAATGACCGCCGACGCCAGGACCGGGCGAGAGGATATTGACGCGCGGATGGCGGTTGGCGAGGCGGATCACTTCCCACACGTCGATGTCCATATTCTCCGCGATCACCGACAATTCATTGGCGAAGGCGATATTGACGTCGCGGAAGCTGTTTTCGACCAGTTTGACCATTTCGGCCGCGCGGGCGGTGGTGGTGATGCAGGCGCCGCGGACGAACTGGCGATAGAAGCCCAGCGCCTTGCGCGCGCAACGCGGCGTGATGCCGCCGATACAGCGGTCGTTGTCGATCAGTTCGACCAGAATGCGGCCAGGCAGCACGCGTTCCGGGCAATAGGCGATGGCGATGTCGCCGGCCACGCCGGTGCCGGGCATCTTGAGGTCGGGACGGATGGTGCCGATCACGTCGCGCATCGATTCGGTCGTGCCGACGGGAGATGTGGATTCGAGGATCACGGTGTCGCCGGCCTTGAGTACCGGAGCGATCGTGCGCGCGGCGTTCAGGACATAGGAGATGTCCGGCGCCCGATCTTCCGACACCGGGGTCGGCACGGCGATGATGAAGACGTCGCTTTCTTCCACCTCCAGGCTTGCACGGAGCTTGCCGCGTGCGACGACGCCCTGCACCAGGCCGTCCAGGTCGACTTCTTCGATATGGACGCGGCCGCTATTGACCGTTTCGACCACATGGGCGCTGACGTCGACACCCACCACCTGCGCGCCGCCACGCGCGATCAACGCGGCGGTCGGCAGGCCGATATAGCCAAGGCCAATGACGGAAACCTTCTGTTTTGCGTCGACGGGCATGAGGCGGACAATCCTTCAAACGGTGAATTTGCCTGCTTTTCTGCCCGAAAATGCTGAAGATTTCGGTAACGCTGGCGATTCGTCAGCTCACGTACTGGTCAGCTTTCAGCGATAACGCGGCAGAGGCTGGCGCGCCATATGCATGGGCGAGCGAACGACCGGCGTGGTGATGATCTTGGTCTTCATCAGCGTGCGGATACGATCCGCGCCGTCGGGATTGAGCAGGACCACGCGCGTGCCGCCCGACGTCAGCGGCTCGATGGTCGAGATGGCGATGGCATGGCGAGCGCACAGCGCCGTGACATCGTCCAGCGGCGCGTTGAGATTGATGGCGCGGCTCATGCGGACATATCCATCGTACCGACGGTCGGGTTGAGATGAATCGATAAGATCATGAGGCAGGCTCCTTGCGTGGCAAGCGGGAGCGCGATCTGTCTCTCGGTCGTGGCGAATGCTTGCGGGCAGGTTTCGCGGCGATGCCGTCCGGTAGCAGATAGCGCCCGCAGCGTCGCCGCTTTTATTCCGGCGCTGCGGCATCCGCGCCGATCAGCGCAGCGATTCGCGCCGCCGCCCGACCGTCGCCGAAGGGATTGTGCGCCCGTGCCATCGCCTGATAGGCGTCCTCATCATCCAGCAGCGCCAGCACCTCGCGCACGATGCGGGCGCGATCCGCGCCGACCAGCTTGGCCGTCCCTGCATCGACGCCTTCGGGCCGCTCGGTCGTCTCGCGCATCACCAGCACCGGCTTGCCGAGCGACGGCGCCTCCTCCTGCACGCCGCCGCTGTCGGTCAGCACGAGATGGCACAGGTCGAGCAATCGCACGAAATGCGGATAGTCGAGCGGCTCGATCATCGCGACATTGGGCAGGTCACCCAGCACCGCATCCATCACCGGCCGGACATTGGGATTGGGGTGGACAGGAAAGATCACCGCCACATCGGGTCGCGCAGCGATGTCCGCGATAGAGCGAGCGATCGCTTCCATGCCGCCGCCGAAATTCTCGCGCCGATGGCTGGTGACGGCGACGATCCGCTTGCCCGCGAAGCGTGCCGCCAGACCATCCAGGCCACTGGCCAGCGCCGGTTCCTCCAAGAGGCGATCGCGGGTCGCGAGCAGCGCGTCGATCACGGTGTTGCCGGTAATGTGGATGCTGGCAGCGTCGCGGCTTTCACGCAGCAGCGCATCGGCCGCCGCTTGGGTCGGCGCGAAATTCATGTCGGCGATACAGGCTACGACCCGGCGATTCACTTCTTCCGGCCAGGGATGGTGGATGTCGCCACTGCGCAGCCCGGCCTCCACATGGGCGACCGGAATCTTGCGATAATAGGCGGCCAGACTTGCGACCATCGTAGTGAGCGTGTCGCCATGGACGACGACGCGGTCGGGCTTTTCCGCATCGAAGGCCCTGCCCAGTTCGACGATCAGCTTTGCGGTCAGGCCGTCCAGCGTCTGGTTTGGCACCATGACGTCCAGATCGATATCGGGTACGATCCCGGCAATCTCCAGCACCTGGTCCAGCAGGCCGCGATGCTGCGCGGTCACGATAACGCGTGTCGTCACGCCCGGCTGCGCGCGCAGCGCATGGATCACCGGGAACATCTTGATCGCTTCGGGTCGCGTCCCGAACACCAGCGCTACCTTCACATCAACTCCTTTGCCTGCCGCTCCGTTCAGCCTGTCGCAGAAATTGGTAACCAGCGGCTGAACGCCATCGCCAAATTCACCGCTGCAACGCAGCGAATTGAAATATACGCGGACTATGATAGAGCCGCGCCTAGTCACCACGTCATACGGAGCTGAATAGTCCATGAAAATCACGATGATCGGCACGGGTTATGTTGGACTTGTGTCAGGAGCCTGTTTTGCGGATTTCGGTCATGACGTGGTGTGCGTGGACAAGGACGCGGGAAAGATCGCGGCGATCGAGTCCGGCCGGATGCCGATTTTCGAACCGGGGCTGGACAAGCTCGTGGGGGACAACGCCGCATCGGGCCGGCTGACCTTCACCACCGACCTGGCCGCCGGCGTCAAGGGCGCGGACGCGATCTTCATCGCGGTGGGCACGCCGTCGCGCCGGGGCGATGGCCATGCGGATCTCAGCTATGTCTATGCTGCGGCGCGGGAAATCGTGGCGGCGCTCGATGCGCCCGCGGTGATCGTGACCAAGTCAACCGTACCGGTCGGCACCGGCGATGAAGTCGAGCGGATCGCCCGCGAACTCAAGCCCGACCTTGATATTCAGGTCGTGTCCAACCCCGAATTCCTGCGCGAAGGCGCGGCTATCGGCGACTTCAAGCGGCCCGACCGCGTCGTCGTGGGCACCACCGGATCGGAGCGTGCAATCGCGGTGATGAGCCAGGTCTATCGCCCGCTCAACCTCAACCAGGCGCCTTTGATGTTCACCGGTCGCCGCACCGCCGAACTCATCAAATATGCCGCTAACGCCTTCCTGGCGACCAAGATCACCTTCATCAACGAAATGGCCGATCTGTGCGAAGCGGTCGGCGCCGAGGTGCAGGACGTGTCGCGCGGCATCGGGCTGGACAACCGTATCGGCTCCAAATTCCTGCACGCCGGGCCGGGCTATGGCGGCTCCTGCTTCCCCAAGGACACACTGGCGCTGGTCAAGACGGGGCAGGATCATGACGCCCCGATCCGCATCGTCGAAACGGTGGTGCAGGTCAACGACCTGCGCAAGCGGGCGATGGGCCGCAAGATCGTCAAGGCGATGGGCGGCGACGCCCGCGGCAAGACGGTCGCGCTGCTGGGCCTGACCTTCAAGCCCAATACCGACGACATGCGCGACGCGCCCAGCCTCGCCATCGTCCAGGCTCTGGAGGATGCCGGTGCGAAGATCGTCGCCTATGATCCCGAAGGCATGGATGTCGCCGCGCCGATGATGCCCACCGTGACCATGGCCAAGGACGCCTATGAAGCAGCCGATGGCGCCGACGCCGTCGTGCTCGTCACCGAATGGGACATTTTCCGCGCACTCGATTTGAAGCGCCTCGCCGACACCATGACCGGCAAGGCGCTCATCGACCTGCGCAACATCTATCCCGCCAACGAGATCGCCGCTGCCGGACTCGCGCTCTCCCGCGTCGGTGGATAAGCAGAAGGCGGGGCGTCCCGGTGACGCCCCGCCTTCTCTGCACCCATGGCCCCGCCTGCATCACTGGCTGATCGCGACGGCGATGCTGTTCGCGATGGGCATCGCCGTACCACTCTTCGCCGCCTTCATCTGAAGCGGCGCTGGTGGGTCAGGCCTTGATCTTCCAGCCGCGCTTGAGCAGCGCGTAGCATAGTCCGCCCAGCACCAGATTGAGCGCCAGCAACACGCTGCTGCCGACCACGACATTGGTGTCCGCCGCCGCTACGAAGCCGTAGCGGAAGCCGGAAATGATATAGAAGAACGGATTGGCGTGGCTGATCGCCTGGAAGACGGGCGGCAACCGGTCGATTGAATAGAAGGTGCCCGACAACAGGGCGAGCGGGCCGATCACGAAATTGGTGATCGCCGCGCCATGATCGAATTTTTCCGCCCAGATCGATGTCAGTACGCCCAGAAAGGCAATGAAGCTGGTGCCGAGCAGGCCAAACCAGGCGACCGCCCACAGATGCGCGGGCGTGACATGGACGCCGGGCCACAAGGCCATGGCCAGCCACAGGGCGAAGCCGACGAACATCGCGCGCGTCACCGAGGATGCGACCAGCGCGAACAGCAATTCACCCACCGCGATCGGCGGCATCAGATAATCGACCAGCGTGCCCTGCACCTTGCCCACCATCAGCGCGAAGCTGGCATTGGCGAAACAGGCGTTGATCATACCCATGATGATGAGGCCCGGCGCGATGAAATCGGCGAAGGGCACCGCTTCGCCGCGCAGCAGCACGGTTCGCCCGCTGCCGCCCAAAGCCACGATGAAGATCACCAGGAACATCAGCGTCGTGATCGCCGGCGCCCAGACGGTCTGGAGTTGCACCTTCAGGAAGCGGCGCACTTCCTTGGCGTAGAGCGCCCAGGTGCCCGCCCAGTTGATGTTGCGGATCTGCGGGACGCCAGGCTCGGGGAAAGGCGGCTGGGCCGCAGGCGCGGCGTGAATTTTGGGCTGGTCGTTCATGGTGGGATCGACTATCGGCTGGTCCGTTATGCCGCAAGGGGGAAGGTCCAAGGATTTGAACCTGCGGCGTGGCTTCCCATATAGGGTGCCATAGAAGATTTGTGAGGAGTTTTTTCATTGTCCTGGACCGACGAGCGTATCGACCAGCTCAAGGGGATGTGGGAGCGCGGCCTGACCGCCAGCCAGATCGCCGATGAACTCGGCGGGGTCAGCCGCAATGCGGTGATCGGCAAGGCGCATCGCCTGGGCCTGCAATCCCGTCCTTCGCCGGTGAAGGCGAACGAGACGCCCAAGAAAGCGGCCGCCCCTGCCCAGCGCAAGCCCGCCGCCGCCCCGGACGTGGAAGCGCCCCGCGCCGCGGCGCCGGTCGCCTCGCCCCCGTCTCCCGTGCGTGCGCCGGTCGCCCCGCCGCCAGCGCCTGCGACACCGGCCCCCGCGGCGGCCGCCGCCACGGACGCGCCGCCCCCGCCGCCGCAGCCCCGCATCATTTCGGTCGGGCCCGGCGGCTTCCTGCGTCAGGGTCCGGGCGACCAGCAGGCGCCGATTCCGCCCGCGCCGCCGCGCCGGCTGGTGCCGGCCAAGCCGAGCGCCGAGATTGCGGACAAGACGACGCTGCTCGACCTGACCGAACGGATCTGCAAATGGCCGATGGGGCATCCGGGTGAACCCGATTTCCATTTCTGCGGCGAGCAGGTGAATCCCGGATTTCCCTATTGCGTCGAACATTGCGGCCGCGCCTATCAGGCGCAACTGCCGCGCGGCACGCGCCGCCCGCCTCCACCCCTGCCCTTCGGCGGTCCGCGGGTGCGCTGATCTTTCACGCCAGACACAAGAAAGGCCCGGCTTCCATCTGGAAACCGGGCCTTTCTTTATTGACTATGTTCAGAAGCGGAAGCTGGTGGTCACCATCACGCTCTGCGTGTCGAACTTGTCGCCACGATTGATGCTGGCGCCGCCCGACGGGGTGATGCGGAACGGATTGGTAGCTGGGGCCGTGCCCGCGCCGACATCTACGCGATAGTCGCCGACATTGTAGCGGGTCCACAGATAACGCGCGCCGATGGAGAAGTTGTTCGACACCTTGGCCTCGATACCACCACCCATGGTGTAGCCCCAGCCATCTTCCTTGCGATCGACTTCAGTGAAGCTGTTGGCGCCGTTGCTGGTGCTGAAGCTGTTCTTCACCTTCGCATAGGCAAGACCGCCGGTGATATAGGGCATGATGCCGCCGGGAGTCGTGTAACCCAGACGGGCGCGCAGATTGGCGTTATAGTCGATCCGGCGGGTCATGGTGTAGAAGGCCGGCGTGGTCGAATATTCGGTCACGCTGTCGCTGATATAAGCCTTGCCGGCTTCGGCAACGACGCCCGCAACGATGCTGCCGAACTGTCGGTCATAACCGACATGGCCCATCCAGCCGATTGCGTCCTTGTCGCTGGAGCAACCGCTGGCCGGAGTCGACCCCCGCGCCGCGCCGCCGCATGTGCCGGGCGAGAAGGCGTTGGCGCCCGTGCCGGTTCTGATGACGTCGTCATAATCGCCGTCAGCATCGGAATCGAAGCGCAGATGTTCGGCGCCATCCTTCTTCTGCCAGTTATAACCGAAAGAGCCACCGACATACGGCCCCGTCCAGTCCACCGGTGCGCTGTCCTGGGCAACCGCAGGCATCGCCAGGACGAGCGCCAGGGTGGCGCCAAGCGGCGCAATAAAGTTGATCTTCATATATTAGTCTCCTCGCCGGACCGGCCGTTTTCTGCCCGTCTTCCCCCCGCTAACGAACCCGCCATCCCTTTTGTTTCAATTCCCTTTGTGACATATCGTTTCTGCCCGGCATGGCTCGACGCTTGCGCCCGCCGCGCGCCCGCTTATAGCTTGTCGCATGTCAGAAGACCTGTTCGCCGCCAACACTCCCGCCACGCCGCAATATGACGCTTCCACCATCGAGGTGCTGGAGGGGCTGGAGCCGGTGCGTCGCCGCCCCGGCATGTATATCGGCGGCACCGACGAGCGTGCGCTGCACCATCTGGCGTCCGAAGTGCTGGACAACAGCATGGACGAAGCGGTGGCCGGTCACGCCACGCGGATCGAGGTGACGCTGGAGGCCGGCAACAAGCTGACCATCACCGACAATGGCCGCGGCATCCCGGTGGACGCGCATCCCAAATTTCCCGGCAAATCGGCGCTGGAGGTGATCCTGACCACGCTCCATTCGGGCGGCAAATTCGAGGGCAAGGCCTATGCCACCTCAGGCGGCCTGCATGGCGTGGGCATTTCCGTGGTCAATGCGCTGTCGACCGATACGGTAGTCGAAGTGGCGCGCAACAAGGAATTGTTCCGCCAGAAATTTGCGCGAGGCTTGCCCGTCACAACGCTGGAAAAGGTCGGCGCGGCGCCCAACCGGCGCGGCACGCTGGTCAGTTTCGTGCCGGACACCGAGATTTTCGGCGAACAGAAGTTCAAGCCGGCCCGGCTGCATCGGCTTGCCCGGTCCAAGGCCTATCTGTTCGCGGGCGTCGAAATCCGCTGGAAATGCGATCCGTCGCTGATCAGCGACGATACGCCGGCCGAAGCGGTGTTCCAGTTTCCCGGCGGCCTGGCCGATCATCTGAAGGAACAGGTGGGCGACCGCGATTGCGCGACCAGTGTCTTCTTTTCGGGCAATCAGGATTTCCCCGGCACCGCGGGCCGGGTCGAATGGGCGGTCGCCTGGCCGCTCTGGTCGGACGGCAGCTATAGCTGGTATTGCAACACCATTCCGACACCCGACGGCGGCACCCACGAAGCGGGACTGCGCGCCGCGCTGGTCAAGGGCATCCGCGCCTTTGCCGAACTGATCGGACAGAAGAAGGGCAAGGACATCACCGCCGACGACATCATGACGTCATCGGAAATCATGCTGTCCGTCTTCATCCGCGATCCGCAGTTTCAGAGTCAGACCAAGGATCGGCTGACCAGCCCCGACGCCGCGCGACTGGTAGAAAATGCGGTGCGCGACCATTTCGACCATTATCTGACCGACCATATGGATCGGGGCAAGGCGCTGCTCGCCTATGTGCTCGACCGCATGGACGAGCGCCTCAAGCGCAAGCAGGAGAAAGAGGTCAAGCGCAAGACCGCGACCAATAGCCGCAAGCTCCGCCTACCCGGCAAGCTGACGGATTGTTCGAACGATGACCCGGAAGGCGCTGAAATCTTTTTGGTCGAAGGCGATAGCGCCGGCGGTTCCGCCAAGCAGGCGCGCGATCGCAAGACCCAGGCGATCCTGCCCCTGCGCGGCAAGATATTGAACGTCGCGTCCGCCAATAACGCCAAGATCTTGGCCAATCAGGAAATCGCCGACATGATCCTGGCGCTGGGCTGCGGCACGCGCAAGGACTGCAACCCGGACAATCTGCGCTACGAGCGCATCGTCATCATGACCGACGCTGACGTGGACGGCGCGCATATCGCGACGCTCCTGATGACCTTCTTCTTCCAGGAAATGCCTGAACTGGTACGGCGCGGCCATCTCTATCTCGCCCAGCCGCCGCTCTATCGGCTGGTGGCGGGCGGCAAGAGCCTCTACGCCAAGGACGACGCCCATCGCGAACAGCTCATGGCCAAGGAGTTCAAGGGCAAGAAGGTGGAGGTCAGCCGCTTCAAGGGGCTGGGCGAAATGAACCCGATGCAGTTGCGCGAAACCACCATGGACCCCAAGACCCGAATGCTGATCCGCATCACCCTGCCCGACGATATCGAGGATCGGCAGCAGGTGCGCGATCTGGTCGACCGGCTGATGGGCACCAACCCCGCGCATCGCTTCGCCTTCATCCAGGAAAATGCCGCGGCGGTGGACGAGGAAGCGATCGACGCTTGAAGGACGGGCGCACCTCTGCCCTGAAGTCGGTGCGCCTGGCCATGCTGCATCGCCTTATCGCTGGCTTATGGATGCTGATCGCCATGTTCGTGTCCCCTGCACAGGCGGCCCCCTCCCCGGCCTATCAGGCTCGCGCGGAACAGTTGCTCGCCATCCTCGGCGCCCCGGGCGGCGAGGAGGCCTATTTCTCCACGCTCTTTCTGGAAGCCGTGCCGGTCGACCGCTGGCGCGCCATCGCCGCCGATCTGCGCGCCCAGCATGGCAAGCCGCTGGCGCTGGGCGCGGTGCGGACCGACAGTGCCACCGCGGGTCAGGTCGAAATCCGTTTTGAGCGCGCGACCGTGGGCTTCACCCTGGTCGTCGCGCCGCAAGCGCCCAATCTGGTCGTCGGCCTGCATATCGTCGGCGCCCGTACCGCCAATGACAGCCCGGACAAGGTGATGGCGGACATCGCCGCCCTGCCCGGCACCACCGGCTTCGCGATCGCGCAACTGACCGATATGGGTCCGCAGTGGCTGCGCACCCATCGCGCCGACGCGCAGATGGCGACAGGCTCCAGCTTCAAACTCTATATTCTCGCCGAACTGGCGCGCGCGGCGGCAGGCGAGCGGCGCTGGAGCGACGTCATTCCGCTCGGCCCGAAAAGCTTCTCCGGGCGGCTGATGAACTGGCCCGACCGCGCGCCGATGACGCTGCACAGCCTCGCCACAGCGATGATCGCCGAAAGCGACAATAGCGCGAGCGATACGCTGCTGCGCGCGCTGGGGCGGGATCGGGTAGACGCCATGCTGGCCACGACCGGCCATGCCGATGCGGCCAAGGTGCTGCCGATCCTGAGCACCGCCGAAGCCTTCGCGCTCAAAATGCCGGCCAATGCCGATCTGCGCCGCCGCTACGCAACGGGCTCGGTCGCCGAACGTCGCGCGCTGTTGCAGGACGCAGCCCCACGCCTGTCCGCCGCCAAAGTGGATGTGGGCAGCGTCGCCGAAATTCCCACGGCGATCGACAGCATCGAATGGTTCGCCTCGTCAAAGGACATGATCGGCCTGCTCGACTGGCTGCGCCTGCATGGCGGTGACGCGCTGCCGGTCCTGGCCGTCAACCCCGGCATCGCGCCCGCCGATGCGAAACGCTGGCGTTATCTGGGCTATAAGGGCGGCAGCGAACCCGGCGTGATGGCGATGAACATGCTGGCGCAGGCGCGCAATGGCCGCTGGTATGCGGTCAGCGCCAGTTGGAACAACCCCGCCGCGCGGCTGGACGAACCAAAGCTGGTGGCGTTGATGACGAGGGCGCTTAACCTGCTGGCGGAATAGGGTTTGGCTGGTCGCTCGGCGCGGGACCGGCGCCATTCGCCAACCAGCCCTGCGCCTCCTCCATGGTCAGGAACACACGCACCCTGGGATGGACTAGGGTGCGTTCCGCTTGCGCCCTGTTCAACTGGCTGCCGACGACCACCGCCGTCCGTCCGCTGGTAAGCGTCATGCCGCTGCGCATGATGCCGGCGAGCAGATCGACGACGTCGTTCGCCTGCACCGGGAAGTCGAAGGATTCGACGATAACGTTGAAATCGTCACGGATCGCCTTGGCGTGATTGGCCTTCGATCCCACTTCCTTTGCAAGAGCGACGACATTGTCCGGCGTCCAGAAGCCTTCGACCTTCATCATCAGGCAATTGGCGCGGGGGTCATATTCTACATGAAACATCGGCGCCTCGGTCTGTGGCCAGGTACGATCTTAAAAGCCGTAACATATTGGTCCATGGCCGCTTTTCACGGACATTGCCAATCATCATCGCCCAATGGAGCGACTTAGCTCGTCAGCGCCTCGACCAGCGCCCTGACCTTCTTCTGCCGCCACTGCGGCAGCGGCGCGATCAGCCAGTAAGCGAGCAAGGTCGGCGTCGTATCGCCCACCTGCCGCACCCGGCCGGCCGCCAGGTCCGCCTGCGCCAGCAACAGCGGCACCCGCGCCCGGCCAAAGCCGCTGACCGCCGCCTCGATCGCCAGGCCGCCGTCGGCAACGCGGATGATCGCGGGCTTGTCGCCCGCCGGGCAACCGGGCCAGTCGATGCGATGGTCGGGGCCACCGGCCGCCGCCTCGACCGTGACATAGGCAGCTTCGCCGATCTTGACGCCTTCATGCTCGCCTGCACCGTCGGCCAGCCGTATCGCGATGTCCAGATTGGCCTCGGTAAAATCGAGCGCCTCGTCCGCCGCGATCAATTGGAAAGTCAGGTCGGACTGGCCTGCGGCATAGGCGGCCAGCCGCGGCTGGAGCCATTTTCCGGTGATGTCGCGCGGCGCGGCGATGGTCAGCGCATGGCTGGACTGGCCCGCCTGCATCGCCCGCACCGCTTCCTCAAACTCCAGAAAGCCCGCGCGCAGCGCGTCGAGGCCCGCTTCCGTCTCCGGCGTCAGTTCCAGTCCCTTAGGTGTGCGCCGGAACAGAACGACGCCCAGCATGTCCTCCAGCGCGCGAATCTGCTGCCCCACCGCTGCCGGCGTTACCGCCAGTTCGTCCGCGGCGCGGGTGAAGGACAGGTGCCGCGCGGCGGCATCCAGCACGCGCAGGCCGTTGAGCGGCAAATGGGTCCGCTTCATTCGGCCACCGCCGGCGCAATGAGGGCGAAATGGGGGATCGCGACATCAAACGTCTCGCCACCCACGCCGATCATCCGATAGCTGCCCTTCATCGACCCGGTCGGCGTATTGAGAGGGCAACCCGATACATAGTCATAACTTTTCCCCGGCTGCACCACCGGCTGTTCACCGACCACACCATCGCCATCGACCATATGCTGCGCGCCGCGCCCGTCGGTGATGATCCAGTGGCGGGTCAGGAGCTGTACCGGCTGGTCACCCTGATTTTCGATACGGATATGATAGGCCCAGAACCAGCGGCCCCGGTCCGGCTCCGACTGTTCGGGCAGGAAGGTGACCGCGACATGGACGATGATGTCCCGCGTGGTGGCGTGGAAGGGGAAGAGCGCGTTCACGTCTCAGAAATGCGCCCTAACCCCCTCATTCGTCAACGCCCTATCGACCGCAGCGCCTGATCGAGGTCGGCGATGACGTCGTCTGCATCCTCCAGCCCGACATTAAGGCGCAGCATGTCTTCGGTGATGCCGACTTCCAGCCGCGCCGCTTCGGCCATGCCGAAATGGGTGGTCGATGCCGGATGAGTCATCAGCGAACGCGAATCGCCGATATTGTTGCTGATATCGACCAGTTCCAGGCCATTGAGCAGGCCATGCGCCTCCGCCCGGCCACCGCCGACATAAAGCGAGAAGATCGGGCCGGCCATGGCCATCTGACTCATCGCGAGCGCGTGCTGGGGATGGCTTTGCAGGCCGGGATATAGAACCTTGGCGACGCGCCCTTCCAGGAAGGCGGCGACCTTGAGCGCGTTTTCGCTCTGGCGACGGATGCGCAGGTCGAGCGTTTCCAACCCCTTGAGCACCACCCAGGCGTTGAACGCGGCCAGCGTGGGGCCGGTGTTGCGGTGGAAGGGCAACAGCACATTGTCGATCCAGTCCCGCGTGCCGCAAATGGCGCCGGCGAGGACGCGGCCCTGACCGTCCATCATCTTGGTCGCGCTATAGGCGACGACGTCAGCGCCGAATTCCATCGGCCGCTGCAACGCGGGCGTGGCGAAGGCATTGTCCACAACACTGGTGATGCCATGCGCCTTGGCGATGGCGCAGACCGCCGCCAGATCGACCACGTCCATCGTCGGATTGGCCGGGGTTTCGAAGAAGAAGACCTTGGTATTGGGTCGGATCGCCGCTTCCCAGGCCGCGGTGTCGCTGCCATCAATCGTCGTCGTTTCAATCCCGAACTTGGGCAGCAGCGTATCGGTCAGCCAGCGACACGAGCCGAAAGCGGCCTTGGCGCCGACGACATGGTCCCCCGCGGACAATTGGCACAGCAAAGCCGCGGTCATCGCTGCCATGCCGGTGGCGGTGGCGCGGCAGGCTTCTGCCCCTTCGAGCAGGGCGATACGCTGTTCCAGCATCTCCACGGTCGGGTTCTGGAGGCGGCTATAGGTCATGCCGACCTGTTCGCCGGCGAACCGCGCGGCGGCGTCTTCCGCCCGGTCGTAGCTGTAGCCGCTGGTCAGGAACAGGGCTTCGGACGTTTCGCCATATTCGCTGCGCGCCGTGCCGCCGCGGATCGCCAGCGTCGCGGGCTTCCAGTTCCTGGTGATGTCGGGATTTTGTCCGCTCTTGCGCTTCATATCGCTTTCCGCATGTCCTGATTCACTTGCGGCGTGGCGCCGCCCAATATCTCGGCCATCTGGCTCATGTCGCCATTACCGCCCGAGAGGATAACCGCAACCTTCTTGCCGCGCATTCGGTCCTTTTCCTGCAAAAGCGCGGCCAAAGCGACAGCACCCGCCCCTTCGGCGAGGTTATGCGTATCCTGCCAGTAGATACGGATCGCCTGCGCCACCTCATCGTCGGTGACGCCCACGAAACGGTCGGCGCGCGACCCGAAATAGTCAAGCGCCGCCTGGACGGGGGTGCAGACCGCGACGCCGTCGGCAAAGGTATAGGCGGTTGGGCTGGAGATCAGCCGTCCGGCTTCGAAGCTACGCTTGGCCGCATCGACATGGGCGGACACCACGCCGACGACCCTAGTCTTGAGGCCCAATGCGTCGCGCGCAGCGATCGTGCCGCACAGGCCCGATCCGCAACCGACCGGGACATAGACGGTGTCGAGGTCGGGCACCGCGTCGAACAGTTCCAGCCCGTAGCTGGCGACGCCGCGCACCAGTTCGTCATGATAGGCCGGGACCATGAACAGGCCCTGCTGAGCCGACAGACGGATCGCCTCGGCCTTGGCGCTGTCGAAATCATGGCCATGTTCGATCAATGTCGCGCCGAATGCGCGCATCGCCGCGTTCTTTTCAAGCGCATTGCCGTGCGGCACGACGATGGTGGCCGAGATGCCGGCGGCGGTGGCGGCTCGCACCTGCGCCTGTCCGTGATTGCCGCGGGTCGCGGTGATGATGCCCTTCACCTCTGGATGGGTACGCCGCAGCCAGTCGATATAGGTTATAGCACCCCGCGCCTTGAACGCGCCGGTGGGGGTGTGATTCTCATGTTTGACCCACAGGTCGCAGCCGGATCGCTGGCCCAGCAGCGGCCAGGCGTATTGAGGGGTGGGCGGCACTTGCGCATGTACCATCTGGGCGGCGGCGCGGAGGCTGGACAGGGGAAAATCGGTCATCGCAACGCCCTATCGATCGCGCAGGCGCGACGACAGGACCGATGCTGCGCAATTGGCCCTGTAACTGGCCCTTCCTGACCAGTCCTGTTAAGCGGCCCGGCGCGGCGCCTCGGCCATCAGCGGGTGCAGATGCTGCTCTTCCCACGCCATCCTGTCGAGCAGGCCCTGCTGCAATTCCAGCACGGAGTCACGATAGCCCGACCAGTCCCGTTCGATCCGGGCGGGTGTCCAGTTCTTGATATGGTCGCTGTAGCGCAGGAACAGCGCGACCATGGCGCGGCTATGGTCGCGCGCGACCGGATCGGACTGCACCGCCGTCCGCCCGGTGCGCAAGGCGACGACCAAGGCGTCCTCGCGGCCCATATGATCGCGGAACAGCTGGGAAAAGGCGATGCGTCTGCGGGTGATGTCCGGCAGCGCCTCGGGCCCCTGCGTGCGCATGACATGCGCAAATTCCCGCATCATGCCCCGCAAGGCATCATGATCCTGTCTCAATTCCGTCGGCATTATGCGTCCCCATTTTCCGATTAGATCGGACCGGGGACGCAAAGATTAAGTCCATCCGAGACTTATGCGACGAACCGAGCGGTCAGAGCACAGCCAGAACCGCGTCGCCCATCTCCACGGTCGACATGGTCCCGCCCAGATCGGGCGAGCGCGCGCCGTCGGCCAGCGCCTTGGCCACAGCGGTTTCGATCCGGTCGGCCTGTTCGGGCAGGTTCAGCGAATAGCGCAGCATCATCGCCGCCGACAGGATCGTCGCGAGCGGATTGGCCTTGCCGGTGCCGGCGATATCGGGGGCGGAGCCATGGATCGGCTCGTAAAGGCCCTGGCCGCCGCCGTTCAGCGTGGCCGAGGCCAGCATCCCGATGGAGCCGACGCACATGCTGGCCTGGTCGGAGAGGATATCGCCGAACAGATTGCCGGTGACGATGACGTCGAACTGGCCGGGGTTGCGGACCAGCTGCATCGCGGCATTGTCCACATACATGTGGCTCAGCGCCACGTCGGGATAGTCGGCCGACACGGCGATCACCACGTCGCGCCAGAGCTGGCTGGTTTCCAGTACATTGGCCTTGTCCACCGAGCAGAGCTTGCCGCGACGGGCGCGGGCCGCTTCGAAGCCCGCAATGGCGATGCGGCGCACTTCGGCTTCGTTGTACGACATGACGTCATAGCCCTCGCGCAGGCCATCGGCGGTGGTGCGGAAGCCCTTTTCGCCGAAATAGACGTCGCCATTGGTTTCGCGGACGATCAGCAGGTCGATGGCGCTGGCGACTTCGGGGCGTAGCGCGGATTCGTCGGCCAGTTCGGGGAAGACCTTGGCCGGGCGCAGGTTGGAGAAGAGGCCCAATTCCTTGCGCAAGCCCAATATCGCCTGTTCGGGGCGCAGGTGGCGCTCCAGCGAATCGCAGTCGGGATCGCCGACCGCGCCGAACAATATGGCGTCTGCGCGCCTGGCGATCTCCAGCGTTTCGGGGGGTAGCGGATGGCCGACCGCCTTATAGGCCGCGCCACCGACCAGTCCGTCCTCATAGGTCAGGCCATCGATCGCCAGCGCATCGAGCACGCGGGTCGCCTGTGCGACGATTTCGGGACCGATGCCGTCTCCGGGGAACAGGGCGATCAACATGGCGAGACTCCTTATATTGCGTGGCTGCCCCTTATGGAGACAGGAGGTTTCACGCAACCGCCCTTTTCAGCCGGTCGACCAGTCTTTCGCGCGCAGCGAGGATGTCGGCTCGCCGATCGATCAGGATGGAGCGTTCGAGGAAGAAGCCGGTGAGGCGCAGTCCGTCCAATATCTGCGTCCAGTCGCCCATCCCGCCTTCGATCAGGAAGGGGGGCAGCGGCAGCAACCGGGCTTCATAGCCGACCGCCGCCGCGCGGCTGACCGCTGCGGCGCTGCGCGGGCTGACATAGGCCAGGTCGTGCACGTCGCCCCCGACAGCGCAGCGCGTCAGGTCGAGTCCGAAGCCCAGTTCGGCCAGCAGCAGCAATTCGTAGCGCACCAGCGCCACCGCCCAGCCGCGCGCCGCCGGGGCCGCCTCCACCGCGCCCAGCACGCCGTCGAGCGCCTGATGCAACGCCGGATAGGGCGTACCTTCCGGCAGCGCCGCGGCAGTCAGGGCGCAGCTCCAGTCGATCGCCACCGCCGGCAGCGGTTCAGCCAGCAGCGGCGCGCGGCTCTGCGCCAGTTCGACAGTCAGGCCAGCCAGTTGATCCTCGGTGCGGGCGCGGAAATCGGCCTTCACGATATTGCCGGGAAGCAGCACCGGGCGCAAAGCCCGCGACCGACCGCCACGGACATAGCCCGGCAGCAGGCCATGATCGGGCGTCAGCAACCGCACGATCGCACCATGTTCGCCATGATGGCGCACGGCGCAAACGATCGCGGTGGTGCTGAGGCTGGGCATGGCGCCTGTCTGTACGTTCTAGCATCCCGATAGGAAAGCGGTTCGCCGATCATCCGCTCCGATAGACGCTCTTCAAATTCATGAATTCGTGCAGCCCGAACGGGCCGAGTTCGCGGCCATGGCCCGAGCGTTTGACGCCGCCGAAAGGGGCTTCGGGGGCGGAGGCAAGCATCTGGTTCACCGCCGTCATGCCGGCCTGGATGTCGCGGATGAAGCGCGCCTCTTCCGTCGCGTCCGTGGTCCAGACCGACGAACCGAGGCCGAAGGGGATACCATTGGCGATGGCGATCGCGTCGTCGATGTCGGCTGCCCTGAAGAGCATGGCGATGGGGCCGAAAATCTCTTCCCCCATCAAGGCGGGGTCGGTGGGCATGTCGGTCAATATGCCGGCGGTCATGTAGGCGCCGGGACCAGGCAGCGTTTCGCCACCGATCAGGGTCGCGCCGGCGGCCTGCATCTTCCAGACCTGCTCCTGCACGGTGCGGCGCTGTTCTTCGCTGGACAGTGGACCCATGTCGCTGTCCGGGTCGAAAGGATCGCCGGCCTTCACCGCCGCCATCGCGGCCGAGAAGCGGTCCAGAAATGCGTCATAGATATCGGTATGGACGATCATCCGCTTGCCGCAGATGCAGGACTGGCCGCTATTCTGGACCCGCGCCGTTACCGCCTGCTTGACGGCCGCGTCGAGATCGGCCGAGGGCATGACAATGAACGGGTCCGCGCCGCCCAGTTCCAGCACCACCTTCTTGAGCGCCCTGCCCGCCTGTTCCGCCACGGCGCGGCCCGCGCCTTCGCTGCCGGTCAGGGTGACGGCGGCGACGCGATCGTCGGCGATGATCGCCGCCACCGCGTCCGATCGGATCGGCAGGTTCTGGAACAGGCCTTCCGGCGCGCCAGCCACGCCCATCATCTCCTGCATCAGCGCGGCGACGCCCTGCACGTTGCTGGCGTGCTTGAGCAGGCCGACATTGCCCGCAAGAATGCAGGGCGCGAGGAAGCGGACGACCTGCCAATAGGGGAAATTCCACGGCATCACCGCAAGCACCGGGCCGATCGGCAGCCAGACATAATCGGCTTTCCCCCCGGCGGCGAGCGGGATGCTGCCGCCGTCCAGCATGGCCGGGCCGGCCTGCGCATAATGGCGGAAGGCGGCGACGCATTTGTCGACCTCCGCCAGCGCGGATTTCAGCGTCTTGCCCATTTCCAGAGTCGCCATGCGGGCGAGGCGATCACGGTTATCGTGATAGGCGTCGGCCAATGCGGTGAGAAGCGCGACGCGGTCTGCGATGGGGGTGGTCCGCCATGTCGCGAAGGTCGCGGTCGCTTGGTCGAGCGCGGCGTCGATCTGCGCTTCGGTGAATTGTTCGTGAGTGGCGATCTCTTCTCCGGTGGCGGGGTTGATGCTTTTCATGATCGGCTCCGGGGTGATTCGGGTGGGGGAAGGCGATGCGGGCCGCCTTTGCAGGGTCACAACGCGGTCATGGTGCCGAAGTTCACACCGTTCTGGATATGGAAAACGCGAGAAAATGGGGCGAATTGTAACGGCGACGCAATCGCCGCGCGACTGGCGCGCGCCGCCTACGCGCCATGTAGGTCATGGTCACGCGCCCCCGACGCGCCGGGTGGGTCACAACTATTTTCGATGCAGGCGGCGGTAGTCAAGGGGCAGAGCGAGAGGAGCGTACGGATCATCCGACAGGATAGATCAGAGAAAATCCTACATTGGTAGAGGGTATGTTTGAGCGCGCACGGGGAAGACAGCGGGATGCCGGGTCAAGCCCGGCATGACGAAAGGGGAGCAACTGCAATCGACCAGAGGTGGACATTGGCCGACCCTGGCAATCCGTTGGCCCTGAGCGAAGTCGAAGGGCATTGCTGAGCGGAGGCGAAGCATTTGACCTCGCTCCGCTCGGCAGAGGGCTTCGACTTCGCTCAGCCCGAACGGATTTCTTATGTCCGCAATCCACCCTTTCCGTCATTCCCGCGTAGGCGGGAACCCATCTCCCAACCTTTCGACACGGTGCAACCGCCGGAGATGGATCCCCGCCTACGCGGGGATGACGATATGAGAATGGCGCGTCTGGAACCTACCCCTTTTAGCCACTCCCGACCACTCCGCCCGCCCCCATCACCCATGAAAATAGTCATAGACCTGCTGCGCCACCGCCTTCGATACGCCGGGCGCCTTGGCGAGGTCGTCCAGCGCGGCGTCGCGGACGGCGCGGGCGGTGCCGAAATGCATCAGCAGGGCCTTCTTGCGCGCGGGACCGATGCCGGGCACCTCGTCCAGCGACGACACGGTGATCGCCTTGCTGCGCTTGGCCCGGTGCGCGCCGATGGCGAAGCGATGCGCTTCGTCGCGGAGCCTTTGCAGGTAGAAGAGGACGGGATGGTTGACGGGGAAATTGATTTCCCGGCCGTCGAGCATGTGGAAGATTTCGCGCCCGTCGCGGCCATGATGCGGCCCCTTGGCGACGCCGATCATGCAGACATCCTCGATGCCCATTTCCTCCAGCATATTGCGGGCGGCCGATAGCTGGCCCTTGCCGCCGTCGATCAGGACGAGGTCGGGCCATTCGCCGCTGTCGCGATCCGGGTCTTCCTTTTGCGCGCGGCCGAAACGCCGTTCGAACATCTCGCGCATCATCGCGAAATCGTCGTTGCTGGTTTCGGGGTTCTTCATGTTGAACTTGCGATAGGCGTTCTTGCGGAACCCCTCTGGCCCCGCGACGACCATCGCGCCCAGCGCATGTGCGCCCTGAATATGGCTGTTATCGTAGATTTCGATGCGGTCGGGCACGCCCTCCAGCCCGAACGCCTCGACCAGTTCGTCCAGGATCTTGCCCTGGCTGGTCGTTTCGGCAAGGCGGCGGTCGAGCGCCTCCACGGCGTTGCGCTGCGCCTGTTTGATGAGGCGGGTGCGGTCGCCGCGCTGTGGCACTTCGATGCGAACCTTGCCCCCGGCTCGTTCGCTGAGCGCCAGCGCCATCAGTTCGCATTCGGCGGGCTGACGATCGGCCAGTATCAGGCGCGGTGGCGGTACTTCCTCGTAAAATTGCGCCATGAAGCTTTCCAACACCTCATCCTCCGCCACGTCCGCGGTGTGGACGGGGAAGAAGCTGCGATGGCCCCAATTCTGGCCGCCTCGGATGAAGAAAGCCTGGATGCACATCGCCCCGCCCTTTGCCGCCAGCGCGAAGATGTCGGCATCGCCCAGCCCTTCGGCATTGATCGCCTGCGACCCTTGAATGAAGGTCAGCGCCTTCAGCCGGTCACGGATGACCGCCGCCTGCTCGAAATCGAGCGATTCCGCCGCCTGCTCCATCGCGACGCCGAGCTTCTTCTGCACCGCGGTCGATTTGCCGCCGAGGAAGTCCTGCGCGTCGTTGACGAGTTCGGCATAGCCCGCCGCGTCGATCCGATCGACGCAAGGCGCGGAGCAGCGCTTAATTTGATAGAGGAGGCAGGGGCGCGAGCGGTTGGCGAAGAAGCTGTCGGTGCAGGAGCGGAGCAGGAACAGCTTTTGCAGCGCGTTGATGGTGCGCGTGACCGATCCGGCGCTGGCGAAGGGGCCATAATAGCGACCCTTATATTTGCGTGCGCCGCGATGCTTCTGGACGCGGGGGAAGGCGTGGTCCTCGCGCAGCAGGATGAAAGGGAAGCTTTTGTCGTCGCGCAGCAGGACGTTGTAGGGCGGGCGGTAGCGCTTGATGAGTTGCGCTTCCAGCAGCAGCGCTTCGGCTTCGCTGTTGGTGGTGACGATGGTCATGCTGCGCGTCTGAGCGACCATGCGCTGGAGCCGGCGCGGCAGGCGATCGACCTGGGTGTAATTGGCGACGCGGTTCTTGAGCGCGCGGGCCTTGCCCACATAGAGGACGTCGCCGCGCGCATCATGCATCCGGTAGACGCCTGGCCGGATCGGCAGCGTCTTGAGCGTGGTGCGGATCGCCTCCACCCCCGTGTCGATGTCCGGCTGGCTGCCGGTGACGGTGAAGCTTGCCTTGTCTTCGTTGAAACGGTCGGGAGATTGTGGGCCGGACATGCGGGCAGAGATAGCGCCCCCCGCGTCTTTCGCAATGGCAGGGTTGATAGGAGGCGAAGGCGTTCTATCTATACCGCACCGTACAAAAGACTGCGGCCTATCCACAGATCAACAACCACCAGCATCAGAGGGACCACCCAATGAGCGTAAAAGCCTATGGCGCTTATGCGGCCGACAAGCCGTTGGAAGCCATCGATATCGAGCGCCGCCCGGTCGGCGCGCATGACGTGCAGATCGCCATCGCCTATTGCGGCGTGTGCCATTCCGACCTGCATCAGGTTCGGTCCGAATGGGACGGCACGCTGTACCCCTGCGTTCCCGGGCATGAAATCGTCGGCCATGTAACCGCGGTCGGCGACCATGTCTCCACGTTCAAGGTCGGCGACGCGGTCGGCGTCGGCTGCATGGTCGACAGTTGCCAGAGTTGCGCCGCCTGCGACGAAGGGCTGGAGCAATATTGCGAGACCGGCTTCACCGGCACCTATAACGGCCCGACCGCCGATGCCCCCGGCCATACGCTGGGCGGCTATTCGCAGAGCATCACGGTAAAAGACGATTTCGTCCTGAAGATCAGCCATGCGCCGGAGCAACTGGCGGCGGTCGCGCCGCTGCTGTGCGCGGGCATCACCACCTGGTCGCCGCTGCGCCACTGGAAGGCCGGCCCCGGCAAGAAGGTCGGCATCGTCGGGATAGGCGGCCTGGGCCATATGGGCGTGAAGCTGGCCCATGCGCTGGGCGCGCATGTCGTCGCCTTCACGACATCAGAGAGCAAACGGCAGGACGCGTTGGCGCTGGGCGCGCACGAAGTGATCGTCTCGCGCAACGCGGACGAGATGGCAGCGCATGCAGGCAGCTTCGACTTCATCCTGAATACGGTGGCGGCCAGCCACGATCTGGATGCCTTCACCGCGCTGTTGAAGCGGGACGGCACGCTGACGCTGGTCGGCGTCCCCGAACATGCCCACCCCTCGCCCAATGTCGCGGCGCTGATCTTCAGGCGACGGGCGATCGCGGGATCGCTGATCGGCGGCATCGCCGAAACGCAGGAGATGCTCGACTTCTGCGCGGAGAAGGGCATCACGTCCGAGATCGAGATGATCGCGATCCAGGATATCGAAGCGGCTTATGCGCGGATGCAGAAGAGCGACGTCAAATATCGCTTCGTGATCGACAACGCCACGCTGGCGAGGTGACGGGCAGCAGGCGGTTCCGACTGAGCCGCCTGCTCAAGGCCTGGTGACCTTAGACGGACTTTGGCAACATCCGAGGTACGGTCGCCATGTCCCAACAATCCACCCAGTCGGCGATTCACATCGCAAGACGGGATAGTTGGAAACGAAAAGGGCCGGCGCGTTACCGCACCGGCCCTTTTCGTTCAGTCCGTTCGAACCGATCAGTTGATCGTGCCGAGCCCGCCGATGGCGCTATCCACCAGCGCCTTGTCCGCCTTGGCGTCATGGCCCTGGGCGATCAGCACCGCGGCGGCGGCGGTTGCCGCGTTCACGGCCTTGGCGCGGATGGCGGTGATCGCGGCGCGTTCGGCTGCGCCGATCTTGTCTTCCGCCATCTTCTGACGACGGGCGACCAGATCCTCCGCGCTGACCTTCGCGTCGGCGATCAGCCCTTCGGCCTCATGCTCGGCCGCCTTGCGCATGGCGTCGGCTTCGCCAGCCGCGGCGGCCAGCTTGGCTTCATATTCGCCCTTGAGCGCTTCGGCTTCAGCGCGCAGGCGCGAGGCTTCCGCCAGTTGTTCCTTGATCTGGGCGATCCGACCGTCCAGCGCGCCGCCGATCAGGGCGGGCACCTTCTTGACCAGCAGGATGACGATGAAGGCCGCCATCGCCAGGCTGACCCAGGCCGTGGCATCCATGCCGACCGCCTTGGGATCGGTATGGGGTGCGACGCCTTCATGGGCGACGGTGCCGACCGGTTCCATGCCTTCGCTGTGGATCGCCTGGTTCAAGTGCGGAACCTCCGATGCGCTATGGGATGCTGCCTCAGCCATGGGCCAGTGCCGCCTTTACTGCGTTGCGGGCCGCTTCGTCCGACGCTTCCACGCCGGAAATACGCGCCACCATGTCGCGCGCCGCATCGGCCGCGACGGTTTCGATTTCTGCCATCGCGGCTTCGCTGGCGCCCTTGATCCGGGCTTCGGCGGCGGCGATCTTCGTCGCGACGTCCGCATCGGCGGCGGCGAGACGGACTTCCGAAGCCTTGGCGGCTTCGCTCTTGGCCTTGGCCAGAGTCGCCTGGGCCGCGGTGCGGTTGCCGGCGTCACGAACGCGATAGTCCGCTTCCGCTTCGTCGGCGCGCGCGAAGGCGGCCTTGGCGGCATCCAGGTCGCCACTGATCTTCGCGTCGCGCGCGTCCGCCGTACCCTGCACCTTGGGCACCATGCCGAGGCCAATGACGAAGAAGACGAGGCCGAAGGTCAGCAGCAACCAGAAAATCTGGCTGGAGTAGGTATCGGCAATTTGCGCGATTTGAGGCATTTTTACGGTCCGTCCGATCAGAGGGCGGTCAATAAGGGAAGCGGGCAGGATATGGCACGAAGCCGCCCTGCCCGCTCCTAATTTCGTGTGTCAGGCCACGAACACCAGGATCATGGCGATAACGAACGCCAGCAGACCCAGAAGTTCCGCCGCGGCGAAACCGATGAACAGACGACCCTGCTGGCCATCAGCAGCGCCCGGATTGCGCAGCGCGCCTTCCAGGAATGCGCTGAACACGTTGCCCACACCGAGGGCGGCGATGCCCGCACCGATTGCGGCCAGGCCAGCACCGAGCAGCTTTGCGGCTTCTGCGTCCATATCGTAAACTCCCTTGTTAAATCACTAAAAAGTTGAGGAAAATTCCAGGTGAAACTTAGTGCAGATTCTCGGCGTCATTGAGATAGACCGAGGTCAGCAGCGCGAACACATAGGCCTGGATGACCGCGACGAGCATTTCCAGCGCGCTGATGCCGATCATCAGGATGAAGCTGGCGGTGCCGACGGTCAGACCCAAAGCCGGCGAGGCGTTGGCGCTGTTGATGACGAAACCCGCCAGCACCTTCAGCAGCACGTGGCCAGCGGTCATCGCGACGAACAGTCGCAGGCCCAGGCTGAAGGGACGCACCATGAAGGAGACGAGTTCGATGAAGAAGAGCGGCACCACCATCGCGATCGGCGTGCCGTGCGGCACGAACAGCGAGAAGAAGTGGAAGCCATGCTTCCAGAAGCCGACAATCAGCACGATCGAGAAGCTCATGATCGCGAGCACGCCGGTCGCTGTGAAGTGGCTGGTGAAGGTGAAGGGATGCATCCCGATCAGGCCCAGCGGCAGCAGGCCCAGCAGGTTCGCCAGCAGGATGAACATGAACAGCGAGAAGACGTAGGGGATATATTTCTTGCCGCCTTCACCCACGTTGGAGATCAGCAGGTTCTTGATGAAGCCGGTCATATATTCGACCGCCATCTGCCAGCGACCGGGGACCAGTTCGCGCTTCATCCCGCCGATCACGAAGATCCACAGCACCACAGCGGCGAGCACCATATAGAGCGCGCTGTTGGTGAAGGCGATGTTGTAGCCGCCCAGCGACCAATGATCCGTACCGAACAGGGGTTCGATAGCGAATTGGTGCATCGGATCGATCTTGCCGGATTCTGCCACGTTGACCCCTGTAACGCCTAATGTCTTCGGACCAGGACGAAACTGCCTTATTCTTTGGGCGGCTTCGTCGTCGTCAATCTGATGATGTTCCTGAACGCCGCCACGATCCCGAGACCGAGGAAGATGAGCAGGAGCCAGGGTGTCGTGCCAAGCAGCCGGTCGAGAACCCAGCCGATCAACGCACCACCGACAAGACCGCCGATCAGTTCCGCCAGAACCCTGTTGCCCAGCCGCGAACCATCGTCCGCCGCCTGCACAGTGGCTCCTTGCCTGACCTTTTCGACCTGCTCGGCCTGCGCGATCCGCTCCTCCAGGGAAGCGATCCGCGAGTCCTCGCCCGCCGGGTCCTGTCCGGGTGTTTCCGCAGCCATGCATCGTCTCCATCAGGCATTGTCAGCCCGTGGCGTTCGGCATGGCGATTGCGGCTGCACCCGTCAAGGCGAGGCCCCTCTAGAAAGGGTTGGCAGGAGTGTCAACCCCGCGCAAAAGCCGGGAAATCAGCCTTTCGGACTATGACGGGCGACAGCCTTGCATTTAGTCATTTTCCTATTTAGCTAAATAAGAATGGACAAGATCTTCAAGGCCCTGGCGTCCGAACCGCGCCGCCGCATCCTGGAATATCTGGCGGTCGAGCCGATGACCGTGGGCGAGATCGCCGACAATTTCGAGATGGCGATGCCGTCCATTTCGCGGCATCTGGCGGTGCTGAAAGAGGCTGGCGTGGTGCGCGAACAGAAGCGCGGGCAATATGTGCTCTATACACTGGTGGTCGAGGCGCTGACGGGGCAGTTGTACGGGTTTCTGGCGCCTTATTGCGGGGATGCGCAAAGGATTTTGGAGGCTAGGCCGAAGCGGCGTGGGCGAGATTGATGGGAAGAGGAACGTGTCTTTTCGTTATGCAGGGGCAGACCGGCATCCCGCTGTTTATACGCGGAAGAAAAAGCGGGATCCCGGCTTAAGGCCGGGATGACGTTAGGTTAGGCGGCGGCGTTAGGTATGTAGCGCTCTAAGCGTCAGCCGCGAGGCAGTTTCTCTGCGATACGTTCAAATTCTGATGCCGAGAATCCAGTCAGAGTAGGCATTTCCCAATCGAAGAATCGCTTGTCTGAGATCGCGTGCAAAATGAGGCCACGCACGCCAACGAGTTCAAGAAATGACAGCGATGTGTTCGGTACAACGTCGAGTGCAGCCTCAGCGATGCGATCGGCGATGGGTTCAATGCTTGGGCATGTAACGACAAGTTCGCCATCACGCTCCAAAGCGCCCAACGTCATTGCGATCACTCGGCTGAGTTTTTCGTCTTTCAATTGAAAGCTCCCACATAATTAAGGGTCATGCACGGACGTCAGAACGTTCACAAGCGGTCGTCAACAACAACGATCACTCCTCCCCTGAAAGGGGAGGTGGCAGGCCGAAGGCCTGACGGAGGAGTAGTTCGCGGTATGAGATGGCCGGCGTGGGGGCACCCTACCCCTCCGAGGCGCTTCGCGCCCCACCTCCCCTTTCAGGGGAGGAATTTAGTAAGGAAAAAGGCGCGGTAGCCGAACCACCGCGCCTTTTCTGCCTTCTCTATCCCGCTGCGATCAGCCAGCCGTCGCGCAATAAGGCGGCAGAGCGATCGCACCCGCGCCCTTGGTCTGCCAGGCGCCGGCGCCGATGCGGTAGACCTGGCCCTGCTTCACCCGGCTGCTGAGCGTCTGGCAGCCGGTGGCGGCGGCGACATCCTGTACCGTCACGCCGCGCTGGCCGGCCAGTTGGGTGTAGGCGGCGCGGCGCTTGATGTTGATCGCTTCCACTTCGGAACGGACATCGGCGCCGACCGTCCCGGCAATGCCGAGATAGCCGTCGGCCTGCTCACCGACCGTGCCGGCCGACATGGCGGCGGCCACGGCGCCGGACTGGGCGCGTGCGGGGGCGGTCATGATGAAACCGCTGGCCAGCGCAACTGCGGCGCCGGCGGCCAAGATCAGTAGCTTGCGTGTCATTGCGGGAACAACTCCGGATTATTCTGGATAAGATCCTGCGCGTCGCGTTGCAGCTTGACCACGACCTCCTGCTGCACCTTGACGTTCAGGTTGATTTCGATCGGCTTGTCGGGCGCCTTCACCTGAATGCAGCCCCCCAGCGCGGAAGCGGTCAAAGCCGCTGTCATGATTGCCTGTATCTTCATTTCTGCTCCCCGTTTGGCACAGTTTCGCTTTCCGCAGGCTGAACCGCAAGGCCGTTGTTGCTGTTCGCCTTCATCTCCTGCTGCACCTTGTCGCCGATGCTGTTCTGAATGAGCTGCGACGGGTCGATGAAGGATTGGGCGGTGCCGAGCAAGCCGCGGAAGGGCGCCGACACGCGAACGTTGAAGATGAAGGGCAGGCCGATGAAGCTGCGGCTGATGCCCGACGGCGCATCGCCCAACTTGCCGCGATTGACGCCGTTGAATACGACGTTGGTGACCATTTCGCCGTCCAATGCGCCGTCCATCAGGATCGTCAGGCATTTATACTGGAGATCCTTGAGCGCGTCGAACGCCATCTTGCCCATGACGCCAAGCTGTTCGTTGGACACCGGGCCGACATAGGACAGCACGCCGGACTGGCGCGTGGGGTCGCAGGGGATGGTCGGCAGCACGCCTTCGGGCATGATGAGCGGCGGCATACCCTGTTGCCGGGCGACCAGCACGCCGCCGGCCACGCGCCCGCCCTGCGCGTTGAAGATCAGCGGCATGATGCCGTCGAACGTGCCGGTGGCGGAGATATTATCCAACTCCATCGCCTGGATGAAGGCGCCCGCGTCCAGCCCGACCACCCGGAAAGTCAGGTAGCGGTCGACATTGGCGCTGAAATCCATGGTGGTGGGCAGCAGCGTGAGTTCGCCGCCGGAGAAGGGCCAGCCGCCGCCCTCTATCCGCACCTTCTGCCCGGCCTCCAGCCGATAGCGCACGACGCCGTCGCGCACTTCGACGCCCGGATTGACCGACTTGATCCGCACTTCCTGCCCCGGCGCAGTGACCAGGCCGATCAGGTCGGTGAAATGGATTTCGCCCGACAACCCCTCCACCGGGCCGAAGGCGGCGGCGAGATTGGCATTGTCGGTGCGGAAGGTGCCGGTCGATGTCACGGCCGACCCGGTCCAGTCGATACGCCCCTGCCCCGCCACGGTCGCGTTCACATTGGCGACGACGCCGAGCGCGAGTGGGGTCACATCCTCTGGCTGTAAGCCGGGACCGAAGACAAGGTTGGAGACGATCAGGTCGGCATGGCCCTTCCCGCTCGACAGGTCGTGCGCGATATCGGCGCGGGCGACTGTCGCGTCATTGCGCGGCGCATGGAGCGTGCCGTTGGCGGCGATGCGGCCGTCCTTGAGGCTGAGCGTGAAGTCGGGGACCGAGAGCGGGGTGAAGCGCGCAGGCGCCTGCGAATCGCGCACGGTCATGGCGGCGCTGAAAGCCAGCACGCCCTTGGCAAAACTCCAGTCGCCCGCACCCTGTTCGAGGATCAACGGCACGCTGCCGATCTGGCCGCCCGCGCCCGTCACCTTGCCGCCGAAACCGTCTTTGGTCAGCGCGCCGTCCAGAGCCGCGGCGGACAGGCGCACCGGCGCGTCCTGCGGTCCGATCGTGAGGGCCGGATTGGCGAGCGCGAATCCGGTGCGGCCCAGCACGACCCGCGCCTGATCGGCGGTCAGGCGCATCGGGCTGTCCCCGCTGCGGCCGTTCAAGTCGAGGTTGCGGATTTCCGCGCCGCCACTGGCGCCGCCCGACCCAGTCGCGAACATCGCGCCGCCGCCGACCGGACAGAGGGTCTGGCGGGTCTGGCCCAGCGCGAAATTGCCGTAACGCGCCTCGACCAGCGAAACAGGGACGCAAGCGGAGTTGACGGTCAGCGCGCCATTAGCGGCCATGCGCCCTTCGACCGGCAGGCTGAGGCCGCGCAGGCGTCCGTCGGGCAAGGGACCGTCGAGCCGGATTGCGGTGGAAAAGCGGGTCGCGCCACTGGCGTCTGCGGTGAAGCGCACCCGGTCGAGCGCCAGGCGCGCGTCGCCCGCTGCATAGGGATCGACGAACAATTCGCCGCCGAACCCGCCGCCCGGTCGCCGCTTCAGGCGCAGCGCACCCCTGGGCAGGCCGCCGCCATCCGTGGTCAGCGCGCCGTCCAGCGACCAGTCGAGCCCGCCCATCTTGCCCGGCCAGGCCAAAGTGGCGAGTGCCCCCGATGCGAGGCCGACGCGTGCGCCGCTACGCGCGTCGAAACCGGCATCGGTAATGACGACGCTGCCCCTGCCCTGTTTCTGCACCAGCGCAAAACGGGTGTGGAGGCGATTGGCGACGCCGGCCTGTTCGACCGCGTCAGCCAGACGCGCAGCGAGCGGACCCAACGGCGTTCCGACGGCAGCGGCGCGCAAACCGGCCAGGGGATCGCGCCCGGCGAGATGGATATCCTGCCCCGACAGCGCGCCCTTCAGGCTCGTTCCTTCCGCGCCGACGACCCAATCGCCGGTCAACAACGCGTCGCGCAGCAATGTCCCGCGTCCCGTGACCGCCTTCGCGCCCAGACGAACCTTGCCGCCCGTGCGTGCGGCGGTGCCGTTGAAATCGATGCAGCCATCGGGCGACGCCAGGACGAGGCCATTGCCCTTGAACGCTTCGCCCGAAAGGTCGACATGACCGCTCCAGCGGTCGAGCGCCTGCCCAAGGCTGAGGTCGATGGCCGCGACGGGCCGGGCGATCGCCGCCCCCGCGTCGCGACACGCAACGGCGTCGGCGCGCAGCGGACCGGACAGACGGGGCTGCCCCTGCCGCATCGCGACATCGAGCATGGCCGTCGCCTGCGTCAGGCCACAGCCCGCCAGCGACGCGCGGGGCATCGCCGCGGCCAGCTTCCCGCGGAAGCCCGACTGGAGATTGCCGTTGCCGTCAATCTGCATACCCACGCGCCCAGCGTCGGTATCCAGCGTCAGTCGCGCGTCGGCGAGCGCCACGATGATGTCGGGCAGACTGAAGGGCGCAGTCGAATCGGGGTCGCGGAACTTGTCGAGTTCGCCCAGACGCAGGACGCCGTCATGCAGGGAGCCGCGCATCCGCACGCCCCCTGCCCGCACCGCCGCGACCTGCGGCGTCAGGCCGACAAAGGCGATGTCGACCTCCACCCAGCGTGCCGTCAGATCCGGCTTGGCCGGATTGCCCAGCACGATATTTTCGATCCGCTGGGTGCGCAGGCCCACGTCGACCAGATCATAATTGGCCTGCACCCCGCGCCGGTTGAGTTCGCGACTGACGAAATTCTCCGCAATCGGCGCGCGCTGCGTCCACAGCGCCACCAGCACCAGCGCCAGCGACCCGGTGCCGACGCCGAGCCAGCGCAGCCATGCCCGGCGAACCGTCTCTTCGCCGTTCTGTTCTTCCATGCTTATGGCCAACCCCGGCTTGCTGCGACACTGATGGTCCGTAACGGGACCATAACGTCTTCAGCCTCTTAAATATCCTTGCTCCACGATTCCGCAACGCATAGCGTCGCAAAGCCGGTGAAGGGGACGAATGTTTGTCGGAACAGGACGAAAAAGCCCCGCATGACGGCGCCGGCCATCGCGCCCGGTTGCGGCAGAAGCTGGCGGAGAGCGGCGGCGACGCGCTGCACGATCACGAGCTGATCGAATATCTGCTGGCGCTGGCGATTCCCCGGCGCGACACCAAACCGTTGGCCAAGGCGCTGTTGCGCGAATTTGGCGGGATCAGCGGGCTGATGAGCGCCGATTGGCAGGCGATCGCCCGCGTGCCCGGCATGGGCGACACCAGCGTCGCCGCAATCAAGATCGTGCAGGCGAGCGCGCTGCGGATGCTGCGCAACGACGTGGCGGCGCGGCCGGTACTGGCAAGCTGGCAGGCGCTGCTCGACTATCTGCGCGCCGACATGGCGCATCTGCGTGTCGAGCGGGTGCGGGTATTGCACCTCAACAGCCGCAACATGCTGATCCGCGACGATCATATGGGCGACGGATCGATCGACCAGGCGGCCATTTATGTGCGCGAAGTCATCAAGCGGGCGATGGAACTGGGATCGGCGGCGCTGATCCTGGTGCATAACCACCCGTCGGGCGATCCGTCGCCCAGCCGACAGGATATCGACATCACCCGGCAGATCGTGGAGGCGGGCAAGCGGCTGGGCATTGCGGTGCATGATCATATCATCATGGCGGCGAACGGGCATGCCAGCCTGCGGGCGCAAGGCTTGTTATAGAGCGCGTATTTAGCCAAGCGGCTCAACCAAGCAGGCAGCAGCGGAAATAGGATTTCCGCTGCTTAACTTCGCACATTTCCCGCTCATCTTGTCATTTCGTTGCGCGATCGCGATCCTATCGGAAAGCCATGCGCCCAGCGAATGACAGGCACATCATGCCATGACGCAGGAGAATAGGACAGACTTTGATGTCCGTCCCATTCCAGACGCCCTCAGCCGTCGAAGCCAAAATTGAGGAATTCCGGAACCGGGCCGTTCCAGCCGTCGTCCGGGCCGTCATCGGCCTGTTCGTTGCGGCGGCGCGGCGGCGGGGCGGATGCGGTGCGATCGGGCCGCGCACCTCGCGAACGATCATCACGAGGCCTTTCCTCCCGCGGCGCTTCGTCGCGGGGGCGCTCTTCGCCGGCGCGATCCTGCAGGGGCCTCTTTTCGTTTGGCCTATCTTCGCGCTGCCTGTCTTCGCGCGGTTTGCGCTCCGAACGGGCGCCGCGACCTTCGCTGCGCTTCTCTTCGCGCGCAGGTTCGGGGCGCTCTTCGACGGTCGGCGCGTTGATATATTCGATCTTCGTGCCGATCAGCTTCTGGATATTGTCGATCGCCTCGGCATCCTCCGCCGTGACGAAGGTATAGGCGGTGCCGGTCGCGCCCGCACGGCCGGTGCGGCCGATGCGATGCACATAATCGTCCGGGTGCCAGGGGGCGTCATAGTTGAAGACGTGACTGACGCCCTTGATGTCCAGTCCGCGCGCAGCGACATCCGACGCGACGAGGATGTTCACGGTGCCGTCGCGGAACCGCTCCAGTTCAGCGATGCGCGAGCCCTGGTCGATATCGCCATGAATCTCGCCCGACTTGAAGCCCGCACGCTGCAGGCTCTTGTTCAGGTCGCGCACGGTCGTCTTGCGATTGCAGAAGATGACCGCGCTGGTCACGTCCTCGGCTTCCAGCATGTCGCGCAGCGCATCGCGCTTCTTGCGCGAATCGACCTTCACCAGCCGCTGGGTGATGTTGGTCGATGCGGTGGCTGGGCGCGCCACTTCGATCGACTTGGGGTTGGACAGGAATTTGTCGGCCAGCTTCTTGATGACCGGCGGCATGGTTGCGGAAAAGAGCAAAGTCTGGCGCTGCGCGGGCAGCTTGGTGCAGATTTCCTCGATATCCGGGATGAAGCCCATGTCGAGCATCCGGTCGGCCTCGTCGATCACCAGTAGCGAACAGCCGTTGAGCATGATCTTGCCGCGACCGAACAGGTCCATCAGGCGGCCCGGCGTCGCGATCAACACGTCGACGCCCTTTTCGAGCGCGGCCAACTGGTCCCCCATCGACACGCCGCCGATCAGCAGCGCCATCGAGAGCTTGTGATATTTGCCGTATTTCTCGAAATTTTCCGCGACCTGCGCGGCAAGTTCGCGCGTTGGCTCCAGGATCAGCGAACGCGGCATCCGCGCGCGGCTGCGGCCATGGGCGAGGATGTCGATCATCGGCAGCACGAAGCTGGCGGTCTTTCCCGTCCCCGTCTGGGCGATACCGATAATGTCGCGCATCATCAGGACGGAGGGAATCGCCTGCGCCTGAATGGGGGTGGGCGTGTCGTAACCGGATTCGGTTACGGCCCTGAGCAATTCGTCGGAAAGGCCGAGATCGGCAAAAGTCATTCAATGGTCCGGGAACAGGAGGCTTATCCGTCCTGCGCGGATGCGAGACGGAAATCGGCCGCGCATTGCGGAAATATCGGCCTCTTGTCAAGAAAATCGCGCGGTTGCCGGGCTGTGGCGACCGATCAATCTTCTTCTTCGACCGGGATCAGGCGACGAAAACTGTCGATTGCGCAGCTCAGGCCGCTGCGCGCCTGCAATTCGTCGCGGCCCGAACATAGCGATCCATCCTCGTCCGGTTCGACATAGAAACCGGAATAGAAGCCGATTGAGTCGCAGCCCTTTTCCAGCCGCGCCCGATAGCGATGATTGTCGGCGAGAATCAGGTCAACGCCATTGTCCACAACGATGTTGGCACCGCGTATCGAGCGCAAGGCGACACAGCGCGGCCCCTTCTTTTCCTGCCAGGCATCGCGCCCATCGGGCGCGATCCGGGCGGGCGCGCGCCCCTTGCGCACCATCGGCACGCGAATGATGACGCGCTGCTGGATAGACAATTGCGCCCATTGGACCGGATCGCCGGTCGATGCGGAAAGCAGCAGCAAAATGGAATGAACCAAGACGGACCCCTTTATGGGATGCGGATGCTATCGAGCGATGGTTGAACCGTCGATGAATTCCGGGGCATAAGCCCGTCCCATGATTGGACAAGATGGCATCGACCGCTTCATCGCCCTGCTCGGCCCCAAGGGGGTCGTCACCGATCCCGACGATATCACTCCCTGGGTGAGCGACTGGCGCGGCCGTTATCATGGCGCGGCCGCCGCCATCCTGTCGCCCGCCTCCACGCAGGAGGTCGCCGCGACCGTAGCGCTGGCCGCGGAACTGGGCGTGGCGCTGGTGCCACAGGGCGGCAATACGTCGATGGTGGGCGGCGCGACCCCGCCGGCGGACGGGTCGGCGCTGATCCTGTCGCTGCGGCGGATGAACCGAATCCGCAGCCTGTCGCCGGACGATAATCTGGCAGTATGCGAGGCAGGCGTTATCCTGAGCGTGCTGCACGATGCAGCCGAGGAACAGGGCAGGCGTTTTCCGCTGAGTTTGGGCGCGAAGGGGTCCGCGACGATAGGCGGGCTGGTGTCCACCAATGCCGGCGGCACGCAGGTCTTGCGCCATGGGACGATGCGCGCGCTGGTCGAAGGGATCGAGGCGGTGCTGCCCGACGGCAGCATATTCGAGGGACTCGACGCGCTCAAGAAGGACAATCGCGGCTACGACATCAAACAGTTGCTGATCGGCGCGGAAGGGACGCTGGGCGTCGTCACCGCCGCAGCGCTGCGGCTGGCGCCCGCCATCGCCGCGCGGGCGGTGGGCTGGGTCGGGGTGCAGACGCCCGCGGACGCGCTGGCGCTGCTGCGGCTGGCCGAAACCATGCTGGGCGACAGCGTGGAGGGGTTCGAGGTGATCGCCGACGAGACGCTGGGCTTCGTGCTGGGGCATATCCCCGGCACCCGATCGCCGATCGAGACGCGCACGCCCTGGCATGTGCTGATCGAGGTCGATCATGCCGACCTGTCCGAACCGGGACCGTCCGAGCGGCTTGAGGCTGCGCTGGCCGAGGCGTTCGAGCGGGGCATTGCGATCGACGCGGCGCTCGCCACCAACGAAGCACAGGCCGACGCCTTCTGGCGCATCCGCGAGTCGCTGTCGGAATCGGAAAAGGCGCAGGGTCCGGCGCTGCAATATGACATCAGCGTGCCGGTGGCGAAGATGCCCGCCTTCATGATCGACGCGGCGGCGGCGGCCGAAGCGCGCTTCCCCGGCACCACCGCCTCTTCCTTCGGCCATCTGGGCGATGGCAACGTCCATTTCCACGTGCGCGCGCCCAAGGGGACCAGCGACGGGCCGGCCTGGATTGCCGCGCAGGGCCAGGCGATCAACGGCTTCGTCCATGATGCGGTGGTCGCTGCGGGCGGCTCCATCTCCGCCGAACATGGCATCGGCCAGATGAAGCGCGCTGAACTGGGGCGCCTCGCCAGCCCGGCGCGGATCGGCGCGTTGCGCGCGATCAAGGCGGCGTTCGATCCCCGCGGGCTTTTCAATCCGGACAAGCTCATTCCGCTGCCCGACGAAGGTTGAGGACTTCAGGCTGAAGACCGCCCGCCGACAAACCGATTGCCTCCGACCGACAAGGCCATTATCGCCCTGCCCCAATATTCAGCCCGCGGCGCGCAGGTAAAGGCGGCCGCAAATTGACAGAATGGACCCGGACCATGGCCAGCGCGCCCGCCAACAACCTGCCGATCTTCTACAATGATCTCCTTCCGCTGAGCAGCGTGGACCATGTCGATTATCGCACCCGTCAGGTCGAATCGGCGCCGTTCCTGACGACGCAGCACGCCATTCCGCTGACGATCGACGAATTCGTCCCGGCCCAGCGCTTCGCCCCGATCATTTTTTCGGCCGGTGGCGATCCCGTGCCGCTGCTGCTGATGGGCCTCAACGAAGGCGTCAACACGTTCGTCGATGACGAAGGCAAGCTGCGCGGCCCGGCCTATGTCCCGGCCTATGTCCGCCGCTATCCTTGGATGCTGGCCAAGCTGCGCCCCGACAGCGAGGATCTGTCGCTCTGCTTCGACCCCACCAGCCCGGCGATCGGCGCGTTCGACGACGGCCAGCCGCTGTTCGACGATGGCAAGCCCAGCGAACTGACGCAGGGGGTGATGAAGTTCTGCGAGGATTTCGAGCAGGCCGCGGCGCGCACCGGCCAGTTCGTCCGCGACCTGCAGGACATGGACCTGCTGATGGACGGTGAAGTCGCGATCCAGACCCCGGTCGCCGAACAGCCCTTCGTCTATCGCGGCTTCCGCATGATCAACGAGGAAAAGCTGCGCGACCTGCGCGGCGACCAACTGCGCAAGATCAACCAGAACGGTATGCTGCCTTTGATCCACGCGCATCTTTTCTCGCTGCAGTTGATGCGCGACATCTTCGAGGCGCAGGTCGGCCAGGGCAAAGGTCCGATAGCCCTTCCCGCCGCCGCGGCCGAGCCGGCATCGGAAGTGGCCGGCGCCTGAACGAGAAATTAACCCGAAAGGGTTTGAAAAATTGATGGAAAGGGCATCGCATCCCCCTTGTAAGGCGATGCGACCTGCCCTATCTATCAATCATGCGATGCACCTGCCCCCCTTTCGGGTGTGTCGTATGGGCGCCTCCCCCTTTGGAGGCGTCTCCTCCCTGAACCTTGGCCACCCCATGCATCGCATGGGGTGGTTTTTTATGTGGGAAACCGGCGCATGTTCTGCATGAAATGGTTTTTACAGGCCCCGGCGCAGACACGCCAGTTTCGCTTGACGCAGCCGGCAGCCATGCCTAAAGGCCACCCCCTGCCGACCGCCTAACGCGGTCCATGGCCCCTTCGTCTAGCGGTTAGGACGCGGCCCTCTCACGGCTGAAACACGGGTTCGATTCCCGTAGGGGTCACCAAAATACTCTCCCAGAGAGTATCAGAATGTGCCGGGAACGGCGGATTTCTGCGGTTTTTCATGGTATAGGTATCCCATACGGAGCGGTCTCGGACCACCGGATACCAGCAACTTGATGGTATGTCTGATGGTAGCGCGGCCCTCCTCGAAAAGGAGATACCATCATGGCGCTCACCGCCGCTGCGATCAAAAACGCCAAGGGCAAAGACAAGCCCTATAAACTCACCGATAGCGATGGCCTTTTCCTCTATGTGGCACCCAATGGTGGGCGCTACTGGCGGATGAATTATCGCCACCTTGGCAAACAAAAGACGTTGGCCTTCGGGATTTATCCCGACATCGGCCTTGCCGATGCCCGCGAGCAGCGCGACGCCGCCCGCAAAATGCTGGCGAAGGGGAATGATCCTGCCGAGAAGATCAGGCTGGATCGGATTGCCGCGACCGTGGCCGCGTCCAACAGCTTCGAGGCGGTTGCCGACGAATGGCTGGTGAAAGTCGAACGCGAAGGCCGTTCCGCCGTAACAATGAAGAAGCTGCGCTGGCTACTGACCTTAATCAATGCGTCGCTTGGCAAGCGCCCTGTCACCGCCATCACCGCGCAGGAGGTCTTGACCATGCTGCGTAAAATGGAGGGCAAGGGCCGCTACGAGACGGCTAAGCGCCTGCGCAGCACGTGCAGCCAGATATTCCGCTACGCCATCGCCACGGCGCGCGCGGAGCGTGACGTGGCAGCCGACCTGCGCGGCGCTCTCATCGCGCCCAAGCCCGTCCACAGGGCCGCCATCACCAGCGCGGACAATGCGGGCGGACTGTTGCGCGCCATTGAGGCGTTCGAGGGTTTTGCAAACACCAAAGCAGCGCTGCAACTGCTTCCGCACGTGTTCGTGCGCCCAGGCGAGCTACGCCATGCCGAATGGGCCGACTTCGATTTCGACAAGGCGCTGTGGACCATCCCGGCGCACAAGACCAAAATGCGCCGCGCCCATCCTATCCCACTCTCCCGGCAGGCATTGGCGATCCTTGGCACCATCGAACATGATGCCGACTATAGCCGCTACCTGTTCCCGTCGCTCCGCTCGGTGGACCGGCCCATGTCAGAGAACACCATCAACGCCGCGTTGCGGCGCATGGGCTTCGCACAGGATGAAATGACCGGCCACGGCTTCCGGGCGATGGCGGCGACACTGCTCAACGAAATGGGACTATGGCATCCCGACGCGATCGAGCGGCAGCTTGCCCATTGCGACAACAACGCCGTGCGTCGCGCATACACGCGGGGCGAATATTGGGACGAGCGGGTCCGCATGATGCAGCACTGGTCCGACCATCTCGACTTGCTGCGCGACGGGCATAAGGTCTTAACCGGCAAGTTCGGTAAGGCGAAGAGCCAAGCCGCCTGATCGCAAGCCGTAGATGTTGCCGTGCCCACGCCTGCAACAGGTTGGGCACGGCAACATGATCAAACGCCCAACTCCTCCCGATAGCTTACCGGATCGGCAATCCAGCGGTTGATGGCGGACTCGCGCCAGCCAGCGCCGTGGACGCTGATCTTCACTTGGCGCGGGAAAGTGCCTTCGCCCATTTTGCGATAAAGCGTCGTGCGGGAAAGCCCTGTGCGGGCGAGGACGGTTTTCAGGCGAATGATACGATCAGGGTTGTTCATGGGGCAGTCTCTTCAAATCGGGATGTTGCACGCGCCCCCGGCCACGAGCATTGGATGCCTTGCCGTCCCGGACAAGAGTGTTCCGGGCGCGCAGGCAGCTACGCTTTCATGGGTCGGAGAACGCTGGCGGAAATTGGCGGTCAGCGGCGGAAGACAGCGGAATTTGGCGTAGGCTTCTCACTGATAGCGATCAGCGAAGATTTTTTCCCAGCCTGTACCAAAGTTTCACGCCAAGCCTTCTCATCCGCCCCGTCTCAGGGGACAGCCAGCAGGCGTTAGGTCGAGTCGTTCATGGGAGGCTCCTTTGAAAGGACCACCGTCGAAAGCGTCATGAAGCAAACTCATGTTCTCCCGCACCCTATGCGCTGTCAAGAAGGCCGATACCGTGTCGTTCCTTCCCATCCAGGTTGAAATATAACGCTAAGTGTTATATGCAACCTCAGAGAGCAGGAGAACCGCCATCGCGCGCATCTTCAAAAATGGTTGGTTCGAGCGCTTCGCGCGAAAAGAGCGGATTGCCGACGCCTCGCTTCGTGAAGCCGTGGAGCGCGCAGAAAGCGGTCTGATGGATGCCGATCTTGGCGGCGGCGTCATCAAGCAGCGGGTCGCGCGCACTGGGCAAGGTAAGTCGGGCGGCTATCGCACGTTGATCCTGTTCCGGCAGGGTGACAAGGCGATATTCGCTTTCGGGTTCGCCAAGAGTGCGCAGGCGAACATATCAAAGGCGGACCTGGCCTTGCTCCGCGACGCGGCGAGCGAGGCACTGGAATGGAGCGCTGGGGAACTGGACCGTTTGGTAACGTTGGGAACGCTGGTGGAGATAGACGATGGGAACCGTGATGAAGGATAAGGGCTATCGCAGCGAGATTGCGGGCGCGATCCATGAAATGATGAGCGACGCCCACGACGCGGGCGTGGTGTCGCGCGCGACGCTGCGTACATTCGATGAAACGTGCCTTGCCCCCGCCCCTGCACTGGCAGGCGACGAAATCCGGGCGATCCGCGAGCGTGAGCATGTCTCGCAGCCGGTGTTCGCCGCCTATCTCAACGTCTCGCGTAATCTTGTTTCGGATTGGGAACGCGGTGTGAAGCGGCCCGGTGGACCTGCCCTGCGCCTTCTGTCGATCATCCAGCGCAAGGGTTTGCAGGCGGTCGCGTAGCTGCTCCTTTCGGAAAGACCTATTTGTCGCC